>CAZTZN010000066.1:0-22418 GCA_964617715.1 uncultured Armatimonadia bacterium | reverse complement strand
GCAATCGGCAATCGGCAATCGGCAATCGGCAATCGGCAGTCGGCAATCGGCAGTCGGCAATCGGCAATCGGCAATCGGGAACGGCACACGGCAACGACAGACCGCGACGGCAGACGGCACACGGCGACGGCAGGCGGGGCGCAGGTCGTGGGCCTACAACTCGACGACCTTGCCGCCCGCCTCATTGGAGGCCAGCGCGGCGAGCGCCACCTCAACCGCCGCCAGCGCCTCCTCGCCGGAGATCGCCGGCTGCCGGCCCTCGGCCACACACGCCGCAAAGTGCTCGTCCTCGAGCATGTAGGGTGACTTGGCGGCCGGGCTCTCGGGCACCTGCACCGCCGCCAGGCCCTCGGCGCCACCACGGATCTGCGTCTGCAGCGTCGCCATCTGCGTGCTGTCATGGCGGATCAGCCCGTCCGAGCCCGCGATGTCGAAGCTGGTGCGGAACTGCCCCAGGTCGGCCCAACTCCCCTCGCAGTGCGCGATGGCCCCCGACTCGAAGCGGATGGTCGTCAGGCCGTAATCGAGCGGCGGCATGCGCTCGGGCACGCCGACGGAGTATACGCGCCGCGCCGGGCCGAGCGTCCACAGCAGCCAGTCGAAGTCGTGGATGGTCATGTCGAGAGTGACCCCGCCGCTGAGTTCGTAGTTGCAGAACCACGAGTCGGGGCCGCCGGGCAGGGTGTTGATGCGGCTGGTGCGCGCCACGCCGACGGTGCCGATGGCGCCCGACCGGATCAGCTCGCGCGCGCGGATGTACTCGGGGAAGAAGCGCAGCACATGACCGACCATGAAGGTCACGCCGGCGGCGGCGACAGCCTCCAGCATCGCCTCGCCCTGCTCCATGGTGCGGCACATGGGCTTCTCGCAGAAGATGTGCTTGCCGGCCCGGGCGGCCTTGATGGTGTAGTCGGCGTGGAAGGGCGTGGGCGTGGCAATAACCACCGCGTCGATGTCATCGGCCCACAGATCGGCCTCGTCGGTGGTCGGCCGCGCGCCTACGTCGTCGGCCAACGCCGCCGCGGCGTCGGCGACCACGTCGAACACCAGCGCCACGGTGACATCGGGCATCGCGGCGTAATTCTCGGCATGGTTACGGCCCAGGCCTCCGGCGCCACAGATGGCAACTGTGAGCATCGCGCGGGTCCTCCCTCAGCAACAGCCCCTCACCGGCAGCCGCGCCGGTGGAGCGGCACGTCTCCTGGCATTGCAGGACTCGCCGGGTAAATTCGGTGCGAAGGCGCATAATCCTCCCTCGCAGAGGACACGCGGGCACGCGGCACGAATATGCGCATGTGCGAGGAAGGTGGGCTGACGGTGTCCAGGTCCGCCCGGTCCGAGTTCGGCAGTGTGCGCGTCGGCCTGCACTTCGGGGAGGCGGTGAGCGCCGCGGAGCTGGCCGCCCGTGGCTGTGACCGCACCGAGGTGGTCGAGCAGATCGCCCTGTTGGTACCGGCGGCCGACGAGGAGCGCGCGCGCCGCATTGCCTCCACGCTGGCGCGCCGTGTGATGTGCGACTGCGGCCCGGGCGGCGACGACGAGGCCGACGGCCGCGGGTGGCCACTGCCGACACTGATTGCGGCCGCCGGCCGCCGCCTGGATGCGCGCCATCTGCTGCTCTACGCGACCGCCCGCCGCGAGCGGCTGGTCATGGCCGTGGCCGGAGAGGTCTTCTATCCGCGCTTCGTGCTGGGACGGATGCCCGCGGGCATGAGCGAGGCGGATTTCGCCGCCATCAACGCCGGGCGACTGCTCGAGACCGACGAGGTGATCACACACCGGCTGGTGGATGAGTACGCCCGCCGGCGCTGGCGCCTCGACGACCCGGCGAGCACGCAGTGCGTACTGCGCATCCTGCGCGAGGGAGGGGCGCTGGGCGCCACGTGGATCAGCCGTGACGACGGGCGCTGCCTGGGGTACTTCCCGACCCACCGGGGGCCGGGCTGGCAGGTGTTCGTGTATGCGCTGTGGGAGGAGTTCGCGTCACGGGGCAGAAGAACCGTGCCCCGCGTCCACCTGCGCATGATGGCCCTCGCGCGGCTGTTCTGCCTGCACGGTCCCGTGGTCGATGTGCTGGCCGAGCGGGCGGCGCAGGAGGGCTTCTGCGCCATTGACGGGCGGCGCTCGGGTGGGCCGATCTCGGTAGTACACGACGACTTCGAGCAGGCCGTGGCCGCACTGGCGCAGAGGTACCATGGAGAGGGGTAGGCGCGGGGCGGGCGGGCGTCCGCCGTGCCAGATGGCGTACGACGCAGGGATGGGCCGCAGGTCGCATCCCGGCCTTCTGTCGAACGACCCTGCCGACGGCCCGGGCCCTGCAACCACGGTCGAGCAGCGGGCGCCTCGCCTGTGGGCGGGTGAGCGATCGGCGACGATGACGGGCGGGCGGAGGCCGGCCCCCTCCAGTACGGCGATGGCAACGACACATGGCAAGCGGCAACGGTGACCGATGACACTGGCTGAACTCATCACAATCGAGGGCCTGCAGGAGAGCTTCGAGCTGGCCGATGCCGCGGCGCTGCGCCGGCGGCTGCTGCGCGACCCCGACGAGAGCACTCTCGCCGTGCTTGACGATGTGCTGTCGGCGTACGGCGCCGACGACCCCGAGGCCGACGTCGCACTGTCGGCGGTGCTCGCCGGCCTGACGCGCGGCGACGGCAGAGGCGGCGGCTTCCTGGTCACCGGACCCGCGGGCGCGGGCAAGAGCCACCTGCTCGGGACGCTGCTGCTGCTGGCCGGCAGCGGCCGCGCGCGCAAAAAGCTGGCGCTGGCGAAGACCGGGCTCGCCGATGAGCTGCGGATCCTGCACGAGTCGGCGCCGCTGCTGGTCGTGCCCCTGCCGCTGGAGGAGCACAGCGGGCGCGATGAGCTGCTCGAGGACGTTATCTTCGAGCGCACCGAGTGGGAGTTGCGCCGCGAACCCTACAACATCGTGGTGCCGCTGTCGCAGCACTCTTACGCGCTCGAGCTGATTGAGCGCCACGTGGTGCCGCGCTTCGAGGCGGAGCTGGACGAGTACATCGCCGAGCGCACCGGCCGGGCGCAGACGTGGGCCGAGCTGCGCGATCGGGATGAGGAGTCGGCGGTGCGAGTGGGGCATCAGTTCGCGCAGTCGATCGGCTACCCACTGGACTTCCGCCAATCGCGCGTCGAGCGCATGGCGCGTCTGCTTGAGATCGCCGACGGGGAGCGCATCTCGGGGGTCCTCTACCTCATCGATGACCTGGGCCACTTCCTCGCCAGCGTCGGAGAGAAGGCCATGCAGGGCGACCTGGTCTTCCTCGAGTTCCTCGCCCACCGCGGCAAGATCGCGCCCATCTGGACCATCGCCGCGCTGGAGGTGCCACTGCGCGAGATCCCGGGGATCGAGCCGCACCTGGCGCGGCGCATCTCCGACCTCTACGGCGGCGGCCTGTCACTGAGTTCGGCGCATATGCGTCGGGTGGTCGCCGACGCGCTGCGGCCGGCGGCGGACGTGGACAGCGGCCCGGCGCTGGATGAGATGGTGAGCGCGTACGCGCAGGCCTTTGAGACCGCCCCTGCCCCCGAGGAGCTGCTGGCGAGCTATCCGCTCGATCCGCTTGCGGCGCGGTGCGCCCAGGAGCTGGGCAGCCGCGTGCTGGGCCGTGCGGATGGGCTGCTGACGGTGATCCGCCGCGCGGCCGAAGCCGGACTGCTCGACGAGCGCAGCCACCTGCAGCCGCTGACCGTGGCTGAGGTGTTCGACGTGATGCAGGCGCAATTGCGCTCAACGCCCGAGGCGGCGCCCTACCTGGGGCAGGCGCTGGAGTACTACGAGGCCCATGCGGCTGAGGTCGATCCACGCAATCCCGATCTGCTGCGGCGGGCGGTGCGGGCGTTGATCGCGCTGCGGCTGGCCAACCTGTGGCCGGATGAGGAGGAGCTGCGGGTCGCGCTGGGGCTGGCCTCGGACGGCACGCCGCTGGCCGAACCGGAGGAGCTGCGCGGGGTGCTGGAGGCGGCGCGGCTGCACGGACGTTTCATCGAGGTGCGGCGCGGGCGCGATGAGAGCGAGGACGTGTACTACGTCGAGGTGCACACGCCGCTGGGCGACACGCTGCGTGAGCGGCTGTCGCTGGCACGCGAGAGCATCGCGCGCGATGACCCGCGGTTGATGGAGGCGGCGATCGCGCACTCGGGCCCGGCGCTGCCGCTCGAGGCGCTGGTCGATGAGCCTGTGCTCGAGGTGCGCTGGCGCAATACCGGGCGGGGGATGTCCGCCAGCCTCGAGAGCGTGCTGCGCATCGATGAGCTGGAGATCAGCCGGCGCGTGCAGGAGCTGTCGGACCCGGCGAACCTGGCCAGCGTCCACCTCTACGTCGGCGGCTTGATCGCGCCCGAGACCCAGCGCACGCGCTGGGCCGAGATCACCAACACGGCGATGACGGGGCGCTGGGCGGCGGCGGTGCTGTGCTGGCTGCCACGCCCGCTGCACGAGCGCGAGCTGGACGCACTGCGCGACTGCGCCGCGTGTCGGCTGCTGCTGGCTCAGCGTGCGGGCCTTGAGCACGAGAAGGGCCTGGTGCAACGCCTCGAGGAGGAAGAGGCACGGCTGGGTGCGCAGGTGCGTGAGATCGTGCGCGCGGCGTACTACGAGGGCGCGGTGTTCTCGGCCTTCGGCGAGATCGTCTCGACCGACGAGCTGGGGGCGATGGAGGGGGACTGGGCGACCGCGCTGAGCACCATCGCAAGCTGGGCGTTCGAGCGCCTCTTCCCCGAGTTCGCACGCATCGCCCCGCGCCAGCTTCTGGCCGAGCGCGAGCAGATCGACAGCATCATCGACGACTTCGTGCGCCCGGGCAAGGCGCTGACCGATCCCGAGTCGCGCCTGGGAAGGCTGATCGAGGCCTTCATGATCCCACTGGGCGTGGCGCGGCGCGAGGGTGACGGCTACCTGCTGGACATCGCGCGCAGCGCCGCCGCCGATGAGGTGATGCAGCGCATCCGCGCCCGCGATCAGACCCCCGAGACCCGGCGCGGGCGGCCGCTGGCGTGCGCCGATCTGGCCGAGCACCTGCTCAAGTCGGAGCTGGGGCTGCCGCCCGAGTTGTTCGAGCTGCTGATCGCGTCGCTGATTCGGCGCGGCTACCTGATGGCGCTCGACGCCGAGGGTGAGCCGGTGCAGCTTGCCGACACTCCCACGCCCATCGCCCGGCACCTGCAGATGGTGGCGCGACCGGCGCTGCTGTCGTACGAGCAGTGGACGGTACTGTCGCGCATCTGCCGCATAATGTTCGAGCAAGCCGTGGCCAACCCCGACCACGCCGCCCAGGCCGCGGTCTGGGAGGCCCTGGTGGAGACGCGGGCGCAGTGGCTGGCGCGCGTGACCGCGGTGCGCGAGGCCATCGACTCGCTGCGTGAGCGCCTCGGCCAGCCGGCGGCGGCGTGGCGTGAGTCGCTCGCGGCGCTGAGCCACATCGAGCGCTTCTTCGATCTGATCGACAGGCGCTCGTACGCGGCCGAAGGGCTCGAGCGGCTGCTCGCCGGCGCCGAGCCGTACCTGGAGACCACCAACGGTGTGAGCAAGCTGCGCGATCTGCTGCGCGTGGTCGATCTACTCGAACACTTCGCGGAGGATGTCGGGCCGCAACTGGTGGCGCTGCAGGCCTATCTGACCGACGAGGACCTGTGGCTGCCCGACGACTCGGACCTGACCGAGCTGCGCGACCGCCTGCTGGAGATGATCTCCTCCGGCGAGCGGGCCGTGGGCGAGGAGCAGGCCTTCGTGCGGCTGGCGCAGGTGTTCTTCACCCGCTACCGCCGGCGCTACGCGGCGTGGCACAGTGCCGCCTACCGCGCATCGGAGTTCGAGCCGTATAATGCCGTGCGCGCCACGCCGGAGATGCGCGTGCTGTCGGCTTTCGACCGGCTGGACCTGCGCGTGCCGCACGATCTCAGCTACGTCAACGAGCAGATCGAGCGTGAGCTGGCCAAGCGCTGTCGGGAGTTGAGGCTGGCGGAGGCGCTGGAGCTGCAGCCTGTCTGTCCGACCTGCGGGCTGCGCCTGGGCGAGGAACTGAAGCTGCGGCCGGCGTCAGAGCTGGAGGCGCTGGCTCGACAGGGAGTTGAGGAGTACCTGGCCACGCTCAGGGAGCCGGCCAACCAGCGGGCGCTGGCGGAGTACATCCGCACGCTGCCGCATCGCGGGGAGACCACGCGCAGGCTGGCGGAGCTTCTCCGACTGCCCGAGGACACCGGCGCGCGCGGGCTCATGCCGCTGCTGGGCGACGACGTGCTCACGCACCTGCAGCGCGCCTTTGCCGGCCAGCACGTGCGCTCGCGCAGCCTGCGCGATCTGCGGGGGCTGCTGGCCGGGCGCACCATGAGCCGCGAGGAGATTCTCGAAACGCTCCAGCAGTGGGTCAACGGCCAGGACCAGGCCGACGATGACGATCTGCTGCACATCGAGCCGTGAGGCGCGACGGCCGGGCGGCGGGCGGCGGGGTCCGGTGAGCGTCTTTGTTCATACAAGCTTAAATCGGCACGCGGAACTTCCCCAAGCGAGGTTCGTTTAAGGACATACAGCAGCTCAATCAGAGTGAATGCTCGCCGCAGGGACCCTATCATTCATCGACGCACCCTAAGTGCGAGCCACCGCCCGGATACATTGCCGGGCGGTCTTTTTTTGCCGGTCCTGATGGGCGTAAGGGGACGGGCAGTCACGCCCTGGGGCCGGAGAGGCTCCCGCCGGCCACGGCCGGACGGTCCGCCGATCTGAGGGGGGCTTACGACGCCGGGGCCTCGACCTCGCCCACGGATTGCGGGCCGTTGCGCAGGTCGGCGAGGCGGCGGTAGAGGAACATGGTCAGGGCCATGGCGATCGCGCCCAGCGCGAACGCCACCATGTAGCGTCCCTGCGTGCCGATGAGCAGCGCGGTCGCCAGAGGCATGAAACACATCGGCAGGACCACGAGGTAGTAGGTGGCCAGGTAGATCGAGCGGGTGCGTTCGGGCGCGAGGTCCAGCAGGTAGGCCATGTGCGCGGTGAACTGTCCGCTCTCGGCCGCGCCGGCCGCGGCCATCACCATCAGCAGCACCGCCAGCGGCAGGTCGAACTGCAGCCCCAGCACACTCCCCATCGCCACCCGGGGCAGCAGCGGCACCGACAGCATGAGCACGAACGCCGCCACCTCCACCGAGCCCGCCACCAGCAACAGGTAGCGGTTGCCGCGCACCGCACTCAGTCGGCTCCACAGCAGGTTGGAGAGGCTGTTGCTGAGCACCTTCGCGGCCAGCGCCAGCCCGACCATCGCCTGGGTCATCCCCAGGCTGCGGAAGGCGTAGGGGATGATGAAGGGCGTGAACAGGCCCATGGCGACGGCCAGCATCACGCGCGAGGCCATGAAGCGCCGGAAGTTGGGCTCGCGTCGGGCGCGTCGCCAGCCGCGCACCAGTTGAGACGCCAGCGGCAGGCGACGCGTCTCGACTTTGTGCGGCGGTTCATGCGCGAACCACCACGAGACCAGCGCGATGGCGGCGACGATGGTGGCCGCGCCGAAGAGCCGCGCGTAGTTGGCGGGGAAGCTCAGCCCACTGTGCTCGCCGAGCAGCCACTTGACCCAGAAGCCTGCGGCGAAGGCCATCAGCCCGCCGAAGAAGTAGCGCATGGCGAAGAACGTCCCGCGTCGCTCGGCGGGGATCGAGTCGGTCACCACACTCATGAACGGGATCAGGCCGAGCCCGCCGCCGGACGTGTACACCAGGTAGCTCAGGGCCACGCCCACGAAGGCGACGGTCGGCCAGTCGGCGGCCACGTAGCGGGTGATCAGCCACACCCCCGCCATCGCCACCATGCGCACGATCGCCGATATCTTGTAGTACGTGTGGCGGCTCTGGCGTGTGGACATAACACCGGTGGAGAGCAGCGGCGGCCAGAACCAGCCGGCCTTGACTACCGAGACGAGCAGCCCGACATAGAGGGGGTTGTCGCCCATGAGGGCCACGGCGAAGGCCGGGAGGATGGTGTCGGGGTCGGTGAGCGCGCGCGCCAGCAACCAGAAGGAGCCGTTGAGTATGCCCAGGGGGAAGTTGTTGCGCGCGCGCTGCTCAGTGGTGGTCTCGGACATCGATTCTCCCGCCGCAGTCGGGGTCTGCGGCCGACGGGGTGAGGTCAAGGGTTAATCATGCGCACGCGCCCGTCGGCGGTGGCCCAGTAGATACGCCCGAAGGCGGCGAGCACGTCCGTGGTCTCGGCCCCGGCGGCCAGCCGGCGCCGGGTGCGGCCCGTCTCGGCGTCCAGCACGACCAGGTTCGAGCCGGCTCCGCACCAGACCGCTCCGGCATGGATGACCGGTTCGGTGGTGACCGGCCCGGGCACAGTTGTGCGCCACATCTCGGTCATGTCGCTGGGGTTGATGCGTGCCACGTTCCCGGCGCTATCGCCGGCCACCACCACGGTGTCGGCGGTACCCACCGGTGCGCGCACCAGGCCCTCGAAGGCGTACTCGGCCACCAGCTCGCCCTCGGGCGTGATGTTGTGCAGCTTGCCCGCATCATCGCCCACGATGATCGTACTCGGCCCCATGCGCGGCGCGGCGTAGATCGGAGCGCCGGTGTCCACCATCCACACGCGCGCGCCGTTCTCGCGCGCCAGGCAGTACACCTCTCCGGCCAGCGTCGCGACGATCACATGGTCCTCCGTGACCAGTGGCGGGGCTACCACGGGCGCGCCCAGGCCGGTGTGCCAGACGTACCTGCCCTGCACCGTCGCCGCGTGCACGAAACCATCCTCGGAGCCGAAGTAGACGTGGCCGTCCCCCGCGGCCACCGAAGGCACCGCGCCGCCCGCCTCCAGCTCCCACGCCTGCAGGCCGGTGGTGACGTCCACCGCGCGCAGGCGCACGTCGGCGCAGCCGATGAGCGCCAGCCCGGGAACGAGCACGGCGGGCGCCAGGAAGCCGGAGGGGTGGGTGAAGTCCCGCGCCCAGCCGACGGCCCGGCCCGACAGTTCGGGCGTGGTGCGCACCAGCCGACCGGAGCGCGCGCATACCAGCAGGTAGTCCTCGCCCGCGGTCAGCCAGCAGATGTCGGCTCCGGGCACGCGGAAGCCCGCCGGCGCCGGGCGGACGATACTGCGCCACCCGACGACAACCGTCACCGCCGCCAACATGCACCCGACGATGATGATCAGGCGCTGTCGCGTGACGCGCTCGCGGCGTTTCTGCTGCCATCTGGTGCGGTAGTCCACTCGCTGCACACGGCCTCTCCGGGTGAGCACGACGAACGGCGGCGGCGGCGGGGCAGGCTCAGCCGCTCAGGGCGCGCTCGGCGGCACGACGATGGCTCTCGGAGGGATGATGTTCGGCGACGTATTGCAGCGCCGCCCGGTACGACGGGTCGGACGCCGGCGGCATCGCCTGGGCGAGTGTGCGGGCGATGATCTGTCGCACCGCCTCCGACGCCGAGGCATCCCCCACCGCCATCATGTCCACAAAGCGCCCCGTGCGGCTGATGCGCCCCATGACGATCTTGTTGTTGCCCAGCTTCATGGCCGCCGCGCGCGCGGTCTCCTCCCAGACGGACGTGCGGGCGATGGCGATCATCGCCTCCATGGCCGCCTCGGAGGTATTGAGCAGCGCCCCCAGCCGCTCGATGATGTGCTGGCGCACCGGGTCGCGGTCCAGTCGCGCCTCCTGCCGCGCAGCGATGCGCCGGCTCTGCGCCGCGCTCTCGGAGATGGCCTCGGCCTCCTCGAGGATGTGCTCGGGGATGGCCGCCTCGCCCTCATCGGGCGCCTCGAAGTCGCGAAAGATGCGGCCGCCCCCCAGCGCGGCCGCCCCCGTGGGCATCGACCGCCTGATTTCCCGGCGCATACACGCGGCCGCCACCAGTGGCTCGAACACCTCGGCCTTGACGAGCGCATCGGTCATGCGCCGCACCGAGACCTCGGAGGCGGTCAGCATCAGGTGGCTGAGTAGCTCGAACTCCCCGTCCGCGATCAGCTCTTCAATGGCGTCAAGCACCTGACGGTCGATGTTGCCCTCCATGAGGATGCGGATCTCCGGCCCCCGTCGGATCAGTGCCTGCAGCTCCACGTGTTCCACCTCGCTGTCGTTCTGCCCGACCTTCAGGTCGCGGCCGACGCGGCCGGGTAACCCATGGCGGTAGCCCGGACGCTGACTTCGATTATCTGCTCCTCGCCGGTTGAGAGCCGGCCGATACGGCGGTCCACCTGCACCTCCACCCGCGGCTCGACGGCTCCCGCAGCCAGCGCCTGCTCACGCGCGGCGCGCGACGCCTCACGCGCCGCGTACTGTGCGGCATCGCTCAGACTCTCGAACTCCCGGCGTCCACCGGGTGCATAGACCGTGAACGCATCGTACTCGCCGGGGCGCACCGCGATGACTTCAGACGCCGACACGTGGCTGACAATCGCCCCCACCGCGTTCGCGACCTCCGCATGTTCGGGCACCCGGACCTCGCAGTTGAGCCGCTCGGCCAACGCCGGCAGGAAGGCGTCCGCGGGGGCGCCGATGCCGATGACCGGGCGCGCATAGCCGGGCGTGAAGGTCAGTGGCCCGTCCGGATCGGAGGCGAGCAGCCGGTCGAGCATCACGCGCAGCGCCGGCGAATCGGCCGCCTCCCCCTCCAGGTCGTCCCGGCCCATCTCCTCGGCGACAACTGTCAGCGCGAGCATGCGCGTGATGCGCTCCCAGGTGAGCGCCACCAGCTCGTCGGGCGTGCAGCCGTAGAGGTGCGCGAAGGCCTCGACGCCGGCGCGCGCGGCCTCAACGTCCCACGCCGCGAACTCGCCGGTGTAATGCAGCAGGTCGGTCGGGGTCAGTGCGGCGCGCTGGATGACGCCGCGATCCTCCATGCGCCGGGTGTTGACCAGGCGCGATGAGGCCAGCCCGAGGCGCGCCGCCAGCGCCGCCCGATGGGTCGGCCCGCCCCGTAGCGCGTCGAGCACACGGCATTCCTCAGCGGTGAGCGTGCGATGTTCGGCCATCGGCCCGGGCAGCAGGAAGTCGAGCGACTGCGCGCAGGTGCGCACCGCGTCGTCGCGGCGCGGCAGTGACATGAGTGTGGCCGCGACGCCGTCGCCCGTGAGCGTCGCCAGGTAGCACAGCGGCAGCACCCGTCTGGGCCCCACCAGCAGCTCGCGATCGGCGTTGAAGTCGATGGCACTGTCGCCGCCCAGGCCGGAGGTGCGGATGCCGATCGCCTCGACGCTGGTCTGCCAGCCGCCCACACGCGCGCCCTCGGGCGACAGCCGCGGCCGGCCCTCGACGATGATCGCAGCGTCGGTCGTGGTGCCGCCTACGTCGATGACCATGGCGTCACCGTCGTCCGCCAGGTGCGGGCCGGCGAGGTGCCGGGCGCCCAGCACGCTCGCGGCCGGACCGGACAGGATGGTCTCAACCGGGCGCGCGCGCGCGGTGTCCACGTTGATGAGCGAGCCGTCGCCCTTCACCACCATCAGCGGTGCGGCGATGCCCCGGGCGCTGAGCGTGCGACGCGCCGCACCGAGCAGGCGGGAGATCACCGGCAGCAGGCGCGCGTTGAGCGCCGCGGTGTTGGCGCGATTGATGAAGTTCAGGCGCCCCGACAGCTCGTGCCCGCACACCACCGGCAGATCGCACTCCTGGGCGATGATGGCGCGCGCGCGCAGCTCATGCGCGGGGTTGCGCACGCTCCCGTAGCCCGACACCGCGAAGGCGTCCACCCCCGCGGCCAGCAGCGCCCGCACCGCGCGGCGGCAGCCCTCCTCATCGAAGGGAGCCAGCTCCTCGCCGCCGATGCTCATGCGGCCGCCGATGATAGCGCGATGTGGCCAACGGATGCGCGACTCGTCGAAGCCATCGTGAGGCATGATGATGCAGCCGGGCTCCCCCCCGCTGCCCTCGACGATGGCGTTGGTGGCGAAGGTGGTGGACAACGCCACCAGGCTCACGCGTGTCAGCAGCTCGGCATCGAGCCGGTCGAGCGCCGCACTGATGCCGATGAGCGGATCGTGGTGCGTGGTCAGTGCCTTGGCCTTGTCGGCCACCTCATCGGCGTCGAAGTTGTAGATGACCGCGTCGGTGTATGTGCCGCCGGCGTCGATCCCCAGCCCGAGCCCACTGCGGCGGCCCAACGTGCCTTTGCCGGTGGCGAGGGCCTCGACGGCGGCGGACTCGGCGACGCGGGAACCGCCGGTCACCGGCACCAGCACCTGCTCGTCGCCGCTGAACTCCGAGCGCTCACCCGGATGCAGCACCAGGAAGCGCGTCGGGGCCCAGCGGCCCATGATCAGGTCGCGCAGCATCGAGGTATCGCCGGGGAGGCGCTCGCACTCCCAGCCGAGTTCGGCAGCGATACGCTCGGCCATGCCCAGGCACTCATCCACCTGTTCGCCGCCGGTATCGATTACCGCCACGCGCGTGTAGCTGCGCTTCCAGCTCCCGAGGAAGTTGATGATCTCGACCGCGGAGGACTCGCCGAAGCGCTCGGACAGCTCGGCGAAACGCGGATGCTCGCGCGCGTCCATCGACCAGCTTCGCAGGCGGCCGGTCTGATCCAGACCCAACTTGTGGGTGTACCAGCCGGGGGTGATGTAGAAGGTGCCCGGGTGGCGGCGAAACTGGCGTCGGTACTCCTCGCGCGAGCCCATGAACAGCGTGAGGCAGTCGTGAACGCGCGGGATGACCACGGCGACGCCGCGCGCGATCAGGCCCGCGGTTCCCCGACCGCATAATCCGTAGGCGAGCCCCACCGCGTCGTAGCCCGCGGCGGCCGCGGCATCAATGCGCTCCTGCACGCTTTCCCGCAGCTTCGCAGGCGTCTCGTGCAGCCCGGCCTCGAGCGCCTCGAAGTCTACCTCGTGCGGTGAGTCGTCCAGCAGTAGTGAAAGCTCCGGCTCAAACACGCCGCAGCCCAGTATCTTCAGTCTCATGGGTTGACTGCTTCCGTCGGGAATGGACCTGATGAGCCTCGTCGGGAGTCTAACGCAAAGCAGGCGGCCGCGCAAGAGCGGCGGCGGGTGCTGCCGACCGGGGGGGCGACGGTCAGGCGCAATGGCCGACTTGAGCGAAGTCGCGGAGTACCGGGCGGGAGGAGGAATTGTGCGTACCTGCGGTGCATAGTCCTGTCAGCGGCGCCCGGGACTGCGGCCCTGAAGTCGCCGCTGGAGGAGGACCACCGGTGATATTGTCCCAGAAATGCCAGTACGCCCTGCGCGCCATGTATGAGATCACTCTGCGCCGGGACAAGTGGCCGATCAAGAGCGGAGACATCGCCGAGGCGCAGGCTATCCCGCCGCGCTTCCTGGAGAACATCCTGGCGCAGCTCAAGCAGGGAGGGTTTGTCGATTCCAAGCGCGGCAAGGCCGGCGGCTACATGCTCGCCGACCCGGAGCGCGAGGTCACCGTGGGTGAAGTCATCCGCTTCGTCCAGGGTCCTCTGGTGCCGGTGCACTGCATGATTGAGGACGGCGCGGCGGCATGTCCCTTTCACCGCGATTGTCCGTTCCACAGCATGTGGGAGCGGGCGCGTGATGCCGTCGTCGAGGTCTACGACAGCACCACCTTCCGGGACCTCATCCGTGAGCACACCGTGAACAGCGCCTGACACGACGGGCCGGTACACCGGCAAAGCCCGCCGGGGTCGGCGGGCTTTGTAGCGTACGCGGGCCGCTACGGCCCGGCGCGTGATGACAACTGGTGGAGGCGGCGGGAATTGAACCCGCGTCCGAGAAGGGGTGTCCGGAGCGTCTACGAGCGTAGTGCCCGCTTTGGGTAACCGGGGCGGCCCCCGAGCACCGGGTCCGCCGCGGCAAGCTCGACTCTGCTACCCCCGCGCGCTAGTCGAGCACAGGCGCGCGCTTCGGCCGGTCCAATGACGTCCGACCCCGACCTGACCGGCGGGAGGTCGGGCGGACGTCGCGACGATTAAGCCGCGAGTGCCAAATCGGTGTTGGCAGGTATTGGGTTTCCGGGTTTAGCGAGAGTCCGGAGATCTCGGCTCGCAGCCCCGACTCACCAGCTCCCCGTCGAAGCCAGTCGCCCCCACCACTTGTCAACGTGCGCATGTGTCAGTATACCAGAGCCTCCCGCCCCTGTAAACACGTCCGATGGCGTCCAGGCGGCCATCTACAAGTCTGTTGACGTTCGCCTCAGAACGAATGTTCGCTCGGAGGCGGGCACGCCGGGGAGGGGGATGTTGACCGGTGCGACGCGAGGGGATAGACTAACGCTTCGTACCACCGGCAACGACCTGACGACACGCCGTAGGGTCATGGAGGCGGCGGCTTGGACTGCGCGATTCCGGACAAGAGCCCGTTCCTGCTGCGCGACCTGCTGCTGGCCGAGGCCGCGCAGTCGCCGCGGGATGATCTGTCGCTGCTGGACGCCTCGCGCGGCGCCGCCAACTGGCAGCTTCGACGGGTGCTCAACGCCTGGCACGCGCTCGGGCTGTATGCGACGCAGGCGCCGGCGACGCCGCCGGGCGATGGCGAAGTGGCACTCGCGCTGGACCCGCACAGGCGCCATCGGGAGGCCTTTCGCGCCTTCGAGGAGCGCTGCGCAGTAGGGCCGGCCGGCCTGGTGGCGGGGGCGGCCTTCGTGAGGCGCGCCTGCGACTACCTGGCGGCAGAGGTGTTGCCCGAGCGCGGTCCGGACCGCTTACTCTACGAGCTGGCCGAGGCCGTCGCCGGGCGCATCTACCCGAACCCGCCGACCTTGAGCTTCGTCCAACCTATCATCACCCGCTATCTCGCCCCGCTGCTCTTCGGCGGAGACCTCGAGCTGGCGCAGCAGTTCCGCGTGATCGCCTGCGAGGGCGCCACCACGGGCATCGCGCAGGTCACCGCGACGCTGGCGCGCAACGAGCTGATCGGCCCCGGCGACCGCGTGGCCATGTGGTGGCCGACCTACGAGCCGCTGCGCGATCTGGTTGAATGTCAGCTCGGCTGCGAGGTCGTGCCTGTCCATCGCGACCCGGACGCGGGTTGGGCGCCGGCGGCGACCGAGCTGGCCAAGCTGGACGACCCGGCTGTGCGGCTGGCCATCACCGTGTCGCCGGGCAACCCGGTGCCGGTGGTGACCGATCCCGGTAGTCTTGACGCGCTCGAACGCGTGGTCGCGCGGCGCCCGGACCTGCTGGTTCTGGCGGACTACGTGTACACGCACTTCCTGGACGAGCCGGTTGAGACCGAGATCGGCCGCCTGCCCCGCAACACCATCGGCGTCTACAGCGTCTCCAAGGACTTCGGGCTCGCGGGCATGCGCATGGGCGTGGTGCTTATCCACCCTGAGTGCGCCGCCGAGCGCGCGCTGGCCCGGCGTGGGAGCGAGGGCGAGGGCGCCGACGCGCGCTACCGCCGCCGGAGCATGCAACCGCACACCATGCCGCTGGGCGAGCGCATCATCGCCGACAGCCGTGGCGTGAGTTTCACGCATATGAGCGGACTGTCCACGCCGCTGCAGGCCCTGATCTGCCTGTGCGCGGCCTACGATCTGATCGAGCCTGAGGCGCGGCGCTACTTCGCGTGGGTGCGCGGCGAACTGGCCGCGCGCCTCGAGGCGCTCTACGAGGGCCTGGGGCTGCCTCTCCCGAGCTGGGCCACGGGCCCGAGCAGCCGCTACAGCACAATCATCGACCTGACCGAAGTGGCCCGTGCGCGCGGGGGCGAGGAACTTGCCGACGCCCTCATCAGTCAGAGCCCGTGGTCGCTGATGACCTGGCTTGCGCGCGAGTGGAAGGTCATCCTGACGCCGGGAGAGGGCTTCGGTGCCGGCGAGTGGTCGGTGCGGGCGTGCTTCCCCTCGGTGAGCGCCGAGCAGGCGCGTGAGCTGGGCGAGCGCGTCGCGCAGGCGGTCGAGGCCTTCGCCCGGACGAATGGGAGATAGCGCGGAGAGGGCGGACCGCGTGTGGTGTGCCGTTCGGAGGATGGCTCTTCACAGCCGCAGCCGTTGACGTCATCTCGAAGCGAACGACGGCGCATGGAGACCGCGCGGCGGTCTCAAAGATGCGCCCTCCGGGCCTCCAACGGTGACTGCAGACGGCGCACGGGCGAGGACGCCCGCGCCACGGAGCAGACAATGCCCAGGCGGAGAGGCCGCGCATAGCCGGCAACCGGTGCTGATAGCTGGTAGCTGGCCGCCGGCTGCTGCGTCTGGTATAATCGACTCGGCACGCGGGCGGCGGCGCGAGGCAGCGGCCCGTCGCCTTGGGGGGGTCGCGATCGGCGATCACGCCGCACCCCACCGGGGGCTGATGTGTCTCTGCTCAGGCGCCTGGAGGACGCGCTCGAGACGGTCATCGACGGCGGGTTGGCGCGCATGACCGGCGGTGGCGTGCATCCGCTGGAGATCGCGCGCCGCCTGCAGTCCGAGATGGCCGACGGCCGGCTGCTGGGCACCGACGCTCCCTACGTGCCCAACCGCTACGTGGTCACGCTGGCCGATGTCGAGATGGAGCGCCTGGGCGACGTGGCCGCCGAGATCGCCGGGGAACTGGGGCGGCACCTCGAGGAGTACGCCGCCCAACAGGGCTGGGCCTTCGGCGATGGCGTGACCGTGCGTCTGCAGGGCGGGGGCCAGCCCGGCCGCATGGCCATTGCCCGCGCCTTCGACGAGCGCGCGCCCGGTGCGCGGCTGCTGGTCGAGGGCGGGCAGGCAGGGGGAGGCGGCTTCGAGATCGGTGAGCGCGCGGTGATCGGCCGCGACCCCGACTGCGAGGTGGTGCTACCCGAAGCCACCGTCTCGCGCCGGCACGCGGAGATGGAGTGGACGTATCGCGGCTACCGGCTGCGCGACCTGGGCAGCCGCAACGGGACGTTCGTCAACGCCGAGGAGGTGGAGGAGGCGCTGCTGGCCGACGGCGACCTGATCGAGGTCGGCCTGGTGCAACTGCGCTTTCGCCTGATCGGCTGACGCAACGAGCCCGCGCACCCGAATCTGATCGGTCCTGAGGGATCCGTGTTGGGCCTGAGCCTGGTCGTGACCATCGGCAAGTATCTCCTCCTGGCGGGCCTCTATGCCTTCGTGTTCGTGGTGTTTCGCGGCATGATGGCGCAGATTGCGGTGGAGTCGGCGCCCGCGTCCGAGGGGCGCCGTCGGGGCGGGCGCCGCGAGCCGGCTCCGCGCCGGGCCATCATGCCGCAGGTGACCACTCGACCGGCGCGGGCGCCGGCGCCCGCGAGCGCGCCCGAACCCGAGCCGCAGGCGGCGGCCGAGCAGCGATCCGCGCCGGCCATCGGGGCGGTCTCCGAGCCCGCAGCTCCCGCCGAGCCGTCTCCCATCGCCCGCCCCACGCCCACGGCGCCGCACCTGATAGTGCTGGAGAGCAGTGATGAGCACCTGAGCGCCGGCGACACGCTGCCGCTGAGCGCCGCGGTGACCATCGGCCGCAGCGACGAGAACTCAGTGCGTCTGTCCGACCGTTTCGTCTCCAGCCGCCATGCGCTGATCTGCCTGCGCGACGGCCGGCGTCTGCTGGTCGATCGCGGTTCCACCAACGGCACCTTCGTCAACGGCGAGCGCATTGAGGACGAGGTCGAGCTGCATGACGGCGACCGCATCGCCATGGGCAACACCGTCTTCGAGTACCACGCGGGCTGAACAGGCCCGGACAGCGGTCAGGGTCGCCCGTCTGTCCCCGTGAGGCGCCCCCCCGGTGTCGTGAGGTGAGAGCGATTCCGCGAAGTCAGCGCACCGAGCTGGTCCTGCTCCTGTTCGCCGCAGCCCTGGCGGGGCTGGGGGGGGCGCTCGTGTGCCTGGGCATGGGGCATCCGGTGTGGCGGCTGACGCGAGCGCTGGCGGTGGTGGGCTCGTTTATCGCGGGCGCGATGATGCTCGACCTTGCCGATCCACGTCGCGACCGCTGGCTGCTGCCCATCATGGCCGTCATCTCCGGCACAGGCTTCCTGCTGCTGTGGCAGCTCGACGGGAGTTCGGCGTCGCGGCAGATCGTGTGGATGATCACCGGCGCAGGCATCATGGTCGCGGTCTACTACCTCATCGAGGACGTACGCGACCTGGCACGGCTCAAGTACACCAGCGGCGTGCTGGCCCTGCTGCTGGTCGGGCTGACGCTGGCTTTCGGCGTCGAGAAGGGCGGGGCGCGTCTGTGGCTGGAGATCCCGGGCGTGATCATGTTTCAGCCTACCGAGCTGGTGAAGGTGCTGATGTGCATCTTCCTGGCGGGCTACGTGGCCGACCGCCGCGAGCTGCTGCGGGAGGACACCCGTCGCGTGGCGGGCTTCCAGATGCCGCGCGTCCGGCACATCGCGCCCCTGGTGCTGATGGTCATCTTCTCGCTGGCGATCTTCGTGGGGCAACGCGACCTGGGGGCGGCGGTACTGTTCTTCGGCCTGTTCGTGGCGATGACCTACCTGGCCACGGGCCGCAAGTCATACTCCATCCTGTCGCTGGTGCTGTTCGCCGGCGGGGCCGTGGGGGCGTACTACGCCTTCCCGCATGTCGCCGCGCGCGTGGACATGTGGCTCAACCCCTGGGCCGACCCGGACAACCGCGGCTATCAGATCCTGCAGAGCCTGTTCGCGCTGGCCGAGGGTGGGCTGGTGGGCACCGGCTTCGCCACCGGGGGTGGCGACACCATCCCTGCGGCCACCACCGACCTGATCTTCGCCGCAGGCGCCCAGCAGCTCGGGCTGGTGGGCGCGGTGGCCATCGTCATGCTCTACGCCCTGGCCGCCTACCGCTCCTTCAACATCGCCTGGCGCGCCACCGACAGCTTCGGCTCGCTGCTGGCGGCCGCCCTGGCGGTGGTATTCTCGCTGCAGACCCTGGTCATCCTCGGCGGCGTTACCAAGCTGATCCCGCTCACGGGCATCACCCTGCCGTTCATGAGCTACGGCGGCACCTCGGTAATTGTGAACTTCATTGCGCTGGCGCTGTTGCTGGCGATTTCGCGTGACTGCACGCCGCACCGGCTGTTGGACGAGAGCTGACCGTGATGAATGAGCTTGCGCGCGCAATCAAGCGAGTTGCGCTGGTGTCCACGGTGGGGTTTGCGGTGCTGTGCGTGTACCTGAGCTGGTGGCAGGTGGTGCGTGCGCCTGCGCTGCGTGCCGACACGCACAACTCCCGGGCCCGTGATCGCCTGCGCATCATCCGGCCGGGAGAGCTGCTCGACGCCGACGGCGAGGTGCTGCTGGGCGTTGACCGGGGGCGCGAGGGCTGGGAGCGCACCTATCCGGCCGGCCGCTACGTCGCGCATCTGACCGGGTACAACGATCGCAGCGGGCTGCAACGTGGGCTGCACGATGCCCTGCTGGGCGTGGGCAGGTTCGAGAAGCCATGGGCGGAGTTCGTCGAGGGGCCGCTGCGGGGCAATGATGTGACACTCACCGTGGACCTGGACGCCCAGCAGCTTGCCACCCGGTTGCTGCGCGGAAGACGTGGTGCGGTGGTGGCGCTGGGCGCGCAGAGCGGGGCGGTGCTGGCGCTGGTGAGCGCCCCCAGCTACGACCCCGCGCGCATCCTCGACAGCGAGTGGGACTACCGGCTCTTCCAGGAGGACCCGGAGCTTCCCGAGCTTAACCGTGCGCTGCAGGGGCTGTATCCGCCCGGATCGGTGCTCAAGATCATGACCGCCGCGATCGCGCTCGACCTGGATCGCGTGGAGCCGGACACGACCTTCGACTGCGACGGCAGCTACGAGATCGGCGGGGCTGAGATTACCTGTCCGCGCGCGCACGGAGCGGTCACGCTGGCCAGGGCGCTCGCAGTCTCGTGCAACACCACCTTCGCCCGCCTCGGCGAGTACGTGGGCGGCGACGAGTTCATGGATTACGTGCAGCGCTTCGAGCTGCTGGAGCCGGCGCACGTTGCGCTCCCCGCTTCGTCGGGGAAGATTGGCGACCTGAGCGGCGACGACTACGAGGTGCTGCTGGCGGAGACCGCTTTCGGGCAGGGCGAGACGCTGGTGACGCCGTTCGCCATCGCCCGCATGACTCTGGCGCTGGCCAACGGCGGGACGGTGCTGGAGCCCTACCTCGTGTCGCGCGTGACCTCGCCCGGGGGCCGGGTGCTGGTCAGCGGGCGAAGGCGGGTCGTGGGGCAGGCGGTGAGCGCCGCCACCGCCGCCGAGGTGGCAGGGATGATGGCGGGAGTCGTGGAAGAGGGAACCGGGCGGGTGGCGGCGCTGCGCGGCATCGAGGTCGCCGGCAAGACCGGTTCTGCCGAGAATCCGCACGGTGAAGCGCACTCATGGTTCACGGCCTTCGCGCCCGTCGATCGGCCGCAGTTCGTGGTTACATGCGTGGTCGAGAACGCGGGGGCCGGATCCGAGGCCGCCGCACCCATCGTGCGCGAGATGCTGGCGTACCTGCTGGACCGGGCCGGTGTGAGATAGCATGCGACGAGGTGATCCGAACGTGGAGGGCACCCTGATCGCCGACCGATATCGCGTCGATGCTCTCATCGGCGAGGGCGGCATGGCGCTGGTCTACCGCGGCACCGACACCACTCTCGACCGGCGGGTGGCCATCAAGATCCTGCGCCCCGAACTGAGCGAGCAGCACGACGTGGTCGCGCGCTTCCGCCGTGAAGCGCACGCCGCGGCCAAGCTCAACCACCCCAATATCGTGCAGATCTACGACACCGGAGTGGACGCGGGCAGGTACTACATCGTCATGGAGTATCTGCCCGAGATGAACCTCAAGGAGATCATCAAGCGCTACGCGCCGCTCCCGCTGGACAAAGCGGTTGAGGTGGCGATAGCGTGTTGTGAGGGGCTGGCGCACGCGCACCGTCAGGGCATTGTGCACCGCGACATCAAGCCGCACAATGTGCTGTTCACCGACGACGGCCGGGCGAAGCTGTCGGACTTCGGCATCGCGGCGGCGGCCGGCGAGGCCGGGCTTACCGAGGACGGTAAGGTCCTGGGCTCGGCGCACTACATCTCCCCGGAGCAGGCACAGGGCGCCGCCGCCGGCCCGCTGTCGGACATCTACTCGCTGGGCGTGACCCTCTACGAGGCCCTGACCGGGCGGCTGCCCTTCAACGGTGAGACCGCCGCCGACATCGCCGCCCAGCACCTGCGCGAGGCCCCACCGTCGCCGCGCTCGATCAATCCGGACATCCCTCCGGCCGCGGAGTTCATCATCCAGAAGGCCATGGGGCGCGATCCCCAGCGGCGCTACCGCTCGGCGGACGAGATGCTGGTGGACCTGCGCAAGCTTGAGCGCGGGCTGGACCTCGATCAGACCAGCGTGCTCCCCCCCACCGCGCCCGACGCTACGGTGGCACTGCCGCGCGCCCCTCAATCGGCACGGCCGCAGCCGATCTACGAAGAACCGGCCGTCGCCGGCCGCCCCGTCACCGCCACCAGCCGTCGTCCGCGCGGGGAGAGTTCGACCAACGCCGTGCTGGCGGGGGTGGGCGTCGGGCTGCTGGCGGTACTGGTGATCGTGGCGGTCGTGTGGCTGGTGCGTGCGGCGTTCTATCCGCACGCCGCTCCGACGATGATTGAGGTGCCCAATGTCAAGGGCCTGACCGAGCAGCAGGCGCGCGATGCAATCGAGGAGCGCGGCCTGGTGGTGGGGCGGGTGGAGCAGCAGTTCAGCGATCTGCTACCTGAAGGCGAGGTCACCGAGCAGCATCCCGCGCCCGGGGAGATGGTGCAATCGGGCTCGACCGTGGATCTGGTGGTGAATCTGGGCAGGGAGACCGTGTCGGTGATCGACGTGGTGGGCACACGCGTGGAGCGCGCGCAGGCGTTGCTCGAGGCCAAGGGGCTGACGCTGGGGGAGGTCACCGAGTACTTCCACGAGACTGAGCCGGCGGGCATCATCTTCGAGCAGGCTCCCCGGCCGGGCACGCGCGTGGACAAGGGTACGAGCGTCGAGGTGTCGGTCTCCAAGGGCCCCGAGGAGGAGGCCCCGGCGGAGGAGCCGACGGAACCGGTAGCCGAGGAGACTGTCGAAAACGGGGGCGAGACGCCCGAAGAGCAGCCTCAGGCCACTGACCCGCGCGTGTTCGTGGATCAGGTGGGGGAGGCCGACGATTCGGGTTCGCGCGACTTCCAGGTCAATGTGATGGCGACCGGCGAGGTGCCGGACCAGGACATCGAGGTGCGCTGGCGTGACGAGTCCGGCGCCACGCTGCGCGAGGCCTTCAAGCTTCAGCCCGGGGACAGCCACACGACCAACGTGCGGGCCAGGGGCACGGTGACCATCACCGTGTATCATCAGGATAGAGTCGTGTTCGAGAACACCTACCAGCTCGAGCAGGATGAAGAGGCCGCCCCGCAGTAGCGACTTGCGCAGGTCCGCGTGCCTTCGGCGCCTGGCGAACTGGTTGCGCAGGCGGGCCCGCCTGCACCAGATCGTGGACTCCGGTCCATGTTCTCGGACCAGATTCGTGCGGCAGGCGCGCTCGTCTGTCGCGTGCCGGGCACAGGGAGATGCGCAAGCGGGTACGCATCGAGGCCGGCGCTGGCGATAGGAGTGA
>CAZTZN010000065.1:0-22648 GCA_964617715.1 uncultured Armatimonadia bacterium | reverse complement strand
TGCGCCCGAACAGGTTGGCCCACATGGCGGTCGCGAACGATCCCTCCCACTCGGGGGGGGCGGTCTGTCCGTTCTCGTCGGCGTACTCATCCATATTGAAGGTCACGACGTGACTGCAGTCAATGCCCAGGCGGTTGATGATCCCGGCCGCGACGGCGTACTGCGGCACGGGGCCGACCGGCAGGATCAGCACGCACTGCCGCCCCTCGTCGCGCGCCTGGACGATCCTCATGACGATGTCGGTCGCGAAGGCGCCGTAGAACTCGGCGGCGTCTTCGATAACGCGAATCTGGAAGTCCGGGTTGGGGTGGTCGGTAATCTGCTCCCTGGTGATCGCGCGGACGCGAGCACACTCCTGCGGGTCCTGAAAGTCGATGAACTTCGCGAGCGCCGGCATGAAGGCCATCGCGCACACCCTCCTTGGTTGCTGGCCCCAGCATCCTGCGCGCGTGGCGCGCGCCTGGGTCCTCATCTTCCGTGCACAGGCGATTCGCCCCGCGTCGGCGAATGTCCTCCATGCCCGCCACCATCACTGCACGCCATCCTGTGCCGCCGAGGCTCCTGTCGGCGGCTGCCGCCCGCCGCACCGCAGCCCGGGTTCGGAGGTCCGCCCGTGTTCATCACGCGTCGCCCGCAGGACGACCGCCTGGTAGAGCGGCTCGACCCGGGCTACTGGCACCCGGTCTACGAGGCGATCCTCGCCGAGTGCTCCGCTCCGCTCGCGCCACTGGGCGAGTTCATCACGCACATCACCTACGGCGCCATCGTCACCGGCCGCCGCCCTCCGGACGTGCCCGACGGTCTGGCGCTCATTGGCCAGGGGGCTCTGCGCCCGAGTGGCGTGGACCTCGACGGCCTCACGCGCGTCCCCGCCGACTCGCCGTGGGGCGTCGGGCGCGCGCGGGTGCAGCCCGGCGACCTGCTCATCGCACGCTCGGGCGCCGGGTCGCTGGAGAGGAACCGCCTGGCCGTCTGCCACGAGGACGCGCCTGCGGTGGTGGACTGCTTCGTGGATCTGGTGCGGCTGCGGGGCATCAATCCCGACTTCGTCGCGGCCTTCCTGCGCACGCGCTTCGGTTGGGCTCAGATTCATCGTCTGCTCAACGGCGTGGGCCCCACCAACCTGAGCTTCGACGAGGTCCGCTCGCTGCGGGTCCCGGTCGTACCCGAGGAGGTCCAGCAGCAGGTCGCTTCCCGGCATACCCACGAAGTGCTGCCACTGCATCGGGCACGGCGCTTCGACGATGCGCTGCAGGCCGTTCGAGCGATCGTGGCGGAACTGGACGCGTGGCTGACGCGGTAGACGGACACGGCGCAGGCCGCCGCCGTGCGAATCTGCCGCGCAAGCCCCTGCTGATGGATGCCCATGAAGACCGCTCAGGGCGCGCCGGAGTCCTGCGGGCCCGGGAACATCTCGCACATCTGCGCGTAGACGTCGTCGGGGATCTGCGCGTCCGCCGCCTTGAGATTGTCCTGAAGCTGGCTGACCCGAGTGACCCCGCTGATGACCGAGGTGACCGCCGGGTGGCGCAGGCACCAGGCCATGGAGAGCGCCGCCGCGCTCAGGCCGAGGTCTCCGGCCATCTCGGCAAGCTGCTTGGCCTTGCGCAGGTTCTCCTCGGTCCAGTACAGGTCCATCATGATCTTGTTTTGCGATTCATCGGCCGCGCGCGTGCCCGGAGGGGGGGGCTGACCAGGCTCGTACTTACCGGTGAGCACGCCGTGGGCCAGCGGCGAGAACACCACGTTGCCGAGGCCGGTGCGCAGGCAGGTGGGATAAACCTCCTCCTCGGGCTGGCGCCACAGCAGCGAGTAGCGCGGCTGGTTGGACACCGGCGGCCGGCAGCCCATCATCTTCGCCAGGTCCACCGCCTCCTGGATCAGCGACGCCGGCCACTCGGAGACGCCCCAGTAGAGGATCTTGCCGGCGCGCGCGAGGTCGTCCATGATGCGGATGGTCTCCTCCAGCGGCGTGTCCGGGTCGGGTCGGTGGCACTGATAGAGGTCGATGTAGTCGGTCTGCAGCCGCTTGAGCGAGGCGTGGCATTGCTCAAAGACGTGCTTGGCCGACAGCCCGCGGTCGTTGGGGCCCTCGCCCATCGGCGCCCACACCTTGGTCGCGAGCACGTAGTCGTCGCGGTCGTAATCCCGCAGAATCTTGCCCAGCGCGATCTCGGCCTGGCCGCGGTTGTAGGCATTGGCGGTGTCGATCCAGTTGATGCCCCCGTCGAAGGCCACGCGCACGCACTCGGCGGCGGTCTCGTCATCGACGTGCATGCCGATGGTCAGGTAGCTGCCGAGGCCGATGGTGCTGATCTTTACGCCCCACTTGCCCAGATTGCGGTACTGCATGCCGCTCACTCCTTCACGTCCGGTTGGTCCCACCCATCTGTTCGTCGTGCGCGCGGCCGTCCCTTCCCGGCGCTACGGCGGCCCCATCTCCTGGAAAGGCGCGGGGGGCGCGCCGCAGTGCTCCCGGATGCGGTTCATGAACTGCCAGAACGGGCGATAGTGGCAGATGGGCGGCAGGCCGTGGTCGATGCCGGGCAGGTAGCCGCCATGCTTCAGCATCGCGGGGACCTTCGCGTCCACCTCGGCTATCGCGGTCGCGCCGGTAGGGTCCACCATCGCGTGCTTGTCGAGGCCGCCGCAGATGATGAACTCGGGCAGCTCCGTGCGAATGCGGTGGATGTCCGAGCCGCCGTGGGTGGGTTCGAAGGCGTGGCACATGTACACGCCCGCGCGCCACAGGCAGTGTACGAACTCGCTAACGTCCCCGTCGCAGTCGATGTCCACCACCGCCGCGCCGATAGCGCGCGCAAAGTCGGCCACCTCGCGGTAGTAGGGCGCGAGGAACTCCTCGAAGGCCGCGGGCGAGATCAGCATCCCCGAGCGGTAGCACATGTCCTCCCAGCCGCCGATGGCGTCGATCTGAATGCGACGCGCGACCCATGAGGCCTGGTCGAGGAACAGGTCGGTGACCGCGCGGTTCATCTCGTGGATCAGCGCCGGATCGTCATGCATGAACCAGCAGACGCGGTCGAGGCCGAACCAGCTCCGCCAGCGCCCCCAGTAGCTCGGGCAGCTCACCAGCACCGGCTGGTCGGGCCGGGCCTCCGGGATGGCGGGCCGGCCGCGCTCGGGGTGCGTCGGATCCAGCCGCGGGCGCATCTCCAGCTCCCAGTCGCGCCGGTCCTCGAACATGTAGGTCTTGAACTGCGGCATCGCGTAGGTATATGCGTTGGCCGCCAGCTCGCGGGTCTCGGCCTTGTACTGGCGGACAAGCACGTAGCCGTCGCCGAGGTCGATGCGCTCGACCGGGAAGTCGGGTACGAAGCCGGTGTGCAGGCCGATGGTGTAGTAGCCCTCCGCCCCCCAGAACTCGACCAGCGACTCGTAGTCGCTGGGGTAGCCCTCCTCGCGCTGCCAGCGCGCCACAGTCTCGACGTGTGCGATGCCGATGCCCGGCGCGTACCAGTAAGGCACGTAGTCGGGCCGCTCGAAGTTGACGATGGCGAGGAAGCGCTCGCGGGTGGTCATGCCCGGCCCTTCAGAATCACGGCCTCGCCCGGCCTGGGGAGGAAGGCGTCCGCGAAGACCTCGCTCGCGGCGGTGAGCAGCTCCTCACGGCCGCCGGCGCCCATATGCACCAGCGCCAGCCGCCCGACCTGCGCGTCACGGGCGATGCGGGCCGACTGGCGCACGCTGGAGTGGCCGGAGGCGCTGTCGGCGGGCGGGTCGCTCAGGCCGGTCGAGCCCTCCATGATCAGCAGGTCCACGCCGTGGAAGAACTCCGCCAGCGCGGGCAGATACGCGGTGTCGCCGCTGATGCCGATGGTGGCGCCGGTCTCCGGGTCGAGGATGCGGTAGGCCAGGCCCTGGACGGGGTGCTGCGTCGGGGCGGTCCGGATCTCGAACTCGCCGACGCTCAGAGCGTCGCCGGGCGTGACCGGGATGACTTCGGGCGCGGTCTGCACCGCGCTGAAGCGATCCACCTGCAGGTACGCGCGGGCCAGCTCGACCACGCGCTCGATGTCCTCGGCAGGCCCGAAGATGCGCAGCTCCGCTTCGTCGCCGAGCCGCGCGCGCTGCATGCGCCGGTAGAACAACACGCTCGCCAGGCCCATGTAGTGGTCGTGATGGCAGTGCGTGATGAGCACGTCAGACAGCCCGGTCGGGTCGTGCCCGGTGGGCAACATCGAAAGCGCCGCGCACCAGCCGCAGTCGATCAGCACATGGCCGTTGAGCAGGAAGCAGGCGGTGTCATTGCCGGCGGGCGGCGTGCAGCCCGCGGTCCCGACGAAGGTCAACGTGGTCGGCATGGTCGCTCCTCACGCCCGGGGAACTCAGCCGTCGGTGGTGACGGCAACGGGCACTCTTGTGATTGCGCACAGTCGGTCACTCACTGCGTGGTGCGGCGTCCCCACCCCGCGGCGATGCGTTCCAGGCAGCCCGATGGATCGTAGTCCGCCGGATCAACGCCCAGGCCCTGGTCGGCGCGGATGCGGGCCAGCTCGGCGAGCTGCTCGGGCGAAAGAGGCTCGGCGGCGCCGATCTGGCGGATGATCGCGGCGACCTGTGCGCCCTGCTCGACCCACTCCATGCGGTGGTGGGCTTCCCGCAGATCGCGACCGACCGTGACCGGACCGTGGTGGCGCAGGAGGAAGGCGTCGGCGGTCGCGAGCAGCGGCAGCGCCACCTCCACCACCTCAGTGGTTCCGGGGCGGGCGAAGGGCGAGCATGGGACCTCGCCCAACGCCACCGCCATCTCTGTCAGATAGTGGGTCGGCAGCGGCTCACCGCGCGCGGCGAAGGCGGTCGCGTAGGGCGGATGGGCATGGACCACCGCCTGCACATCGCGCCGCGCGCAGTAGCAGGCGAGATGCAACATGGCCTCCGACGAGGGCCGGCCGTCCCCGATGACGCGACCGTCGGGTGCGAGGCGCACCAGGTCCTCGGGAGCCATGAAGCCCTTCGAGACGCCGGTGGGTGTGCACAGGATGGTGCCGTCGGCGAGGCGCGCGGAGATGTTGCCGTCAATGGCGGCGACCATGTTGCGCTGCCACAGGCGGCGGCCGACCTCGCAGATGGCGTCACGCAGTTCGGGTTCGGTGGGCATAGGGGCTCCTCGGGCGGCGGACGGCAACCGCCTCCTCCGCGCTTGGACGGCAACGGCAGCCGCCCGCAGGGCGGCCCCCCGGCGAGGGCGCCGGGGGCACAACGACAACGGCCGAAGGCGACGGCGGATGGCCAGTGCGGCCGCCCGCCGTCCGCGCTCGGGATCGGCTACACGTCCGCGATCAGTACCGGCTCGCCCGTCTGCGCCGACTCGTTGGCGGCGATGCTCACCGCCAGCGACTTCACGCCGTCGGAGTAGTCGGACAGGATGCCCGAGGCGTCGCCGGTGGCGACCGCCTTGACGAAGGCCGCGCTCTCGCGGAAGTGCGGCGCGATCGGCTGGAAGGTCTTGGTCTCGGTGCCCGCCTGAGTACGCAGCTCGAAATTGAACTGGTCGAAGATCACGGTCTTGCGCTCGCCGATGATGACCAGCCCGTTCTTCCAGCCCGGTGGCACGCACGAGTTGGTGATGTTGCCGACCGCGCCGCTCTCAAAGCGCAGGTTGACCGTGCCCACGTCGGGCACCGATATGTTCTCGACGTCGGTCATCACGCGCAGCGCCATCTCGGCGGAGACGCGCTCGACCTCGCCCGCGAGGTAGCGCGCCATATCGATGATATGCGTGGTCTGCTCGAGGATCTGGCCGCCCGACTGATCCTGCACGCGCCACCACGCCACACCGGGTAGCCCGCCCATCCACCAGCCCAGCACCATGCCGATGGGGCCGTCGGCGAGGGCCTCGCGTGCCCACCGGGCGGTGTCGTGGTAGCGCCAGTGGTAGGCCGCGCAGCTCATGACCCCCGCCTCAGTGATGGCGGCCTCGATCTCGCGCGCCTTGTCCATGGTCAGCGCCAGCGGCTTCTCGACGAACAGCGCCAGCCCCGCCTGCGCCGCCAGGATCTCCTGGTCGGTGTGCGCGAACGGCGGCAGGCAGACGTAGACCGCGTCCAGCTCCACGCTCTCGTACATCTCGCGGTAGTCGGTGAAGGCCCGACCGCCGTACTCGTCCGCGGCCTGCTGCGCCTTCTCCTCCACGATGTCGCTGAAGGCCACCATCTGCGCGCCCTCGATCCTGGCGAGGTTCTTCATGTGCGCGTTGGCGATGCCGCCGCACCCGACGAACCCGATTCTGACAGACATCCTCGTGTCCTCCCTCTCGATCTGTCCGGGCACGCGCAGGCGGCCCGGTCTCTTGCGGTGATCGGGGGGGTAGTTCGCAGGCGGCGCGACGATACCTGCCGCGGGGCCGGGAGGCGGGTATCGGCAACCGCGAACCGTGTGAGCCGGGCCTGGGGGACCGGCAATCGGGAACGGCGATGGTCCCCTCTCGACCGCCCACGCTCAAGGCCGAGAAGCTGGTGCGCGCAGGTGCCCGCGTTCGACAGCGCGAACCTCGCCGGACCATGGCCGGCCGATGTCCCGATCATCGGGGCCGGGATGACCGACCACCGGAGGCTGCAATGACCGATCGCGAGCGCATCCTGGCCACCTTCGCCCGCGAGCCCATCGACCGCGTGTGCTGGCAGCCGCGGCTCGAGCACTGGTACAACTACCGGTGCAAACTGGGCTCGCTCCCCGAGCGTTACGCCGGGATGGAGCTGTTCGACGTCTACGATGACCTGGGATGCTCCGTGCGCTACGCCGGTCGGCCACTGGTGTTCGAGCACGACAAGTGCACGCTGCGCACCGAGCCCGACGAGGGCGGCTGGATCACCTACTACGAGACGCCCATCGGCACGCTCACCGAAGTGCTGCGCTACGGCGAAGAGGGCACTTCAGCGCATCGCGCCAGGTTTCCGGTTCAGACGCTCGACGATATCGCGATCATGGAGTACTTCCTCGCCGACGAACGTGTGCGCTTCGATCAGGAACAGTTCGACGCCATCGAGGCGCGCCTGGGAGATCGTGGCGTGTGCCAGTATTACTTCCCGCGCACGCCGCTGATGCGCCTGATCATCAATCTGGTCGGCTTCGAAGAGACCATCTACCTGCTGCACGACCAGCCCGAGCGCGCCGAGGCCTTCCTGGAGCACATGGAGCGGTGCGACGACCAACTCATCGAGGCAATCTGCGAAAGCCCGACACAGATTATCAACTTCGGAGACAACATAGATGCCTGGCTGACACCACCGCCGCTGTTCGAGCGCTACCTCATGCCCGTCTACGAACGCCGCTGCGAGCAGTTTCATGCCGCGGGCAAGTTCACGCACATCCACATGGACGGGGCGCTCAAGCCGCTGCTGCCCTACCTCGCGAAGCTGCCTCAGCACGGCATCGAAGCGCCCACGCCACTGCCGCAGGGCGACGTGACGCTCGACGAGCTGCGCGACGCCTTCGGTGACAAGATCATGCTCGATGGCATCCCGTGCGTGAACTTCCTGCCGGGAATGCCCGAGGCGGAGTTGGAGGAGATGACGTTGGCGCTCCTCGAGCGCTTCGCGCCGAACCTCATTCTCGGCATCTCCGACGAGATCTCTCCGCCGGGTGACATCGAGCGCGTGCGCCTGGTCACCGGGATCGTGGCGGATTACGTGGTGTGATCTGTCCGTGGCGGCGCCCCGCCGCCGTTGGGCGGGTCATCCCCTGTTACGCCCGCCTCGGCGCGCGCGTGGGCCGTTGCTGAGATCGGGACACGCGTCCCGAACGGCCGCGGGCGAGGGCGCCCCCGGGGTCCAGATGCGGGTGGACGGCGGGCGCTCTTCCCCATTCTTCCAGAGCTGTGGGGCTTCGTCTGTGTGTCGGCCTTTCGCCTTGCGGCCCATTTGTGCTATAATCTGAGCCATCACAGGGCTTCGGGCGCGTGAGGTGTGTGCGTGCCATCCGAAGCATCGTCACAGCTATCCGCCGCAGAACTACTGATCGGAGGCAGGCCCTGTGTCCCGCACTACTCGGGATGATGTCCACAAGCTCAGGCGCGAGGTCGCCGCGATCGCCCTGATCACCGCGGCCGCGCTCACCCTGGCGAGCCTGCTCTACCGCAGTCAGGGCGGTCTGAGCGAGGGGGGCGGCTATCTGCCCGTCCTGATCGCCGGGGCACTGCGAGTCTGTTTCGGCGTCGGCTCCTACGCCGTGCCCCTCGTGCTGCTGGTGATCGGGGTGCTCTTCGCGCTTGAGAGACCCCACGCCGCCTCACCGCGGGCTCTCGCCGGCGCCGGCCTCATGCTCCTCGTCATTCTCACGGCCACGTCGATGTACATCCCCGAGCAGGCGCGCTTCGACCCCGCGTGGGTCGCGCTCTACGGCGGCTACGTGGGGGCGGCGCTGGCGCACGCCTCACTGCGCATCCTGGGCGTGGTCGGCTCGTACATCGTGCTCACCGGCGTGGCGGTGATTGCGCTGGTGATGCTCACGCAGACGTCCGTCAAGACGCTGCTGCAGGGCATCGGACACGCGGCGTGGGGCGCATACGTCACCACGCGCGATGTCTTTGATGACACCGTCGCGGAGGCGGCGCGGCTGGTGCGCGGGTCGTCCCCCCGGTCGCGAGGCCGGTCGGGGGCGCGGGCGCGGGAGCGACCCCGCCGCCCCGATCGTGGGCCGGTGGTCGAACTCGACCTCGACGGTGACGGTGAGGAGGGAACCCAGGCCCCGCTGGAACGGCCGAAGAAGCCTGCGCGGAGCAGGCGCGACGCGAAGTCCAACGCGGGTCGCCGGCCCAAGACCGAGGGGCCGCAGGCGGTGCTGCTTGACGGCAACGACCTCTACACGCCGCCCTCGCTGGATCTGCTCACCGACCTCGATGACGAGCAGACCGCCGATGCGCGTGAGGAAGCCACCGAGAACATCATCAAGCTCGAGGACACTCTCGAGAGTTTCGGCGTGAGCGCCAAGGTAGTTGCCTACGAGCAAGGCCCGGTGATCACGCGCTACGAGGTGGAGCCCGCGCCCGGGATCCGCGTGGGAAAGATCGTCAGCCTCTCGGATGACCTGGCGATGGCGCTGGCGGCGGTGGATGTACGCGTCGAGGCGCCCATCCCGGGCAAGTCGGCGGTGGGCATCGAGGTGCCCAACCACCATCGTGCGGTGGTGGGCCTCAAACGCCTGATCGCCGACGAGCAGTTCCAGCAGCACCCGTCAATCCTGGCGGTGCCCCTGGGCCGGGACATCGCCGGCCACAGCGTGATCGCGGACCTGTCACGCATGCCGCACCTGCTGGTGGCGGGCGCGACCAACTCGGGCAAGAGCGTGTGCCTGCACAGCATCATCTGCTCGCTGCTCATGCGCGCGCGCCCCGACCAGGTCAAGTTCATCCTCATCGACCCCAAGCGGGTGGAGCTGCGCCTGTACGAGGGCATCCCGCACCTGATGGCCCCGGTGGTCTACAGCCCCAAGGAGGCCGCCGACGCACTGCGCAAGATCATCCGCGTGATGGACACGCGCTACGACATGTTCGCCCTCAAGGGCGTCGTGAACATAGACGAGTACAACGAGCTGGCGGCCCGGCCCAAGCAGCACGCCGACCAGGAGTTCGAGCCGATCCCACACGTGGTTATCATCATCGACGAGCTGGCCGACCTGATGATGCAGTCGCGCGCGGAGTTCGAGTTCTCCATCTGCCGGCTGGCCCAGCTCGCTCGCGCCACCGGCATCCACCTGGTGCTGGCCACCCAGCGACCATCGGTCAATGTCATCACCGGCACGATCAAGGCGAACATCCCTTCGCGCATCGCGCTGGCCGTCACCTCGCAGCACGACTCGCGCACCATCCTCGACGGTCAGGGCGCCGAGCGACTGATCGGCCGCGGTGACATGCTCTACTCGCCCATCGACGACAATCAGCCGCGGCGGCTGCAGGGTGCGTTCATCCCGCGCGCGGACCTGCAGCGCGTGGTCGATTACCTGGCCACCCAGGGCGAGCCCGAGTTCGAGATCATTCCGCAGCTCCCCGACGATGACGATGAGGACTTCGCGGGCGAGCTGGAAGTCAGCGACAAGCTCTATGCCGCGGCGGTCGAACACGTAGTAAACGAAGGCGAGGCGTCGGTCTCGGGCCTGCAGCGGCGCTTCAAGATCGGCTATGCGCGCGCCGGGCGGCTGATCGATGCCATGGAGCGGCGCGGCGTGGTCGGCCCGCACGAGGGCCCCAAGCCGCGGCAGGTGATCCTCAATCCCGCGGCCATGCGCGACCACCTGGCGGTCATCACCGGCGGTGCGGGCACCGAAACCGACGCGGGAATGACGAATGACTACGACGAACCCGACCACGACGATATCGGAGACGACTATGATGAGGGCGGCGAGCGCGTGACCATCGAGGAGGACGACGCCACCCTTGACGGCGACCGGGCGGATGACCGGGAGCGTGTCGAGCCGGAGGAACCGGCCGCCGAGACTGCCTGACAGGCAATCACAGCATCGATCGCATCATACCACGCAGCAACGAATGAGGCCCATGGCCAGCGGAAGCCCCGAAGGCCGCGGTGGCGTTGGTACGCGGACGTGCGACCCGGATTCGCGGGTCCATCCGCGCAACAGCCTCAACGACTTGTCGGGCCGGGAGTGGATCAAGGCCACCAAGTCGTGGCTGGTGTGCGATTCGCGCCGCTACCATCAGAACCGCGACACCGAGCTGCACCCCGCACGCTACCCCGAGGAGCTGGTGGCGCAGTTCCTGCGATTCTTCACCAAGCGGGGCGGTTGGGTGCTCGACCCGTTCTGCGGCAGCGCCGCGACGCTGGTGGCGGCGCTGGAAGAAGGGCGCAACGGTGTTGGCGTCGAGGTAAGCGCGCGCTACGCCGAGATGAGCCGGCGGCGGCTGGCGCCGCTGCTCGATGGGCTGGGCGAGAATGCCCGGGTCGTGCGCGCCGACGCGCGGGAGATCGCCGACGCGCACACGTGGCGGGACGTCGAAGGCGTGCCGCGGGGAGAGGACGGACTGCCGCGCTTCGACTTCATCATGACCTCACCGCCCTACTGGAATATGTTGCGCACCAGCCGCGGCGGTGTCGAATCGACGCACAAGCTTCGGGCGAAGGGGGGCCTCGACACCGACTACGGCGACGAGCCCGGGAATCTGGGGCTGATCACCGACTACGACGACTTCATCGAAGCCCTCGGCGAGGTCTTCGACGGCTGCGCGAAGCTGCTGGCCCCGGAGAAGTACCTGGTCATCGTGGCGCAGAACGTGCGGGTGCCCGAGGGGCATGTGCGGCCGCTGGCGTGGGACCTGGCCGCGCGTGTGTCGCGCACACTCAGCTTCCAGGGCGAGCGCATCTGGTGCCAGGACAGCAAGCGGCTGGGCATCTGGGGCTATCCGACCACCTTCGTGCCCAACTATCATCACCACTACTGCCTGATCTTCCGCAACCTCCGAAGCGGAGACGGCCGATGAGTCATACCGTCGCGCTGGTGTCGCTGGGCTGCCCGAAGAACCTGGTCGACTCGGAGATTATGCTCGGCCTGCTTGAGCAGGCCGGCTACCGTATCGTAGACGAACTCGAAGGCGCGGAGATCGTGATCGTCAATACCTGCGCTTTCATCGAGCCCGCGGTTGAAGAGGCCGTGGAGGCGCTGCTCGACCTGGCCGACCTGAAGGCCTCCGGGACGCGCTGTCTGATCTGCGCCGGCTGTCTGACCGCGCGTCACGGGGCGGAGCTGTTCGCGGAGATGCCGGAGGTGGACGCCTTCATCGGACCGGGCTCCGTGCCGAAGATCGTGGAGATCATCGAGCGCTGCCTGGCGGGCGAACGGCCGGTCGAGATGTGGCCGGCGCCCTGGCTCTACGCGGCCGAGACCCCGCGCGTGCGCACCGGGCGCGAGTGGCTGGTGTATGCGAAGATCGCCGACGGTTGCAGCCACCGCTGCGCCTACTGCATGATCCCGAGCCTGCGCGGACCCTATCGCAGCCGGCCGGCCGAGGACATCCGCGCCGAGATCGCCGGGCTCATCGCCGAGGGCGTACGCGAGATCTGCGTGATCGCGCAGGACACCACCGCCTGGGGCAGCGACCTGCCGGGCGGCCCGACGCTGGCGGAGCTGCTCGAGTCGCTGGAGCTGGACGGCTGGGACGGGTGGCTGCGCATGCAGTACCTGCATCCGGACGGCATCACCGACGATCTGCTGTCGGCGGTCGCACAGTGCCCGCAACTGGTCGAGTACTTTGACATTCCGCTGCAGCACGCCGACGGGGAGATTCTGCGCAGCATGGGCCGGCGCGGCGACGCCGAAACGTATCTGACCATGCTCGGGCGCCTCCGCGCAGCAATGCCGGAGGCGGCGGTGCGCACCACCTTCATCGTGGGCTATCCGGGCGAGAGTCGCGAGCGCTTCGAGAGCCTGCTGCGCTTTGTCGAGCAGGCGCGCTTCGACCGCCTCTCGGCCTTCCGCTACTGGGACGAGCCGGGCACGCGCGCGCACGAGCTGGCCGACAAGGTCGATCCGGCCGAAGCGCAGGACCGCCTCGACGAGCTGATGGCGCTACAGGCGCACGTCTCGCGCGAGATCAACGAGAGCTTTGTCGGCAGGACGCTGCGGGTGCTGGTCGAGGAGGAGGGCGAGAACCCCGGCGAGATGGTGGGGCGCTCGTACCGGGACGCGCCCGAGATCGACGGCAGTGTGATCATCGCCTGTGAGGCGACCGGGGCGTGTCCGGAGCGGGGGCGCTTCGTGGACGTGCTCGTGCAGGCGGCGTTGGAGCACGATCTGAGGGGGATGCTGCGCAAGGTGTAAGCAACCCGGACAGAAAGGGGATTCGCTGCGATGGCAACCAACCCGGACCTTGCACTGCGCTACCTCGGTGACACCCTCTACGGTGCTATCCTCGGCCAGGCGGGAGCCGTGCGTCCGCCCAACCTGGTGCGCGCCCTGCCACACGGCATGCGCGTAAGCGTCGGCCTGATCCGGCAGGTCCTGGCCGATGACCAACGCTTCGTGGAGGTCGCCGGACGTTTCGACCTCGCCGATCGCGAGACCATCCGCGTGCGGCCGTTCGGGGGCGCGATCGCCACCTTACTGGCCGAGTACGCTCGGCCCATGCCCGAAGACCTCATGGTTATGGGCCTGGTGCGGTTGCGCGGAGGATCCCCGAGCTACTTCCGCGATCTGCTCGAGGAGTACATCGCCACGCGTGATGACGCGCTGCTGGTCGCCGACCGGGTCGTGGCGGCCGACTGGATCCTGATGCTGGAGGACGATGACGAGGAGACGGTGCTGTTCTACAACGATCTCGATCATGATGAGGATCTGCGCGAGCTGTGGGAGAAGTGCCGAAGGAGGGACCTGCGCAAGCGCGATCCGGCGTTGACGGCGGCGAACATCCTGGAGACCTTCGATCGTCCCATCGGTCCGCGGCAGCTCGCCTTCCTCACCTGGACGCACCACCCACAGATATTCGAGCCGGTGGAGTTCGTCGCCGATCTGATCAGGCGCGATGACGTGGCGGCCGCGTGCGGTCAGTGGATGAGCGGGAAGCTGGTGGAGGCACTGCACGATGAGCTGCGCAGGCTGTCGGACGCGCAGGCGGGTGAGGGTGAGGACCTGAGCGAGGTGGATATCGCCGAGGTGCTGGCCGCCGATCCGCCGGCGACGCCCTACCGACTGGACCCGGAGGATCGCGACAACATCCTGGCGGTGATCCGCGAGGCGCAGGTGCCGATCGGCATCGATGAGCTGGTCATGGACCTGCTGGAGATCACCCCCGACAAGCGCAAGTTCGTGGCGGCGGCCCACGCGGTCCGGGATGCCATGGAGGCCGACGCATCCCTCATGCGCGTGTCGGCAGGCCGCTACATCTCGCGCGAGGCCATCCCCGACTGGGTGCATGAGATACCGGCGCCGCTGTGTCCCGCGGTGACCGAGGAGGACGAGGACATCATCCTAGAGCTGGAGGTGCTGCCGGGAGCGCTGCTGGATGCGGTCCTCGATCCGGTCTACGAGGATGTGTGCGCCGGCGTGGAGATCAAGCCGGATGAGGCGATGATCGCCGGCGACTCGACGCAGTACCCGCTGCTGCACCACCACTTTGCGTTGGGCACCATGGCGATTCGGGCCATCGACCGCGAGTTGTTCAGCGGGGAGGCGCCCCTGACGATGTTGCTGATGCGCCACGGCGAGGCGGGTGTCTTCCCGGCGTGGCTCAATCGCGATCTGGGGCTGCTCTTCGGCCTGTCGCGCTGGTATCAGCGCAAGCTGCCGCCCAGTGGCGCAGTGTTCACGGTCACGCGCGGCGATGCTCCGGATACATACGTGCTGTCGTACACCGGTACGGTCGAGGATGAGCTGGCGCCCGACGAGGACCGCATGCTGCTGCTTGAGCGCAAGCGTGAGCGCGTCAGCCACCGTCCGATCTCTACCCGTGACCTGATGGTCGAGCTGCTGAGCGAGCACGACGGAGGGCTGACCTTCAACGCGCTGTGGGCGGAGATGAACGTGGTGCGCGCGACTTCACGCTGGCAGATCGCCTCGCTGCTGGCCTTCTACCCATGCTTCGGCGAGATCGATGGAATGTGGGCCGTGGACACCGACCTGGTGCGCGAGCCCGGCGATGAGGTACTGGCGGAGTTCGTGGTGGGTCGCGGCGAGTAGCAAGCGGGAGCCGGGAACCGACAGGCGGGAGCGGACACCGGGCCGGTCAGCGGATCGGCCCTGCCTCCACGGACGGCGACGCCCCACGGCACAGACCGAAGTGTAATGCGCTGCTTCGTACGACTGACCGGCCACGGTCCTCCCCCCGACTTGCGCACAAGTGGCGGTACGGATATGATACGAGGGCTGGCCGCGGTTGCGCGCGGGCAGCCTGCTGCTTTTCGCACACCACGAATGCGCCGCGGCTCATGCGGCCGCCGCCGTCTGCCTTCCGAGAGGTGACCGACCCCATGTCAGAGGTGCGCACCCGCTTCGCCCCCTCGCCTACCGGCAACCTGCACGTCGGGGGCGCTCACACCGCCCTGTTCGCCTGGCTGTTTGCGCGCCATGAGGGCGGCACGTTCGTCCTGCGCATCGAGGACACCGACGAGGTGCGCAGCACCGAGCAGTCGCTCGCAGCCATCTACGACGGCCTGCGCTGGCTGGGAATTGACTGGGACGAGGGCCCCGACGTGGGCGGACCGCACGCGCCCTACATCCAGTCCGAGCGCCTCGACATCTACCGAGAGTACGTCGGCCGGCTGATCGCGAGCGGCCGTGCCTACCGTTGCTACTGCACGCCTGAAGAGCTGGAGGAGCGGCGCGAGGTCATGCGCGCGCGTGGCCTGCCCCCACGCTACGACGGCAAGTGCCGCACGCTCAGCGCCGAGGAGGCCGAGCGCTTCGAGGCCGAGGGGCGCGAGTTCTGTGTGCGCTTCCGCGTCGATGATGAGGGTGCCACCGTGGTCAACGATCTGGTACGCGGTGAGGTGTCGTTCGAGAACGCGCTGATGGGCGACTTCGTGATTCAAAAGACCTCCGGCTACCCGACCTACCACCTGGCGGTGGTGGTGGATGACCATCTGATGAACATCACGCACGTAATCCGCGCCGAGGAGCACCTGCCCAACACCCAGGCGCACCTGCAACTCATGGCGGCCCTCGGCTTCGAGCCACCGCAGTTCGCCCACCTGCCGCTGATTCTGGGCACCGACCGCACCAAGCTGAGCAAACGCCACGGCGCGGTCAACCTGATGGACTACCAGGACCAGGGCTTTCTGCCCGAGGCCATGCGCAACTTCCTGGCACTCATCGGCTGGTCACCGGGCACCGATGAGGAGATCCTCAACCTGGACGAGCTGATCGAGAAGTTCACGCTCGCGGGAGTCAGCAGGTCGCCGGGAGTATTCGACCTCGAAAAGGCCACCTGGCTCAATGGCGAGTACCTCAAGCGAGCGGACCCGGTGTACATCGCCGGTCTGATCGAGCCACTGCTGCGCGCCGAGGGGCTCATCGAAGAGGACCTGAGCGAACAGCGGCGGGCCTGGCTCGTGGCGGTCGTGGATCTGATGAAGGAACGCACGCGGCTGCTGAGGGACTTCGTGGTGTGGGGGCGCTACTTCTTCACCGACGACTATCCCTACGACAACCGCGCGCGCAGCAAGTGGCTGAGTCGCCCGGAGGTGCCCGAGCGCCTGGAGCTGCTGGCCGATCGGCTGGAGGCGCTGGAGAGCTGGGGCGTGGAGAGCATCGAGCACACCGTTCGCGGTCTCGCGGAGGAGCTGGGAGTGGGCGCGGCCAAGCTGATTCACCCCTGCCGCGCGGCGGTGACCGGGCAGACAATTGGGCCGAGCCTGTTTCATCTGCTGGCACTGGTGCCGCAGGCGCGTGTGGTGGCGCGCTTGCGGCGCACCGCGGCGCTCGGGCGGGCGGGTGAGCTGGAGCCGCTGCCCGAAGGCGACGAACAGGAATGAGGCGCCCGCCCGAGTCCGCGGCGGCGGACCTGCACCCTCTCACGTCGGAGATGATCTATGAACTTGGCTGGTTTGGTGAACATACATCAATGGGTATACGTCACATGCAGTGAGCGCAAAGCTGTGCCACAGGCGTCACGTATTGGTGGGGGATGAAGGTGCCGTCCCCGCCGGCACCTGAGTCCCCCGCCGTCTCATTGCAGCCATCGGCGCGCGGGGTGCCAGGCAGGGCTGTTGGCGGATGGTGCGCCTGGGCGTGAGCGAGGGCAGCCGCGGCCTCGAGGAACTTGCCTGAGTAATGTGGAGGTTGGGCCGCGGAGTGTTGACAGGCCGCGCGCGCCATGTTATCCTCAACGCACTCGAGGAGAAGACGAGAGAGAGGACGCGCCATCGTGCGGACGACACTAACCGAGGTGACAGTTGACACGGTCGGCGCCGGCGGGCGACCGTATCAGATGATGTCGCACTGAACGAGGCCCCGCCCCGTTGCCATGTACCACGGCACCAGGGCACTGGGGTCTGTTTTCATGTACGGGCATGGCACTGACAGACTCAGGAGTGGTCGTGATGAGAGTGTTGGCCGACATTACGGAGACGATCGGCCACACACCGCTGGTGCGGCTGGGGAAACTGGGTGCGGGTCTGCCGGGCCGCGTGGTGGCGAAGCTCGAGTCGTTCAATCCGGCGGGCTGCGTCAAAGAGCGCATCGCCTGGGAGATGGTCGCGACCGCCGAACGCGAGGGGCGCATCGCGCCGGGCCGCACCACCATTGTCGAACCTACCAGCGGCAACACCGGTGTCGGACTCGCGATGATCGGCGCGGCCCGCGGCTACCGTGTCGTCCTCACGATGCCCGAGTCCATGAGCCTTGAGCGGCGCAGGCTGCTCGCCGCCTTCGGCGCCGAGCTGGAGCTGACGCCCGCAAGCGAGGGCATGAAGGGCGCCATCGCCCGCGCTGAGGAGCTGGCGGCCGAGTTGGATGACGCCTGGGTCCCGCAGCAGTTCGAGAACCCGGCCAACCCCGCGGCGCATGAGCGCACGACCGCCGAGGAGATCTGGGCCGACACCGATGGGACGGTGGCCGCCATTGTCGCGGGCATCGGCACCGGCGGCACCATTACCGGCATCGCGCGCGCGCTCAAGCCGCGCAAACCTGAGCTGCGGCTGGTGGGCGTGGAGCCTGAGGAATCGGCGGTGCTGTCGGGCGGCGACCCCGGCCCGCACGGCATCCAGGGCATCGGCGCGGGCTTCGTGCCGGGCGTGCTGGACACCGATGCGCTGGACGAGGTGGTGACCGTCACCACCGCCGACGCCAGGGCAATGAGCCGGCGGATCGCGACCGAGGAGGGCATTCTCGCCGGGATCTCTTCGGGCGCGGCGGCGCATGCCGCCCTGCAGGTGGCGGCGCGGGAGGAGCTGCGCGACCGGCTGATCGTGGTGATCCTGCCCGACACCGGCGAGCGCTACCTCTCGACTGATCTGTTCGACGCACCGGAGACGACATGAAAGGAGGTCGTGTGATGTTCGGGCGCACCCGACCCGAGGCACAGGTGATGATCCGCATGGTCATGGCGCAGCGCCCTTCGGGGCGCACAGCCGGCACGGTCACACCGATCACACCGCACCAATACCGCGCGTCCGGGCGTCACCGGACCCTGCGGACGCCGATCTGAGAGAGTGATACCCTTGCCCAAGAGCTACGACGAGATCAACGAGAAGATACGCAGAGGCGATGTCGTGGTGGTGACCGCCGAGGAGATGATCGAGGTGGTCGCCGAGCTGGGCCCGGCCGAGGCCGCGGAGAAGATTGACGTGGTGACCACCGGGACGCTCGGCCCGATGTGCTCATCGGGCGCCTTCCTCAATATCGGCCACAGCACGCCGCGCATGAAGATCACGAGGGCATGGCTCAACGACGTCCCGGCATACTCCGGACTCGCGGCCGTGGACCTGTACATCGGCGCCACTGAGGTGGCCGAGGGCGATCCGCTCAACCGCAACCATCCCGGGCGCTTCAGCTACGGCGGCGGCCATGTCATCGAGGAGCTGGTGGCGGGCAAGGACGTGCGCCTGCGCGCCGAGGCCTACGGCACCGACTGCTATCCGCGGCGCGAGCTGGACACCTGGATCAACATTGCGGACCTCAACGAAGCGTACATGCTCAACCCGCGCAACGCCTATCAGAACTACAACGTGGCGGTCAACCTGTACGCCGACCGCGACATCTACACCTACATGGGCGTGGTCAAGCGCGACCTGGGGAGCGCGAACTACTGCTCCGCGGGCCAGCTCAGTCCGCTGCTGAACGATCCGTACTACCGGACCATCGGCATCGGCACGCGTATCTTCCTGGGCGGCGCCCAGGGCTATGTCTACTGGCAGGGCACGCAGCACCACCCGATCGGGCCGCGCAACGAGCGCGGCGTGCCCACCGGTGGCTCCGGCACGCTGGGTACCGTCGGCGACCTGAAGGAGATGGACCCGCGCTACGTGGTGGGGGTGAGCTTCCTGGGCTACGGTGTCTCGCTGGCCGTGGGCCTGGGGACGGCCATCCCGGTGCTGGACGAGGAGATCGCCTTCCAGACGGGCGTGAGCGACGCCGACATCACCGCGCCGATCATCGACTACAGCCGCAACTACGCACACAACGAGGGCGAGCCGCTGGGCCATGTGTCCTACGCCGACCTCAAGAGCGGCAGCATCGAGATCGATGGACGGCAGGTACCGACGACGCCGCTGTCAAGCTACGTGCGCGCGAAAGAGATCGCGGAGAAGCTCAAGGGCTGGGTGGCGGCGGGGCAGTTCCTGCTGACCGAGCCGGTGGCGCCGCTGCCCTCAGCAGACAGCGGTCAGGGCTTCAAGCCGCTCAAGTATCGCCCCGCGGGCGAGGAGGGGAGTGAGTAACATGGCCGAGAGTCGCGTGGTGCTGCATTTCCCCAAGGACCTGCTCGATCAGCCGGTGACCTCCACGGCGATCCGACGCTACGACCTGGGCTTCAACATCCTGCGCGCGGACATCACGCAGGACCAGGAGGGCCTGATGGTGCTCGGCCTCGTGGGCGAGCCGGCGAACATCGAAAGCGCTATCGAGTGGATGCGCGAGCAGGGCGTGCGCGTACAACCGCTGGAGCGGGACGTGGTGCGCGACGACGAGCGCTGCACCCACTGCGGCGCGTGCATCGTGGTGTGCCCGACCGGGGCGTTGGCAATGGACCCGGACAGCCGCGAGGTGAGCTTCGACGCTGAGAAGTGCGTGGCATGCGGCATCTGCGTGCCGGCGTGCCCGCCGCGCGCGATGTCGATCGCGTTCTGAGGCGCGCGGCGCACAACCGCCAGACCCGGACGAGCCCGCGGCAATGGCCGCGGGCTCGTTTGCTTTCTGGCGTGGCCGCGCGCTCAGACCTCCCAGACCGTCTCGCCTTCGTCCTCCTCCCCGCCGCCCTCTTCGAGGCTCTGGAAGATGCGCTCGACGAAGGTGAGCAACTCGCGGGGGTTGAACGGTTTGGTCAGGTAGGAGCTGACTCCCGAGGACCAGCCCCGGAAAATATCGGCGTCCTGGGCCTTGGCGGTGAGCATGATCACCGGGATGTCCTGCGTCTCGGGATCGGCCTGCAGACGCTTGAGCGCCTCGAAGCCATCCATGCGCGGCATCATGACGTCGAGCACAATCATGTCAGGCTTGTCGGCCTTGACCTTCTCCAGCGCCTCAACACCGTCATAGGCGGTCATGACGTCGTATCCGGCGCGGGCCAGGTTGACCTCGACCAACCTGACAATATGCCGCTCATCGTCAACGACGAGGATCTTCTTTGCCATGTAGAGCCGCTCCCTCCTTGGACCCCGACGCATGTCAATGCATGAACAAAGCTCACCGAGCACAGTTGACGGGCGTCGGGGCACCCGGTGTGCGCCGATTATAGCAGAGCCCCCCCCAGCGTGTCAAACTCGCGCCGCAAAGGCGCGGTAACAGGCGGCACACATCACCGGCAACGACGGGCGCCGTGCGGCCTTGCGCGACATGCAGCTAGGTTTCGCCCGCCATCACCAGGTCGGCGGCCGTGTCGAAGCTGCTCTCAAGCTGGCGATAGAGCCGCCGGTAGAGCCGGTAGTAGCCCGCGTAGAGCCGGTGACTGACCTCATCGACCTCGGGCGTGTCTACTATGTGGATGGTCGCGTCACATGCCTCGCCCACCGAGCCGTACAGCCCGGCACCGACACCGGCGAGCAGCGCCGCGCCGTAGGCCGGTCCCTCGTCCACGTTGATGATACTGTGGGGGTAGCCGGTGACGTCGGTCTGGATCTGGCGCCACAGGGGGCTGCGTGCGCCCCCGCCGGAAGCGCGCACCTGCGTGATCTCCACCCCCATGGCCTCGATGATCTGCAGCGAGTCACGCAGGCCGTAGGCCACGCCCTCAAGCACCGCGCGGATCAGATGCGGGCGGCCGTGGCGCAGGCTCAAGCCGAAGAACACCCCGCGCGCGTTGGGGTTGGCGTAGGGTGTGCGCTCGCCGGTCAGGTAGGGGAGGAAGACCAACCCCTCGCAGCCCACCGGCGCGGTTGCAGCCTCAGCGGTCATCAACTCGTAGGCGTCCACGCCGGCGCGCGCGGCGACCTCGACCTCGGCGGGGCACAGTTCGTCGCGCAGCCAGCGCAGAGAGCCGCCCGCCGAGAGCATCACGCCCATGACGTGCCACTTGCCCGGGACCGCGTGGCAGAAGGTATGCGTGCGCAGCTCCTCGTCCACGACCGGCTCGTCGAGGTGCGCGAACACCACGCCCGAGGTGCCGGTGCTGACCGAGACCACGCCGGCGCGCACGATGCCGTTGCCCACCGCGCCCGCAGCCTGGTCGCCGCCACCGCCGACCACCGGCGTGCCCTCGGCCAGGCCGGTGAGCGCCGCCGCCCGCGCGCTGATGGCGCCGGAGACCTCCTGCGACTCATACACCGCGGGGAGCCACTGCTCGGGCAGCTCCAGCCGCTCGAGCATGACCTGCGACCACCGGCGCTCACGGACGTTCAGCAGCGAGGTGCCGGAGGCGTCCGAGACCTCGGTGGCGTACTCACCGGTCAGGCGCAGTCGCACGTAATCCTTGGGCAGCAGGACCCTGCGCAGGCGCGCCCAGGCCTCGGGCTCCTCGTCGCGCAGCCAGATGATCTTGGGCGCCTGGAAGCCGGTGAGCACCGGGTTGAGCGTCTCGGTGACCACGTCATCGGCTCCCACGGTCTCGGTGATCCACGCACACTGCTTCGCCGTGCGTTGATCGCACCACAGCAGCGCCGGGCGGATGACCTCGTCGGCCGCGTCGAGGAAGACCGATCCGTGCATCTGCCCCGACAGTCCGACGCCGGCGATGGCGTCGCCGCCGATACCCGCCCTGTCCATAGCCGCGCGCACGGCGGTGATCGTCGCCTCCCACCAATCGTGCGGGTCCTGTTCCGCCCAGTTCGGGCGCGGGGTTGACAGTGGGTACTCGGTGGCGTGGCTGCCCCGCACCACCCCGCGCTCGTCGATCACGAGCACGCGTGTGCTGGTAGTGCCGACGTCAATGCCCAACAGGTAGCTCACGAGCGCACCTCCCTCCCCGAGGCGCAAGTCATCAGCCTGCGACGATGCCTCTCCGACCTACGCCCGCTCGATCGTGACCCTGGCGCCCGAACGGACGTCCTTGAGCGGCTCCAGCTCGCCGGCCATCTTCCCGATTACCGCGACCGGGCTGGCAGGCCGGATCTCCTCGGCCGTGCTCATGGGCGTCATGCCGAAGAACATGCAGAACGCCGAGCCCGGCGGCCAGTAGCCGAGGTCGCCGAGATCCACGACCGGCTGCAGGTCCTCGGCCGGGCAATCCACGTCGATGCTGAAGTATATCTCCTCGCCCCAGGTGCCGGCCGACGCCTCGATGGGCAGAGCCTCGGCGACGGCCTGCGCACACGCCGAGTCGTTGAGTTCGGCCTCGATGACCACGTCACCGGCGGTGATGCGGATGGGGGTGGGCATGGTTCGTCTCCTCCTCGGTACACTCGCCGCGGTACGTCGCGCCGCTACGCGAAGATGTTCAGGTAGTTGATCCCCTTGATGAAGCCCTCTTCGCGGCCCAGCGCACGGTCTTCATGCTCGATGCTGAGCGTGTTGTCGTAGCCGTTGTCGCGCAGGCGCGCGATGAAGACGCCCCAGTCGATCTCACCGTAGCCGGGGATGCAGTAGCGCCACCAGCCGC
>CAZTZN010000064.1:7709-22793 GCA_964617715.1 uncultured Armatimonadia bacterium | reverse complement strand
GAGATGTGCTGGTCGGAGCCGTAGGCGTCGGAGCTGATGACCAGCTCGCCGCCGGAGATGGCGGCCGTGACCTGACCGTCAAGGGCGGCGGTGGTGTTGATGGCCGTGACGACGTCGTTCCACGTGGTCGTGCTGTCGATGACCAGGTCAGAGGCGCCGTCCTGCACCTTGATACCGTTGATGTAGAGGCTGAGCGCATCGCCGCCGCCGGAGAGGTCAATGTCGCCGGTGCCATCCACGGTGTTGCCGCCGACCACGGCCGCGCCGGTGTCCGACGAGCTGACCGCCTTCTGCGCCGCGGTCGTGACCTGGATGGAGATGTAGCCGTCATCCTGGTCGCCCAGCGTGGTGAGGCCCTGAGTGCTGACCGTGGAGTTGTCGATGATGTTCACGTCGGTGCCCGCCGAGCCGTCGAGCAGGGCGCGGCCGGCGTACTTGGTGTTGGTCGCGATCTTGTCGATGGTGGTGAGCGCCGACTCCACCTGCGACTGCAGGGCGGCGCGCGCGTCGGCGTTCTTGTTCGAGTCCGACGCCGCGTCCACCGCCAGATCGCGCATCTGCCGGAGCAGGCCCGAGATCTCGTCGAGCGCGCCCTCAGCGGTCTTGATGAGGTTGACGCCCTGCGAGGCGTTCTGTTGGGCCACGTCCAGGCCCGAGACCTGAGCGCGCAGCAGCTCGGAGATGACGAGGCCGGCGGGATCGTCTGCCCCGCGGTTGATGCGCAGACCGCTGGACAGCCGCTCGATCGAACGCCCGATGCGCTCGGAGTTGATCTCCAGGTTGCGCTGGGCGTTGAGCGAGGAGATGTTCTGGTTAATGCGGGTCAGAGACATCTGTTACTCCTCCTTTTCGCTACGCTGAGAGAGCGTCCTCGCCCCCGGGGAGTTGCTGATGGCCGGGGATGATCTCGCCCGACCTCAGCCAGCCCGTGCCACGTCTCGCCGTGCCGGAGGTGGTCGCCCACTTGCGATCGCCGCATGACAGTGATCATCAACCGACACTGCACTCATCGGCATCTACGCGCAGGGGCTTGAGCGCCGGAGGCAGGAAGCGCAGCGCTTCGAGGTGACCGGAGCGCGCGGCGAGGCGCAGCTTCCGATGCGCAAGGCCTCCGGCCATGGAGCGGGTCGGTGATGGCCGGTGGGGCTTCGTGCTGAGCCGGGCGCTGCGCTGCGACACGTGATACGAGGACTGCGCGGGCGCGGGGGAGAAGCAGCCAACTGGCTGCCCCAGACTCTCACTGGAGCAGCTACATGATCCCGTGTGATGTCATCGTGTCTGCATTACACGAGGTCACGCGCCCGGCGGCGACCACGACGGTTGCGGCTGCCAGCAGCACTTCCCGTTGGGCGACATCGAGGTCTGACCATCAACTCGCAGCCGCGAGGAGTGAACTGCCCCCGTGACCATCGACCGCGTATCCTGCGAGCCGACGCGCCCGATCTTCCCGTCGCCGACCGGCCTGATCACCTCGGTTGACGCGACGGGTCGGCCCAATATCATCACGCTGGGCGAGGTGTTCAACCTGAGCATCCGCGATCCGGTGATCGTGGGCATCGCCATCGCGCCCGCACGCTACTCGCATGAGCTGATCTCGGCCGGCGGCGAGTTCGTGGTGAACCTGCCGCCGGCGGAGCTGCTCGACCGCGTGCTGCAGTGCGGGCAGGTCTCCGGGCGTGACGTGGACAAGTTCGCCGAGACCGGGCTCACGCCGCTGCCCGCGACGCGCGTCGCGCCCCCGCTGATCGCCGAGTGTCCGATCAACATCGAGTGCCGCGTGCTGGACGTGCGGACCATCGGCGACCACGACCTCTTCCAGGGCGAAGTGCTCGCCCACCATGTCGCACCCGAGCTGCTCGACGCTGAGGGCCGCATCGTTCCCGAGCGCCTGAGCGCGGTGGTCTTCGCGCACTGGTCGTTCTTCGCGATGGGGCCGATGCTGAAGCGGTGGCGCTGAGGCGTCGCGCCCGATCCGTGCGCTCGGCGACCTGCGCGGGCCGCAACTCAGGCGTCGGTGCGGTCAACGCGTTTGAGCAGCAGCATCTCGCGGGGCGCCAGGCGCCAGGTGCGCGCCCGCCTGCCTGTGCGCCGATCCTCCCACGCCCACGTTGAAGACAGCTCCTCCGGCCGGTCGCCGTAGTTGGCGAGCACCAGGTAGATCTCCTCGTTGGCGAACAGGCTGGCGGTCAGGTCCTCGGGGACCGGCGCGGTGAACAGCGACCCGCGGCGGATCTCCAACCACGCACGGCCGCCGTTGGCGACCATCGGCCGGTAGAGGTCGAGGTAGTCGAGCCAGATATCGCGCGCCTCGGGCCGCCCGGGCACGCTGTCCCACATGCCGTAGGTGTGCGGCCCCTCAGGGTGGGCGCGATGGTGGTCGAGGATGGCCAGGCAATGGCGCGTCCAGAAGCACTTCTCGGCCGGCTGGTAGACCAGGCCCTCGACGCAACCGCGCTCGCCGGTCATGGGCCGGCCGTCCACCCGCAGCGGGAACTGCATGTACGGGATGGTGTACGCGTAGAGGTCGTGTTCGTCCACCACCTGCGCCCGGCTCATGTCCGGACAGGGGACGACCCAGGGCACCAGCGGGCGGCTCTCACGCCGCATCCTGTCGAGGTCCTGCACGTCCTCGCCCACCCACAGATAATCATACACGCGCGTATGCTGCTCCAGCGCGGGGGGCACGCCGTGGCACTTGAGCACTCCGCCGCGCTCGTGACACATGTCCATCACCAGCGCCAGCAGGTCCTCGATGGCCGCGTGCGGCCACGGTGCGGGGCGCACGTGACCCTCGGGCAGCGGCAGGTCCTCGGCCTCGCGGTAGTAGCCCATGTCGTCGTAGAGGCCGTCGAACCCGTAATCGTCCAGGATGCGCTCGAGGCGCGGCAGCAGGTACTCACGCCACGACGGACTGGTCGGGGAGCAGCGGGCGTAGTGGAAGTACATCTCGACCAGCACGCTACGGGCCGGGTCGTACCACTCCTCGCGGAAGTCCGGGTCGTCGATGTCGAAGAAGCCGGTTGAGGCGTAGGGGATGATCTTCATGCCCAGGTCATGCACCAGGTCCACGAACTGCTGCAGGCCCTCGGGGTCGTGGCTGGTGTGCTTGGTGGCGCCGAGGACGCGCATGGAGTCATTCCACTCTTCGTGAATCTGAATCAGCTCGACGCCGTGGTCGGCGAAGCTGCGCAGCAGCTCGGCATCGTACTCGGTGGGCGCGATGGAGAAGCGCTTCGGGTACTCGCCGAGGTTGTAGGTGACCTGGCCGGGCATGTAATCGCGGATGAAGTGCACGCGCAGGCACTCATCCACGGCCTCGTGGCAGTCGTGCAGGTTGGTCATGCGCCGTTGCTCGTCGCTCATCGCCGTCCGCCTCGCCCGCGCTCAGTCATCCAGCTTGAGGATGCGCTGCGCGTTCTGGTAGGTGATCTTGTCGAAGACCTGCTGGCTGATGTGGCCGCCGGCCAGGGCGTCCTCCAGCCAGTTCTTGAGGTGGATGAGGACGTCGTTGCGGTTGCCGGGCCGGCAGACGTCGGTGCCGAAGCAGAGCTGATCCTGGAACTCATCGAGGAAGGCGTAGCCGAACTCCGGGTCGCGGCTGACGGCGTTGAAGCCGCTGCCGGCGGAGAGGTCGCCGTAGATGTTGGGATAACGCCGCATCAACTCGGGTACGCGCCCGCCCTCGACCACGGGGCCCGTGGGGTAGCCGCCCCACTCGTCCTCGCCCACGTCGCCGCTCATGTACGCCCACCACGACTGCGAGTGTGCCAGGAAGATCAGGTCGGGATGGTCGGCCACCTGGCGCTCGAGCCGCGGCAGGCCGAAGTCGTCGATCAGCCCGTAGATGTTGCCCTCGCGATGGGCCACGTGGAAGGTCAGGGGCAGCTCACAGCGCTCGGCGTGGTCGAGGAGGTTGGTTACGCGCGGATCGTCCCACCACAGGTTGGCGGTCATCTCGCCCAAGCCGCGGCACCCCTTCTCCTTGTAGTGCTCCATCACCCAGCCCAGGTCGAAGTCCGGGGAGTTCACGCTCAGCCGCGGGTCAAGGTTGCAGAAGGGGATGAGGCGGTCGGGGTACTCGGCCGCGATCATCAGGATGTCCTCGTTGCTTTGAGTCAATACATTGCACTCGGGGATGGTCAGCGGCAGCATGACCCCGCGGTCGATGCCGACTTCATCGTACATCTCGATGATCTGCTCGGGCGAGGCCGGGCCATCGCTGTCGGGTGACCAGCCGATGTCGGAGATCTTTGCGATATGGATGTGAATGTCGATGAACATGTCCGCGCCTCCTCGTTCTCACCTCGATGGTGGCGGACGCTTCTCCGTGGGCCGCCGGTGACCTCCAGGGCATGCATGGCAGGTCCGGGCGACGGGGGAGCGAAGATGCCTGAACTCGGGGAAGGAGGCGCAGCGATGCCTGCGGTCACTGAGAGGAATTGGCGGGCCACCATCGTCCGGCGCATGGATGGCGCGACGGTCGCGGACGAGCTTCCCGCGCAGTGGCAGATCGTTACCGAGAGCTGGAAGGGCGTGGTGGCCGTGCCCTACCTGGCGTGGATGCCTGAGCGCGCGCGGCTGGTCATGCTGGTGAGCTGCGACTACCCGCACCGGCCGATGGTGCTCTTCAGCGATGACCTGGGCGCCACCTGGGGCGAGCCCAGGTCGGTCGCGCCCGACCCGGCGGTCAACGCGGGCCTGGGCCTGGGCACCGCGCTGACGTACCTGGGCGATGGCCGCCTGATGCTCGTCGCCTCGGGCCGGTGGTTCAGCAACGACTTCGGTGAGAGCTGGGAGGGCCCGGTGCCCATCCCGCCCGCATCGAACGGACAGCAATGGTACGTGTGGGACCCGTGCCTGGTGGAGCGCGACCGGGCAAGGGGAGCGGTCACGCGGGTGGTCGAGACCGGATACAAGCGGGAGGGCGACGCAGATTCGGCCAGCGGATATCAGCAGGCCTTCATCCGCTTCAGCGCCGATGGGGGGCGCACGTGGAGCGAGGACATCCGCGTCCCCGGCTGGCGCGGCGTCTCCGAGGTGGCGCTGGTGCGCGCGGCCGACGGCAACATCGTTGCCGCCTGCCGCACCGACATGGCGCGCGAGCACCTGGGCAGCATCGATCACTGGGAAGGCCTGGGCACCTGCCGGTCGGAGGATGACGGATGCACCTGGTCGCAGGTGGACCGGCTCTACGACTACGGGCGCCACCACCCGAGCCTGGTGCTCATGCCCGACGGCAGGATCGTGATGACCTACGTGGTGCGAGTGGGCTATCCGCGCGATCCCGAGGGCTTCCCGCAGTTCGGCATCGAGGCCATCATCAGCCGCGACCACGGCGTGAGCTGGGACCTGTCGCACCGCCTCGTGCTCGCGTGCTGGACCGGGCACATGAAGGGCACGAGCGAGTGGTGGCCGAGCAGCCAGGCGACCTCAACGGTCCTGCTGCCCGACGGCGTGCTGCTGACGGCCTTCGGCACCGGCTACCGCTGCCGGGCCGACGCCGAAGGCCGGGCGGCTCCGCGCGATGTGGGGCTGATCCGCTGGGAGCTGCCCCCCGCGTAGCCCTCAGGCCAAGTCCCGTCACTCCGGCCGCCAGCGCAGAATCGGCTTGCGCGCGGCGGTCACCTCATCCACGCGGTGTACCGGCGTATGCGTCGGGGCCTCGTGCAGGGCCTCGGGGTGCTCTCGGGCCTCGCGCGCGATCTCCAGCATCACCGCGATGAAGCGATCGAGTGTGGCCTTGCTCTCGGTCTCGGTCGGCTCGATCATCAGCGCTTCGTCCACGATCAGCGGAAAGTACATGGTCGGCGGATGCATGTCGTGGTCGAGCAACCGCTTGGCCACATCCGCGGCGTGCACCCCGGTCTCCTGCCACAGCGCCTTCGCCGACAGCACGCACTCGTGCATGCACGCGCCATCGTAGGGCAGCTCGTACGCGTCGCGCAGCGCCGCGCGCACGTAGTTGGCCGCCAGCACCGCATCCCGGGTCGCCCGGCGGAGGCCGTCGGCTCCGTTGGCGCGGATGTACGCCCACGCGCGTACCGCCACGAGGAAGTTGCCGAACCACCCGTGCACCTTCCCGATGCTCGCCGGGCGGTCGCAATCCCAGGCCAGCATGCCGTCGCGCTCAACCACGCGCGGCGTCGGCAGGAAGGGCTCGAGCGCCGCGGTCACGCCGATAGGCCCGGCGCCCGGGCCGCCGCCGCCGTGAGGAGCGGCGAAGGTCTTGTGCAGGTTCACATGCACGGCGTCGAAGCCCATGTCGCCCGGGCGGGCGTAGCCCATCAGCGCGTTGAGGTTGGCGCCGTCGCAGTACATCAGCGCTCCCGCGTCGTGCACCATGGCGGCGACCTCGAGCACATTCGTCTCGAACAGACCGAGGGTGTTGGGGTTGGTCAGCATCAGCGCCGCCACGTCGTCGCCGAGCGCTTCCGCAAGCGCGTCCGTGCTGACGCGTCCGTCCGCGCCGGACTCGAGCACCGTGACCGTCCAGCCGCAGCGCGCGACCGACGCCGGGTTGGTGCCGTGCGCGGTGTCGGGGACGATGACGCGCGTGCGGCCGCCGTCGCCGCGAGAGTCATGCCACGCGCGGAAGATGCGCAGGCAGGCGAACTCGCCCGCCGCGCCCGCGGGCGGCTGCAGCGACACCGCGGCCATGCCCAGGATCTCGCCCAGCCACGCCTCCAGGTCGCGCATCAGCCGCAGCGCGCCCTGCACGTGTTCGGCGGGCGTCGCCGGATGCAGGCGCGCCCAGCCGGGCATGGCGGCGATGGCTTCGTGCACCTTGGGGTTGTACTTCATGGTGCACGACCCGAGCGGGTAGAAGTGTTGGTCCACGTTGAAGTTCTGCGCCGCCAGCCGCGCGTAGTGGCGCGCGATCTCCGGCTCGCTCACCTCAGGCAGCGCCGGCGGCCCGGTCCGCAGATGCTCGGCGGGCACCAGCTCCTCGATAGTCGGCGCGGGCACGTCGGCCGCAGGTATGCGCGCACAGCGCTTGCCCGGCTGCGAGATGTCGAACAGCGTCGGCTCGGTCATCGATCGTCCTCCGAAACCCGACTGCGGCGTCCCCCGCCCATCGCCGCCGCGAGGCCCTCGATCTCCACACGCGTGCGGCGCTCGGTGGCGGCGACCAGCAGGCAATCGGCCAGCTCCGGATAGCCGTCACCCAGCGCGGGCCCCACCAGGTAGCCCTGCGCGGACAGCTTGCTCACCATCTCTTCGGCCGCCCCGTCCACCTGCACCACGAACTCGTTCAGGAACGCTCCGCTGAAACGTGACGCGATGCCTGCCTCCGCCAGCAGGTCGCGCAGATAGTGGGCCCGGTGCGCGCTGAGCGTCGCCACCTCACGCAGGCCCTCGGGCCCCAGCGCCGCCAGGTAGACCGCCGCGGCCAGCGCGCACAGGCCCTGGTTGGTGCAGATGTTGCTGGTCGCGCGCCCGCGGCGGATGTGCTGCTCGCGGGTCTGCAGCGTCAGGCAGTAGGCCGTCGCCCCCTCGGCATCCACGGTCCGGCCCACGATCCGCCCGGGCATCTGCCGGAGGAACTGCTCGCGGCAGGCGAACAGCCCCAGCAGCGGCCCGCCGAAGCCCGGAGGCAGCCCCAGCGGCTGACCCTCGCCCACCGTAATGTCGGCGCCGCACTCGCCCGGGGGCGTCAGCAGCCCCAGCGAGATCGGCTCGACCATCGCGATCAGCAGCGCCCCGGCCTCGTGGGCGAGCCGCGCCGCCTCGGCCATCTCCTCGATAACGCCGAAGTAGTTCGGCTGCGCCAACGCCACGCAGGCGACGTCGTCGCCGAGCATCTCCGCCAGCCGGCCGAGGTCGGTGCGGCCGGACTCGTCGTCCTTCGGCACCTCGACCAGCTCGCCCCCCCCGGCCTCGCAGGCGGTCCTTGTCGCCGCGCGCGCCGCCGGCGCCAGCGCCTCCGACAGCAGCGCCCGGTTGCGCCCGGTGGCGCCCGTGGCCATCAGCACCGCCTCGGCCAGCGCGGTGGCGCCATCGTAAAGCGAGGCGTTCGCGACGTCCATCCCGGTCAGCTCGCAGATCATCGTCTGGTACTCGAACATCGCCTGCAGCGTGCCCTGCGAGGCCTCGGGCTGATAGGGCGTGTAGGGGGTCACGAACTCGGGGCGACCGACGACGCTGCTCACGATGGCCGGGATGAAGCGATCGTAGATGCCTCCGCCGGCGAAGCATACCAGCTCGTCGAGCGATCGGTTGGCGTCCGCGAGGCGGTGCGCCTCAGCCACCAGCTCCATCTCGGTGAGTGGCTCGGGCAGGTCGGGCCGGGCGGCCGCGCGCAGCGCCTCCGGGATCCCGGCGAACAGCGCCTCGATCGACTCGACGCCCAGCGCCGCGAGCATCTCGGCGCGGTCGCGCTCCGAGTGCGGAATGTATGCCACCGTCACGCCTCCTCCGCGCAGTGCTCCGCGTACGCCTCGGCGTCGAGCAATGCGTCGAGCTGCCCCGGGTCATCGGGCGCGATGACGATCATCCACGCGCCCTCCCACGGGTCATCCGCGATGAGATCCAGGTCGTCCATGAGCTGCTCGTTGACCTCGCGCACCTCGCCGGTGACGGGCGCGATCAGGTCCGAGACCGCCTTGACGCTCTCGATCTCGCCGAAGGCCGCGCCGCCATCCACGCGGGTGCCCGGATCGGGCAGGTCGAGGTAGATGATGTCGCCGAGCTGCTCGGCGGCGAAGCTGGTGATGCCGACACGGATCAACTCACCCTCCGGCCGCGCCCACTCGTGCGTGCGCGTGTATCTGCGGTCGTCCGGGAACTGCATGGCGCCCTCCTGTCAGCGTGGATGTGAACTTCAGGCGCACAGTGCGCTGTCCGCCTCATCGACTCCTGCTCGCCCCGGCCATCACCGGGCGCGCCGCGGTCATCGTCGGAAGCGGCGCAGGATCGTCGCGCTCTCGTGCAGAGGCATGCGATCGCCGAGCTGCAGCGACGCGAGGTCGCTCAGCGGCGCCGACCGTTCGGCCTGCCGCGCCGGGTAGAGCAACAGCTCCGCGCCCTCGCGCGCGGCGCGCCGATCCACCCAGGCCATCCCCACCTGCCGGCCGCCCGCGGGCGCGCAGCTCGTGACCCACCCGACCATCTCGCCGCGCCGTGACGCCACCGGATCTCCGGCGCGGATCGCGCGCGCGCCCTCGTCATCAAGCCGGAAGCGCACGACCTCGCAACGGCGTTCGCGCTCGCGCTCCATCAGCCCTGCGCGCCCGACGAAGTCCGGCTTGCTCAGCGCCACGAAGCGTTCGTAGCCTGCGCCGAGCGGCGTGATCTCGTGCGGGCCGGCCAGCTCGTGGCCGAAGAGCGGCAGGCCGGCCTCGATGCGCGTCGAATCGCGCGCGCCCAGGCCCGCTGGCAACACGCCGTGCGACGCCCCCGCCTCGAGGATGGCTCGCCACAGATCCGGCGCGCGGTCGGGATGAACGAACACCTCGAAACCCACCGACTCGCCGGTGTACCCGGTGCGCGATACCAGCGCGGGCACCCCGGCGACCGTCGCCTCGACGAATGTGAAGCGGCGCATGGCCGCGAAGTCACAGGCGCCATCAGCAAGCTCGGCCAGCACGCGCGCGGACACCGGGCCCTGCAGCGCCATGCCCGAGAGGCGGTCATGATCGGCCTGCGCGGCGCTCAGGTCGCGCAGCTCCGGCCGCTCGTCGAATCCGTTGAGCCACGCCAGCACGCGCTCGTGGTTGGCGGCATTCACCACCGCCAGGAAGCGGCCGGCGGCCATGCGGTAGAGGATGATGTCGTCGATGGGCAGGCCGGTGGGGTCGAGCACGAAGGTGTAGTGGCACCGGCCGATGCCGATGGGCGCGACCTCAGCCGTGGTCACATGATCGAGGAAGTCCACCGCCGTCTCGCCCGCGATCTCGAGCACTCCCATGTGCCCGATATCGAAGAGGCCCGCGGCCGCACGCACCGCCGCGTGTTCGTCGCCGACGCCCGAGTACCACACAGGCATCTCCCAGCCCGCGAACTCGATTATGCGTGCGCCCAGGCGCTTGTGTTCGTCGATCAGCGGCGTCTGCCGCGGTCCACCGGCGGCCACGCCGCCGGGCCCGGCACCGTCCATGCGTCTCACCACACTTCCCGCCGACTGCCCTCGTCGGGGAGGAGTGCGCTCACGCGCGCACCTGTTCCTGCCCGGCGGCGCGCCGGTCTCAGTCCATGGCCTCGATGGCCGCGCGCAGGCGCTGTGCCCACTCGTGCGCGCTGTCGGGCTCGCGCATCGACCCCGCCGAGATCAGCCTGGGCAGCACGTACTCCGCGTTGGGGCACAGGCCATCGCGGTAGTCGTACGAGCCCGACCGCAGCGGGCAGCGCACCGGACAACGCGGGTCGCCGTAGATGGTGCTGATGCGGAAGAAGTCGAACTGGTAGGGCGGCACCTGATTGAAGCCGAAGCGCATCGCCACACCGTGCTCTTCGCAAAGCTGCCGGAAGCGATCGTAGTCCAGCCCATGCCGGTCCCCGTCCCACAGGCACGACCACACGTAGCTCGTCACCTGCGCCCGCTCGGGCCGCAGACGCGGCTGCAGCCACGCGCAGCCTTCGATGGCCTGGTCCATGAGCGCCAGGCTCTCGTTGTAGGTGGCGATGTAACCCTCGACGCGCTCAAGCTGCGCGCGCCCCACCGCCGCGGTCATCTCGTTCATGCGGTAGTTGAGCACCATGTACGCCGGGGACTCGCCGCTGAAGGCCCACTCGCCGTAGAGCCGGTCGTAGAGCGCCGGATCGTCGGTGACCATCATGCCCCCATCGCCGGTGGGAAGCTGCTTGCCCTGCTGGAAGCTGAACACGCCGAGGTCGCCCCAGGTGCCACTGTGCCGGCCGTCCCAGTATGATCGCAGCGAGTGCGCGCAATCCTCGATCATGAACAGGTCGTGCTCGTCGCAGATGGCGCGGATCTCATCAAGAGGCGCGCACTGGCCCCAGAAGTTGGTGATGATCACCGCCCTGGACTGCTCGGTGATGTTTGCCCGCAGCGATTCGGGGTCCATGAGCCAGGTGCGCGCGTCGATGTCCACAAAGCGCGGGATGGCGTTCATGGCGACCGCCGCCACGGCCCCGAAGTGCACGGTGCTGTCGCACAGCACTTCATCGCCGACACCCGCGCCGGCCACGGCCACCGCCATCGCCAGCCCGGTCATGGCGGAGTTGCGCGCAATGCCCCACTTGGCCCCCACGAAGGCCGCGAACTCACGCTCGAAGCGGTCAACCTGCAGGTCGCGCTGATGCGCCCAGCCCAGCACGCCGCTGTCCATGACCTCCTGCAGGTAGGCCATCTCCCGGTCGCCGAAGATGCGCATCGCATGACCCTCCCGGCGCTGTCCCCTGGTGGCGCTTTCCTGAGAGGACGCGGTCCGTGGCGACGGGAGAGTTACCCGTTCGCCCTTCCGACTCCTGCCCGTGACGCAGAAGGTGCGCGGCCCGGGCGGGGGAACCACCCGGACGCCGGCACGCCATTGAGGAGGTCACAGGCCGATGGGCACCGAGTTCGAACCGCTGCGAGGCGCGACCTACCCCGAGACGCTCGAGGAGCAACTGCAGGCGCTGGAGATCGACGAACAACTGCTCGGCCTGCGCCGCAGGCGGGAGGAGTTGGCGGGCGATCGCTACCGGCCGCTCTACCACTTCTCGCCGCCCGGGGGCAACATGAATGACCCGAACGGCCTGTGTCAGTGGCGCGGGAAGTACCACCTGTTCTATCAGTTCGTGCCGCCGGGCGTCGAACGCTTCCACTGGGGGCACGCCATCAGCGACGACCTGGTGCACTGGCGGGACCTGCCCATCGCGCTCTACCCCACGACCGAACGCGACTGCTTCAGCGGGCAGACGCTGGTCGAGGAGGATCGCGTCATCGCCATCTACCACGGCACGCAATCGGGCAACGCCATCGCCACCGCCGGCGATCCGCTGCTGCTCAACTGGCACAAGCACCCGCGCAATCCGGTCATCCCCATGGTGCCGGTTACGCCCGAGGGCGAACCCTATCGCGTATTCGACCCGTGCATCTGGCGGGAGGCCGACGGCTACTACTCGCTCTCAGGCACCTACGCCGGCGGCGAGCGCGGGATCGACTGCCGCAACGTCGATCACCTGTTCCGCTCGCGCGATCTGGCCCAGTGGGAGCACCTGGGCGCGCTCATCGAGGACGGCTTCCACACCGAGCCCGGCGAGGATGGCGCGGTGCCCAACTTCTGGCCCATCGGCAACGGCAGGCACATGCTGCTGTTCTTCAGCCACAAGCGCGCCGCGCAGTATTACGTCGGCGACTACGACCGCGCGGCACACCGCCTGATCCCGCGCCGCCACGGGCGGCTCGCCTTCGGCTCCTACGACTGCGGCGGCCTGCACGCCCCCTCAGCGACCATCGATGATGACGGCCGCTTCCTGGCGATTTTCAACCTGCGCGAAGGTGCGCAGGCGCGTGAGTGGTTCGGGATGATGTCGCTGCCGTGGCACATGTGGCTCGCCCCCGACGACTCGCTGCGCATGGCGCCGGTACCGGGGCTGGAGTCGCTGCGCTTCGATCACCGTCGGGCCGCGCCGATGGAGATCCCGGCCAACGGGGAGGTGGCGCTCGACGGGATCGGCGGGAGCGCCATCGAGATCGAGGCCGTCATCGACCCCGGGGCCGCACGCGAGGTCGGGCTCACCGTCCTGCGCTCGCCCGGCGGCGAGGAACAGACGACCATCACCTTCTACCGCGATGCCGCCCGTCATGCGGCCCAGCGCTCGCGCCTGGGGATCGACGTCTCGCGCAGCTCGCTGCGCCCGGATGTGTTTGCGCGCACGCCGGAGATCGGCCCGCTCCAGCTTGACGACGACGAGCCGTTGACGCTGCGCGTCTTCCTCGACCGCGGCTGCGTCGAGGTCTTCGCCGGCGACCGGCTGTGCCTGACCGCGCGTGTCTACCCCGACCGCCCCGACAGCACCGGCGTATCGATCTTCGCCCGCGGAGCCGCCGCCCGCCTGGTCGCGCTCGACGCCTGGCAGATGCGCAGCATCTGGCCCGAACTCATGCGCTTCGAGGGCCGGTAGGCGCGGCCTCGAGCGGCGCCCGCATCCGCGCCCCAAATGCGGCGCGGCGATGATCGCGAGACTCCGGTCAACTTCACACCGGCGTCACAGGGGGAGGCGTCGCTGCAAGTCCACCCCCTCAGGCTCCCCGATCTGCCCCGCTTGAATCTGCCCGTAGCGCCCCAAGCAGCGGCCCTGGGCCCGTGTGCACTGTATCCGGCATCTCGTGGGCGGGGACGTTTTCACGCGGGGTGGTTTAGCGCAGCCGTGGCGGGGTATACACCACCTTTCTGCCCGCGGTCACCATTTCTTGAGCTAACGTAGAGTTCCTCTTGACCGTCGCGGCAAAAAGACCATAATAAAGAGTGAACCTTGAGATTTGCTGCTCGGTGACAGCCGGTCTCCGGGCCGTGAGGGCACCGGAGCGCAGGCTATGACCAGGGAGTTGACGGCAATGGGCCGACGGGCTCATACGGGCAGAATTGTGTGTTGCATGCTGGTTCTGATCGCCGCGACCGCACTGGCCGGGTGGGGGCAGACCCTCGCGCAACTACCCGGCGGCGAAGTAGTGGGACTGGGGCTGGAGCCGACCCCTGCGGCGCAGGCATGGCAGTATGCGCAGACCCAGCCCATGCTCTACCGCGACTACAGTGCCCCGCTGCCCTCGTCGGTGGACCACTCTGCGTTCATGCCCCCCGTGCGCAGCCAGGGCAGCGCGGGGTCGTGTGCGAGTTGGGCGGTCGGCTACTACTACAAGGCCTTCCAGGAGGGGAAGGAGCGCGGCTGGAACTTCGCCTCAAACGACGAGGTCCGCAGCCCCGCCTTCCTCTACAACCTGATCAACGGCGGGCGCAATGTGGGCACCTCGTTCGGCTCCAACTTCAACGTGCTGCTGCGCCACGGCGCCTGCTCCTGGGCCGAGATGCCCTACAGCGCCAGCGACCTGACCACGTGGCCGAGCATGTCGGCGTGGCGTGAGGCCATGGACTCCCGCGCCGACTCCTACGCGCTTCTGTACCATTCGTACATGGGCAGCGCCGCCGACTACATCGACGCGATGAAGGCCCACCTGGCCGCGGGCGACTGCTTCGTCATGGGCATTCCGGTCTACAACGACTTCTACAACATCAGTTCATTCCCGCAGTACGTCTACAACGGCCCCCGAGAGGGCGCCGGCTACGTGGGCGGCCATGCCGTCTGCATCGTCGGTTACGACGACAATCGCGAAGGGGGCGCGTTCAAGCTCGTCAACTCCTGGGGCACCGGCTGGGGCCAGGGCGGCTACGCCTGGCTGTCCTACGACTTTGTGGGAGACTACGCCATCGAGGCGTGGACGATGACCGATCGCATCAACTACCAGCCTCAGGCGATCGCCGAGATGCACATCTCGCACCCTCTCCGCTACCAGCTCCGCGTAGCCCTGAAGGCCGGCACCTACTCCGAGACCATATTCTGGAACCGTGGCGGCTCGGTGCCCAACATCGACGCCTTCGTGGACATCACCGAGCAGATCGCCAATCTGCCGCCCACGCCCTCCACCCCCTGGCAGTTGGAGGTCAAGGACACCTACGAGGGGTCATCGGGTCAGATCGACGCCTTCTCCATCGAGTACGGTGGGAACACCTACGTGAGCAATGACCCGCCGGTTGTGGTGCCCGACATGGGGGTGGGCACCGCGTCCACGGATGGGGGCGGATCGGGCAATACGCCGCCGACCGTCGCGTCGGTGACCATCACCCCCGATCCCGCGGTCACGACCAGCGACCTGACGGCGACCCCGGCCGGCTGGTACGACGCCGATGGCGACCCTCCCGGCTACCACTGGCTGTGGGAACGCAAGCCGTCGGGGACCTCCACCTGGGCGACCATCGCAGGAGCCAGTGAGTCAACGCTCGGCCACGCCAGCTTCGCCAGTGGTGACCAGATCCGGGTCACCTGCACACCGTGGGACGGGACCGACGAAGGCTCGCCCGTGACCGACGAGATCACCATCGCCAACTCGGCGCCGACGCAGCCGACGGTGGATGTCACGCCGGA
>CAZTZN010000064.1:0-7609 GCA_964617715.1 uncultured Armatimonadia bacterium | reverse complement strand
AGGTGACCATCGGCAACTCGGCGCCGACGCAGCCGACGGTGGATGTCACGCCGGACGCACCCGCGACCGAGGACGCTCTGTCGGTAAGCGCGAGCGGCAGCACCGATCCGGATGGCGACCCGGTGAGCTACAGCTATCGCTGGTACCGCGACGGCGAGCTGCAGGCGGCGTACAACGACGAGACCGCCGTGCCCGCCTCGGCGACCGAGAAGGGGCAGGTCTGGCGCTGCGTGGTGACACCGAGCGACGGCTCGGCGACGGGTCCGAGCGGCGAGGACCAGGTGACCATCGGCAACTCCCCGCCCACGGTGCAGGAAGTGGCAATCAGCCCCGATCCCGCCCGGGCGGGTGACACCCTGACTGCGACACCGAGCGGGTGGAGCGACCCGGACGGCGACGTCGCGGGCTACCGCTGGCAATGGCGGCGCTGGTCGAACGAGCAGTGGCAGGATATCGCCGGCGCGACCGACTCGACCCTGGACGGCACCGCCGTTGAGGTCGGCGACCGTATCCAGGTGGTGTGCACGCCGTGGGACGGCGCCGCCGAGGGGGCGCCGGTGACTGCCGAGATCGTCATCAGCGACGCCCCGCCCGAGGTGAGCATCGAGGCGCCGGCGGATGGTTCGTCGAGCGCTCAGCGCACCATCGAGGTGACGGGCAGCGCGGGCGACGACAGTGCGGTTGACCGCGTAGAGGTGCGCGTCAACGGCGGCGAGTGGTTCGCCGCGACCGGCACCACGGCGTGGTCGGCTTCGGTCGGACTGCAGCCCGGCGCCAACGCCATCGAGGCGCGTAGCCGTGACGACGCCGGGCAGTGGAGCGAGATCGCCGGTGTGACGGTCACCTGCACCGCGGACTTCCTGCCCCGGACCGCGATCACCTCGCCGGAGGATGGCACACTCGTGCGCGACGTCTCGGTGCGGGTGGCCGGCACGGCGTGGGACGACCGCGGCCTCGCGAAGGTAGTCGTGCGCGTCAACGGCGGGGCGTGGTACCAGGCGACGGGAACCGGCTCGTGGTCCGCCTGGGTCACCCTGGGCTCCGGCGACAACCTGATTGAGGCGCGCGCGCGCGACAGCGCGGGGCAGTGGGGTCCGATCGTCGCCATCACTCTCGTCGGCTACGGCGACCTCAGACCGGTCACGTGGATCACCTGGCCCGAGGATGGTACGGCGGTGCGCAATGCCTCTGTGGCGGTCGGCGGGACGGCTCGAGACGACGGCGGTCTCGCGAAAATCGTAGTGCGCGTCAACGGTGGGGCGTGGCACCAGGCGACGGGAACCGACTCGTGGTCCACCTGGGTCAACCTGCGCTCCGGGGACAACCTGATTGAGGCGCGCGCGCGCGACAGCGCGGGGCAGTGGGGCCCGATCGTCCAACTGTGGCTCACGGGCATGGGGGACCTGCGACCGGTGGTACGCTTCACCAGTCCTGCCGACGGCACCACGGTGGCGACCGACACCATCGAAGTGTTCGGTGTCGGCTACGATGATCGCGCGCTCACCAGGGTGATTGTGCGCGTGAACGGCGGAGGGTGGTTCAAGGCTCAGGGCACCGCATCGTGGAACAGCACCGTGCAACTCGCCGAAGGCGTGAACCTGATCGAAGCGCGCGGCTACGACAACGCCAAGCAGTGGGGGCCGATCGTGGCGATCACGGTCACGCGCAGCGGCGGCTACGCGCTGGCACTGTCAAGCCTGAGCGCGCAGCCGACCACGATCGGGGCGCAAGTGGTGTTCGCGCTCTCCACAAGCGGCTCGGTGAGCGCGGAGGTCATGAACATCGCCGGCCGACCGATCCGTACGCTGGTCACCGACCGCGCCATGCCCGCGGGCGTCAACGAGCTGTGGTGGGACGGCCGCAGCGAAGCGGGCCTGAAGGTGCCCAACGGCACCTACCTGGTCCGCCTGACCGCCCGCGACGCCAGCGGTGCGCAATGTACCGCCGTGACCACCCTGCAGATCATGCGATAACCCGCGATCCCCTGCGGCGGCCTGCCAACGCAGCCCCGGGCACGCGTCCGACGCCTGGACTGAAGCCCGGGGCTGCCGCCGTCCCGGCCGTGGCTCGCCCCGGCCGGAGACTACTCCGCCGGCCCCTCCCGCCACTCGCCGGTGACGGGCGCGAGCGGCCGGCCGTCCACCGTCAGCGAGGTGCCGCGCAGCATGAACGCCCGCGGGGCATCTCCCGCGAAGCTGACGACTGCTATCTCGGCATCGGTCGCGACATGATGCCCCGCGGCTTCGACATCTACCGGCTCGTCGCCGGCGCACACCATCACGTGCGTGACGCCGTCCACCTCGACCACCGCGCCCGTGGCGCCGTTGCCCAGCGCCTGCACGCGCGCGGGCCGCACCTCAGGCAGGTCGGCGTCGGCGATGATCTCCACGTCGTCGTACCAGCACGGGCCCTCGCCGAACATCTGCAGCGCCACCCGCGTCTGCGTCGCGCCCTCCGGGACGGTGTCGGTGACCTCGAACTGCTCCCACTCGCCGGTGCTCGGGCCCGGAAGCTCGGTGCGTCTGACACTTCGGCCGTCTGTGGAGTGATAGATGTAGCCGTGCGCGCCTGGCCCGGTGTGGCGGCCCCACCAGCGCACGGTGAAGCTCGTGCCCGCCGGCAGCGTGAACGGCCGCGAGTAGTAGTAGCCATTGTCGTCGATGCGCGCCGAGGCGTTGCCCGAGTGCGCGACCTCGGTGTCGATCACATGGTTGGGGCGCTGGCCCTGTGCCGAGCGCGGCGTCCAGCCCAGCATGCCCTCTTCGAATCCCGGGTTGATGATCAGCTCCAGGTGCGGGCGGGGCACCAGCACGGTCAGGATGGTGGTCGCGTCGGTCGCGCCGGTGGTGGCGGCCAGGTAGGGGCCCCGACTCTCGGCCTCGGGGAAGCTCGCGGTGGTCAGCGTGATGCCGTCGGGCGAGAACGGGTGGATCTGCAGCAGGCACGAGGCGCTCACCGCCTCGGCGGAGTCGCCCGCGATGCGGAAGACGTTGCTCGACGCCACGTGCATCAGCGCGCTGAAGGTATGCGGCACGGGCGCGGCGAGAGTGTCGCGCACGAAGAAGACGTTGGGCTTGGCGAACACTACCTGACGGTCGAAGCGGTCGAGCACGTGCAGCTCCTCGCTGTTGTAAACCGCCGCCGCGTCGCCGAGCAGGTAGTCGAAAGCCTCGCTGGTGAAGAACTCACGGATGCGCGCGCCCGCGAGCTGGACCTGGTCATGGCCGGGAATGCGGTAGCCCATGTCGGCGAGGTAGTCCTCGTCGAGGTCGAGCACCACCGTATTGTGGCCCAGGGTACTCACGGAGTACTTACGGCGCGCCGGGTGGAAGTAGTCACGGTAGCCCGGGTCCCAGGCGATCCATGAGCCCGCGTAGCTGAGCAGGAAGCTGTTGTGATCGTAGTGGTTGTGGCCGATGGCGTCCTCAGGGGGGCCGCACTTGAAAGCCATGTAGGCCGCGTCGGAGTTGAAGCCGTCGCGCAGCACCGCGTAGCCCACGTCGGTGAAGCAATCGGAGGGGTTGTAGTCGGGCGCTCGCGGTCGAATGCGGTCCGGGTCCATCGCGATGAAGGCACGGGGCGATGGCTCCTCAAACATCCCGATCTGGCGGCAGAACCAGGCCGCGTCCGGGTCACCGCGCAGCGCCAGCACGAGGTTGAGGTGGCCGAAGGCGATGCCGGGACCACCGTCGCCGAAACATGGAAGCTCACCGCTGCCCGGGTCGAGCAGCGAGATGCAGTAGCGCGGCAGCGTGCGCAGGTAGTTGTGCTCGAACAGGTCGTGTTGGATGCCCGCGGTCTGCGTGGCCCACAACAAGTCGGCGATGGCGGTGGCGGCGTAGTTGCCGTACATCGGCCCCTCCATCGCGCCACCGTCGGCGCCCTGGGCGTCGAAGTTCTCGCGCAGTCGGCCGATCACGAACTCGATCCACCCCGGGGCGCGCTCGTCTTCGTCCATGAGCGCGATGCTGCCGATCGCCAGGCCGACCAGCTTGAGTACCGTGATGTTGTGATAGGCGGCGCCGTGCGCGCCCGCCTCCAGCAGTACCAGCGCCTTGTCGATCAGTGCGGTGCGCACCGTCTGGCGCTCGGCCTCGGTCAGGCGGTCCCAGCACCAGTCGTAGAACACGCCCACCCAGATGGCCGCGTGTGAGGTGTCGAGGCCGGCGTGGTTCTCGCCGAAGGTCGCGTCGTTCCACGCGCCCTCCCACGCGCACAGGTGGAAGACGATCTCGCGCGCTTTCTCGTAGTAGCGGTCCTCGCCGGTCACCGCGTAGGCGACCAGGAAGTACTTCAGGCGCGTGCTGATCGAGTCGGCGCGCTCCTGGAAGACGGCGGTGGTCGGCGGATAGTGCGGGTAGTCATCGTGACGCGGCGGCCGTTCGTCTGAGAGGGTGTACTCCCACAGCTTGGGCGGGCCCCCCTCGGCACCGGGCATGTTGACCGCGTAGTGGAACGGTCCGGCCTCGGCAAGCTGGTCGGCGCGCTCGACGATCCTGGCCCACGCCTGCGCAGGCACGCAGCCGAGCGCGTTCTCGGCGGTGTCCGCGGCCATTGCGCGCAGGCGCGGCAGGTCCCCGGGGGTGATGAAGATGCGCGGGTGTGGCGCGGCGTGCGCGACCGCCGCGAGCAGTGTCGGAACGAGCATCACGAGCACCGAACGTGTTGTCATTTGCCGGCCTCCAGGGAGGTCATGAGCGCACGACAGGAGTATTCGTCTCCGGCGGGGCGGATACTTGCACCCGAGTCGCGAAGGTCACGGGACCGACGCGCACACGGCGGATCGTGGAGGCAGCCGATGATGGGGCCGGTGACCCGCACTCGATGGGCTGCGGTGGTGGTGCTGCTGACGGCCGCACTCAGCGGAGCCGCGCAGGAGCCGCAGCCGCAGCTTGACGCGCTGCTGCACATCGGCTTCGACGGTGCACTGCAGGCCGAAGCGCCCGGCACGGAGGTGACCGTAACTGAGGTGCAGCCGGTCGCCTTCGCTGAGGGCCGCGTGGGTCAGGCGGCAGATTTCACTCAGACAGGGTGCGTCGAGTACCGCGATCTGCCCACGCTGAACCTGGAGCAGGGGACCATCGAGCTGTGGATCAAGCCCGCGCATCCGCCGACCGAGCTGGAGGACCATTATTATCTGCAACTGCTCCGCGACGATGGCTCCGCGGGCATGGAGATCAAGTTCTACCACGTGGAGCTGTCGGTGCAGGTGACGATGTGGGGAGCGAGCGGCAAGTTCCGCCGTTACGGTTGGGGCTTCGACCAGGACCGGTGGCAGCACATCGTAGTCACGTGGGATGCCGTGGGGCCCGCGCCGTCGGGGCTGACCCTGTACAAGCATGGCGTCAAGACCGGCTACCCGGCCTCGTACAAGCCGATCGATCAGCCGAGCTTCCTGCGCGTGGGCTGTCTGTCGCCCGATGCGGGCGGGCAGGCGAAGGCGCTCATTGACGAGATCACCATCTACGACCGCGCGCTGACCGCCGGGCAGGTGGGCGCGCTGCACGAGGCCGCCGACCGCCCGCTGCCCGAGCGGCTGGCGGTGGTGCGCGAGCGCATCGCCGCGGACGAGGCGCTGGCGGCGCGCCGCCACGATCTCTTGTTCAACCACCGGCGCATCGCTGTCCTGCATGGCCGCAACACCTCGCTGCTGAACTGGCCGGACAGCCGCTTCGAGACGCTGCAACTGCCGGTGCCCGAGCCGGTGCACGAGGACACTCTCGCGACTGCGGAGCTGAGCGCCTACGATGTGCTGTTCTGCCCGGGCGGCGGTGGGCTGAACCTCACCGACGAGAGCAAGGCGGCGCTGCAGGAGTACGTCCGGGAGGGCGGCGGTTATGTCGGCATCTGCGGTGGCGCGGTGAGCGCCGTGAGAGCGGGGCTCATCGAGGCCGAGCGCTACAACTTCGGCGTGCGCGGACGGGTGTGGACGCACCTGACCGAGCACCCGATCACCGAGGGCTACGACCTGAGCCGCAAGCTGCTCTTCCCGCACGCCAGTGGCCCGCTGTTCGTCATCGTCGAGGACTCAGACGAGCAGTCCGTCATCACCTTCGACGTGGGCGGTCCGCCCCTGCCCACGTTCACGCACACCATCGCGCGGGAGTTGGGCGCGGGGCGCGTCGTGGCCTTCAGCGGCCACCCGGAGGGGTCATCCGAGACCCATGCCTTGCTGCGTAACGCCATCATGTGGGTGGCGCGGATCATCGGCCCCGACGGTGAGGCCCCGGCCACACCATGACGCCGGGAGTGTGACGATATGCGCATGTATCTGACATTGGCGCTGCTGCTCATCCCGGCACTGGCGTGGTGCCGGCGTACGCCCGAGGGCATCACCGGCGAGTGGGAGGACCTGGGCGTTCAGGTCAACCGCTCGCGTATCTACTCACAGACCGTTGGCCGGGACGTGAACGGGCGCGAGGTGTTCTACCTGGGCATGGTGGACCCGACCCGCGCCTTCGTGCTGGCCCTCGACCCGCTCACCGGCGAGGGCCGTCAGCTCAACTGCGAAGGCTGGGGCGGTCAGGTGTGGAGCATCTGCGCACATTCCAACGGGCTCGCCTACGCCACGCTGGGCACCGGCGCGATCTTCGAGATGAATGCCGCCACCGGCGAGGTGCGCCTCATCGGCACCGCGCCGGAGGGCGAGCGTGTGGTCTGGGAGCTGTACGAGGCGTCCGATGGCAACCTCTACGGGGGCACCTACCCCAACGCCAAGCTCGCGCGCGTGAACCTCGCCACCGACGAGATCGAGGACCTGGGGCGCATGGATCCCGAGCAGAAATACGTGCGCACCATCGCCGTCGAGGGTGACTACGTCTACTGCGGCTGCGGGGTCACGCGCCCGGCGGTGTGGGCCTATCATATCCCCACCGGCGAGAAGACCCAGCTTCTGCCCGATGAGGCGCGCGAGGGCCCCGGCTGGGGGCGGGCGACGAAGCGCATTGACGGCCGCGTCTACGTCTACGGCAACGGTCGCCTCTACTGGCGCATGTCCGGGTTGGAAATGGAGCCGGTGGCCGAGATGCCGCGCATGCCCTTCCACGAGCTGGAGGACGGCACGCGCCTGTTCGCCTACGACACCGCCGGTCCCGAGCGCAAATACCTGGCGGTCACGCCCGATGGTGAGCGTCACGAGGTGCGTTTCGAGTACGAGTGCGGCGGCACCAAGCTGTGGGACCTCTTCGCGGGGCCCGACGGCCGCGTCTACGGCAATACGCACACCCCGATAACACTCTTCGCCTTCGACCCGGCGACCGGCGAGACCGAGGTGTTGGGCGACCCGGTCGGCCACGCCGGTCAGGTCTACGCCTCGACGTGGATCGACGGCAGGTTGCACATGGCCGCCTACTCGGACTGCACCTACACGGTGTGGGACCCGGCGCGCGAGTGGAACTTCGGCACCGAGCCCGAAAACAACCCGCGGCGGCTGGGCACTACCTCGCGGGACCTGCAGCGCGCCGGCGATCTGATTCTCGCGCCCGACCACGAGCACACCATCGTCGCCGGGCTGCCGGGCTATGGACGCACAGGCGGCGCGGTGGTCATCGCAGACCCGGCTGCGCAGGAGTTCGAAGTCTTCGACGACGTGGTCGCGCCGCAGAGTCCG
>CAZTZN010000063.1:0-23001 GCA_964617715.1 uncultured Armatimonadia bacterium | reverse complement strand
CATGTGCAGCTCGCCGGAGGGGTACGGGTACATGTCGAGGTAGTAGAACTTGGGCCTGTCCTCGCGGCGCTCCACGTGGAACAGGCCGTGGGAACTCCACCAGTCCTGCCACTTGCGCTCGATCGACTTGAAGTCATAGCTGTCAGACACAGTATTCCCTCCAAGCGTCATTGCGGCTGTGCGGCACCCGGCGGTTGCGGTTGCTCAACGACCGCAGGCTTCTCGGATGGCGGCGCGGGCAGGCGAGCCGCCAGCGTGTGCGCCAGCACGCCCAGGCCTGCCAGCAATCCGCCGATGACGATCAGCGCAACGATCATGCTGCGGCGCTCCTCGGGTGTCAACGCGAAGCGCCCGCGGTTGGCGATGAGGAAGGCGATGGCCATCAGCGGCAACACCGGCATGGGCGGGACCGCCGGCATCGCGACAAACAACCCCAACCCGGCCGCCACGAGGCCGAGCATCCACCAGACGGTGCCGCGGAAGTTGAGATCGAAGCGCGCCGCGCCCGCGAGCAGTACCACCGCGAAGATGATATCACCCAGGCCCAGCGTAGCGAAGTGGGTCAGCCCCGCCGCGCCCTCCGGTCCGGCCGCCGACCCCACCGCCGGCAACTTCATGGAGAGTTGCTCCACCAGTCCCGGCGCCTTCGTGAGCGCCACCGCCACCGGCCCCACGAACACGGTGAAGATGTCGGTGAGCGCCAGCACGATGGCGATGGGCAGCATGATGTTGCGCTCGCGCAGGATGCGCGAGAGAAGTCGGCCCGCGAACACACACGCAAGTACGAAGACCACGTCGGCGCCGGGTCGGGCCAGCAGCCGGACGGCGCCCTCGCGCTCGCTCAGCCCGCCGATCACCCACCACAGGCTCAGGGCGAGCAGCATGCCCGGCAGCTCGCTCACCGGGCCCAGCCGCAGGCGTGCCCCCAGCGCCGCAATGCTCAGGACGCCGGCCGCCAACAGCACCGTGACGGCCACGCTCCCGACCACCGGCGGCACCCCGCGCACCAACGGCGCGCCCGCCAGCAGGGCGTACATCGCCGCAAGCAACGCCGCGAGCATCACGGCCTCGCGGCGGGGGGTGATCTCGGCGACTTGTGTCCTCTCGGACCTGTGATCCGCCTCGTCCGGGCTCACATCTATGGCTCCGACCTCTCCTCGCGCCCGCCCCGCCCCTCGCCGATCGGCTCGTCCACGAACTCGCCGCCCTCAATCTCGGACGAGAGCAGCCCGTGATTACAGTCGAAACGGATGGTGAAGCGGATCAGGTTCTGGCAGGCGTCCCCGACGGCCTCCTTGCGCAGTACGTACTCAATCGGCTCGTCGCCCTCTTCGGCGTCCGGAGCGTAGACCGCCTGCAGCTCGTGGTCGCGGTCGATGCGCAGGCGGATGACCTCACCGCAGCGCGCGCAGCGCACCGTAACGGGGAAGGTGCGCATGGCACACGCCGGCGGGCCGTCCTCATCCGCACTGAAGAGACGCTCGAGCGCTCTGGCCAGACGCGTGAGCACGCCGACCAGCACTCCTCCCGCGACATCAGGGTTGCCCGGATACCGTTACGCGAGCCCCGCGCGCGGGGCTCCATGTGGCGATGCTACGTGAGTCATTATAGCAGCCGTCCTTCGCGCGTCAAGCAAGCGGGGCGGGGGGAAAGGCGCGCCGGGATGGCTCGCGGCGGGTCGGGGCGCCCGCGTGGCACCCGGTGCCGGTGCCGACGGTGATCGGCCCGCCGGGCTCGGACACAGTGGCGTTGGCCGTCCCGACCGCCCCTGCGGAGCCGGTGGCGGACGAGACCAGGGCGGAAGCGTAGCCCCCGCTACATGCCCATCTCACCGGGCGTGAGGGTACCGGCGGTGCCCTCGACGTAGCGGCGCAGGCCCTCGGCGATGGCCTCCGCGGCGGCGGTGCGCACCTCCGGTCGGGCCAGCAGCGCCTCCTCCTCGTCGGTGTTGAGGTACATCAACTCCACCAGCACCGCGGGCATGTCGGACTCGCGTGTAACGCAGAAGTTGGCCCAACGCACGCCGTTGTCGCGGCGGCCCAGCGCCGCCACCAGCGTCTGGTGCACCACCACGGCCAGGCACTGGCTGTAGTTATGGTAGTAGTAGGTCTCGGTGCCCCGGCCGGTGTTGGGCCTGGGCATGGCGTTGCAGTGCACGCTCAGGAACAGGTCGGCGCCGATGCGGTTGGCCATGCGCGGGCGGTCGTAGAGATCGACGAATACGTCGCTGTCGCGGGTGAGTACCACCTGCGCCCCCATCTCCATCAGGCGGGCCGCCACCTGGCGGGCCACGTCGAGGTTGACGTCCTTCTCCAGCAAGGTCGTCCCCCGCGCGCCGGAGTCGCGCCCGCCGTGGCCGGGGTCAATCACGATGCGCCGGTCGGCGATGCGCCCGCGACGGAAGATGATGGTGATCGCGGTCGGGTCATCGCTTTGCACCACCTCGAAGTGCACGAGCTGGCGCATCGCCAGGGTGAGCGTGGCCCCCGGCTGGCCCGGCGCCCCCTGGAGGCTGGCGGTGGCGACGAACGGGCCATCCACCGCGACCGGGGCGATGGGCATGATCGGTGCGGCATCGGGTAGCTCGAGCAGCACGCGCGGCGGGTCGGCGCAGGTCCTGTACTCGAAGGGGACGGGGTCCGACAGCTCGACGGTCACCAGCGTGGTATCTTCGCCGGGTGTGGAGGTGAGCAGCCGGGTGATGGTGGGCACGTGGCGATCGATCAGCGGCTCGTCGCCCTGCACCTCGCCCACGATAAGACTCCCGCCCAGGCCGTCCGCGCGGGGCTCCCAGCGCACATCCACGCGCTCGCGCAGATCCACCACCACCCGCGCGATGGCCGGGTCCTGCTGAAACTGCCCCCAGCGCACCCGCAGCACCGCACCCAGGTTGACGAGGGTTCGATCGTGCTCGAGGCCCTCCACCCGGGCGCCCGGCAGGTCCACATAGTAACGCTCCGGGCCCTCCATGTGCGCCAGCGTGCCTGCGCTGGCCAGCTCGGAGTGCACGTCGATGCGCGCGCCCAGCTCGTCGGCGTGAACCTCGATTGAGGCGATGCGCGTCTCCACGTCCAGCCGTCCGGCCTCGGCATCCCAGCGCACCACCGCGCCGATGGCCTCCAGCACCGGGATGAGCGGGCAGATGAGTCTGTCGCCCGCCAGGAAAGCCTCACCGGGCATCGCCAGCAGGCGGTCATCAACGGTGAAGCGACTGCTGCCCGGCGTGAGCACGATGCGCCGCCCGGCCGGGGTGATGATGATCAGGCTGTGGTCGTCGCCGGACATGAAGCGGCAACCCAGGCGTCCCACGATGGTCGCGGGTGCGCCGAGCAGCACCGTGTCCCTGACTTGCGGAGTGGGGGAGAGTTCGACGACCTGACCGTGCAGGCGCACGGTCACCGCGGCATGACAGGTGGACGCGATCACCAGCGCCACCAACAGGATGGCCGCCACCGGCCATGGGCATTGCTGCATCGCAGGCTGCTCCTCGATCATCGTATGGCGGCGACTGTGGGGATTATACGTTCGGGGTCATGGACGGCGCAAGGGCACCGGCGGTTCAGATGCCTCTACGGGGGGTACTCCACGTCGGAAAGGTCCGCGAAGCCAACGTCGCCGGCGACCGGCCTGGCCCCATGGATCTGCGCGGTCGCGCACACGATCGCGTCCGCCACGGCGAGGCTGTGTTCCCGGCTCAGGTCGGCGGCGGTGAGCGCAGTCGCAGGATCGAGGTTGACAGCCTCATGCTGTGGCAACTCCATGGCCGCGAGTTCCGCGACCTCGGCCCAGGCCCGACGCACGATGATCCTGCAGACCTCATGCAGCACGATCGTCGGGACGAGGATCGTCCTCGGCTTCATCTCAAGGCCGATGGAACGGGGAGGCGCCGGGCTGATCGGTCATCGTTGCCCGTCACGCCGACGAAGCAAGGACGGTCAACAGCGGTCCTCCTTCTCTCGCAGGCCACTGATGCCCATCGCTCTGAGCATTCCCACCAGGGCGTCGAGCCCAACGATGGGCACGAAGTGGGCCGTCTGACCCTCTGCGGGCACGCCCATCATCTGTCGAGGAGCCGCCCATCATGTCAGACAGGCAGGGATGTGGATAACGCTTTGCGAGTATTCAGTCGAACAGCCGCCGCGCGCTCTCGGTCGCCTTCGCGATGGTCTCGTCGAGGTCGATGGTCAGCAGCTCGCGCTCGCGCATGAGCACGCGGCCGTTGACGATGGTCGCACACACGTCGCCGGGCTGTGCGGCGTACACCAGGTGCGAGACCAGATTGTGGCGCGGCTGCAGGTGGGGGGCCTGCAGGTCCACGAGAATGCAGTCGCAGCGCTTGCCCGGTTCCAGGCTGCCGATGAGGTCGCCCAGGTGCAGGGCTTGAGCCCCGCCGATGGTCGCCATGCGCAGCGCCGCCTCGGCCGGGACCGCGGTGGGGTCGTGCTCACGCACCTTGGCAATGAGCGCCGCCAGACGCGCCTCCTCCAGCAGATCGAGGTTATTGTTCGAGCCGCAGCCGTCGGTGCCCAGGCCCATCGGCGCCCCGGCCTGCAGCAGCGCCTGCGCGGGGGCCATGCCGCTGGCGAGCTTGAGATTGCTGCCCGGGCAGTGCGCCACGCCGACGCCGCGCGCCGCGACGATCTCGATGTCCCAGGCGTCGAGGTGCACGCAGTGCGCGGCGGTGACCATGGCGTCGAACAGGCCGATCTCCTCCATGGCCTGCACCGGCCGCCTCCCGTAGTTGTCCATCGCCCACCGCACGTTCTCGTCGGTCTCGGCGAGGTGGATGTGGATGGGCACACCCAGGTCGAGGGCCGCGGCGATGACCCGCTCGAGCATCTCGCGCGGGCAGGTGTAGGGCGCATGTGGCGCCAGCATCGGGTGGATGCAGCACTCTTCGCGGGCGGCGTACTCGCGGGTGAACTCAACGGCGTCGGCGAGCATGTCGTCAGCCGTGGGCAGGATACCCAGCAGCACGCCCGAGGGGCACATGCGCATACCCGCGTCCTCGGCCGCGCGTGTGCCCACGCGGGGCTGGTGGTACATGTCGTTGAAGCAGGTCACGCCCGCGCGGACCATCTCGGCGATACCCAGCGTGGTTCCCCAGTAGATGTCCTCGTCGGTGAGGCGCGCCTCGACCGGCCAGATCTTCTCACGTAGCCACGGGTCCAGCGGCATGTCATCGGCGGCGCCGCGAAACAGCGTCATGGCCGCATGGGTATGTGCGTTGACCAGCCCCGGCAGCAGCAGGCAGCCGCTCCCGTCGATCAGCTCATCGGGCTCGCCTGCGGGCCGGAGCCCATCCGCCGGCCCGACGTAGGTGATCGCGCCGTCCACGGCCTCGAGCGTCCAGCCGCTCTCGACGCGGGCCGCGCCCGCCATGGTGATAATCTCGGCGCCTTCGATGCGCAGTATGGCCATGCAATGCCCTCCTGCTCGCGCTGTGATCTGTGGCCGGCGGGCATTATAGCGTACTCTCGGCGTGAACCGCGAACGCCGGTGCGCGTGCGCGGGTACGCGGACAGCGGGCCGACCCCGGGCATGCCCCGCGAAGCGGTTGCGCATTGTGCCGGTATTGTGCTATGATACCTGTCCATGACCCGGCGGTGCGGGTCGTGTCACGATGTATGCGAGCGGCCGCTGCAGCGGCCGGGAGGACTGAGCCATGAAGCCTGACATCCATCCGGAATACGTAGAAGCTACGGTCACCTGCGCCTGTGGCGAGAGCTTCAAGACGCGTTCGACCAGGCCCGAGATCAGGGTCGAGATCTGCAGCCAGTGCCATCCGTTCTTCACGGGCACGCAGAAGATCGTGGACACCGAGGGCCGCGTCGAGAAGTTCATCCGCCGCTACGGCCTGCAGGACCAGTACGCCGACACGGGCAGCAACAAGAAGCAGGGCTAGCATCCTGCACGGAGGTCCCGCCATGGCCTCAGCCCGACGTGGGCTGAGGCCCTTTGGTTCCCGGCGCTATGAGCGAGGAACACGACCACTTCTACGGCGGCCAGGCCGTGCTCGAAGGCGTGATGATGCGCTCACAGGACGCCTACGCCACGGCGGTGCGGCGCCTCGACGGCTCAGTCATCGTGGGCACGCGCAAGCTGCGCACCCTCGGCCAGCGCTTCGCCTGGGCGCGCTGGCCGCTGATCCGCGGCAACGTCGCGCTCATCGACTCGCTCACGCTCGGGCTCGAATCGCTCACCTTCTCCGGTAACGTCGCGCTGGAGGACGAGGCGCAGCATCGCGTGCCCGACCAGGACGAGTCCGCCGCCGAGGAGCAGGCGCGCGAGGTGGCGGCGTCCGAGGCGAAGGGCAAGCAGAGTCTGAGCGAGAGCGCGTTGTGGCTGACCATGCTGCCGGCGCTGGCGCTGGGCATCGGGCTGTTCGTACTGCTGCCCTCCTGGGCGGTGGACTGGATCCTCGGTTCGCATCAGGCCAGTCTGAGCGGGCAGGCCGGCGATGTGATGGTGCGCAATGTCATCGAGGGCGGCCTGCGCCTGCTGGTGATCCTGGGCTATATCTGCGCGATTTCCCTGATCGGCTACGTGCGCCGGGTGTTCGAGTATCACGGCGCCGAGCACGCGACCATCAACGCCTTCGAGACCACCGGCGAGGTGAGCGTGGAGCGCGCGCTGCACAGCAGCCCACTGCACCCGCGCTGCGGTACGGCCTTCCTGCTGGTGGTGATTCTGGTCAAGATGGTGCTGGGCATCTTCCTGGGTTGGCCGGTGTGGTGGCTGCGGGGGCTGCTGCGGCTGGCCCTGCTGCCGCCGGTCGCGGGCATCGCCTACGAGGTCATTCGCTGGGCCGGGCGGCATCGCAGCAGCGCGCTGTCCACCATCCTCGCCGCGCCCGGGCTGCTCATGCAGAAGCTCACGACGCGCATGCCCGACGCCGACCAGGTCGAGGTGGCCATCTACGCGCTGGCGGCGGTCGCCCCGGAGGTGGACCTGCCGGAGGGCTTCCCCGAGCCTGAACGCGTGCACATCGGCAGTGGTGGGAAGATCCTGCGCGAGTCCGAGATCGAAGCGGAGACGCGGGCGGCAGGCGTCTGAGCGCCGTCCCCCGTTGTCGTTCGCTGGAAGCTGGAAGCTGGAAGCTGGTACTGATGGATCTGCTTGGGCCGCTGGAACGGCTCGAAGATGAATATCGCGAACTGGAGGAACGGCTCGCAACGCCGGAGGTGCTGAGCAACCACGCCCTCCTGCGTGAGCTGTCCATGCGCCACGCCGAGCTGGAGCCGGCGATGGCCAAGCTTGCGCAGTATCGCGAGCACCTGCAGACGCGTGACGACGCCCGGGCGATGCTTGAGAGCGCGGAGGACGCCGAGATGCGCGCGTTCCTGCAGGCCGAGCTGGAGCAGGCGGAGGCGGCCATCGCGGAGATGGAGGGCGATCTGCTGCTGCTGCTGGTACCGCCCGACCCGATGCGCAACCGCAACGCTATCGTCGAGATCCGCGCGGGCACCGGCGGCGATGAGGCGGCGCTGTTCGCGGGCGATCTGTTCACCATGTACAGCGGCCTGTGCGCCCGTCGCGGCTGGAACGTGGAGGTCATGAGCGTCAGCGAGGGCGCCATGGGGGGGTACAAGGAGATCATCTTCAACGTGCAGGGGGCGGGCGCGTACGGCACGCTCAAGCACGAGTCGGGCGTGCACCGCGTCCAGCGCGTGCCCGCGACCGAGTCACAGGGACGCATCCACACCTCGGCTGCGACGGTGGCGGTGCTGCCCGAGGCCGAGGAAGTGGACGTTGAGCTGAGCCCCGGCGACCTGGAGTTCGAGACCTTCCGCGCCGGCGGCCCGGGCGGGCAGTCGATGCAGAAGAACGAGACCGCGGTGCGCATCACCCACAAGCCCACCGGTATCACCGCCGCCTCCAGGGACGAGCGTTCGCAGTTGCAGAACCGCGAGAAGGCGCTGAGGGTCCTGCGCGCGCGGCTCTACGAGCACGAACAGCAGAAGCGCGAGGCGGAGATCACCGCGCAGCGACGCGAGGCGGTCAAGAGCGGCGACCGGTCGGAGAAGGTGCGCACCTACAATTTCCCGCAGGACCGCCTGACCGACCACCGCATCGGCCTGACGCTGCACAATCTGCCCGCGGTCATGGCCGGTGAGATCGACGAGCTGCTGGACGCACTGAGCGAGAACGAGCGTCAGCGCCAGCTTGCGGAGCTGGCTGAGAGGCTGTAAGCCCGCTTCCGGGCAGGCCCCCGCCATGAAGCTCACCCAGGCGCTCAAGGACGCGACCTTCCGCCTCGAGGAGGCCGGGGTACCCACCCCCGACTTCGACGCGCGTGTCCTCGCCGCCCATGTGCTGGGACTGCGCCTGTCTGATCTGTCCATGCATCGCGGGCGCCTGCTCACCGGCGACGAGCTGGCGGCCTTCGACGGCCTCATCGTCTCCCGCGCGCGCCGCGAGCCCCTGCAGTACCTCACCGGCGACACCGAGTTCTACGGCCTGCGCTTCCTGTGCGACCGCCGCGCCCTCGTGCCGCGCCCCGACACCGAAACGCTCATTGACGTTGCGCTTGAGCTGGCGGGCGAGCTGGAGATCACGCGCATCGCCGACATCGGCACCGGCTGCGGCATCATCGCGGTGACGCTCGCGGAGCTGCTTCCCGACGCGCAGCTGCTCGCCACCGACAACTCGGAGGACGCTCTGGCGCTGGCGCGTGAGAACGTGGCGCTGCATGAGCTGGCGAACCGCGTGACTCTGGCGCATGGCCCGTGGCTCGAGCCGGTGCACGAGGCCGGTTGGACAGAGAGGGTGGAGATGATCGTGAGCAATCCGCCCTACGTCCGGCCGGAGGACTTCGATGCACTCATGCCCGAGATCGTCGAGCACGAGCCACGGGAGGCGCTGATCGGCCTCGACGCGGATGGCATGGGCGCCTACCGGGAGATCATCGCCGGCTGTCGCGAACTTCCCGCTCTGCGCACGTTGGCGTTTGAGGTGGGGGAGGGCCAGGCGGTGGAGGTGGGCGAGATGATGCGCACGGCGCTGAGCGCGCGCGAGATCATCATCCGCAAGGACCTCGGCCGCGTCGATCGCGTGGTCGCCGCCGTGCTTGGAGTCGGCGAGCGATGACCGGCCGCCCGCGAATGCTGACGCTGCCGCCGGCCTCGAACGACGAGGCCGCAGCCATGTGCGCGGAGGTCATAGCGTGTGGCGAGCTGATCGTGATGCCCACCGATACGGTCTACGGCCTTGCCGGTGATGTGGGCAACCCCGATGCGATCGCCCGCATCTATCAGGCCAAGGGCCGACCGGAGCACATGGCGCTACCGGTGCTGGTGGCCTCGGTACAGGATGCCCTGCGGCTGTGCGGAGGAGACGCGCCGTCGGAAGCGAAGCACCTGTTCGAGCGCTTCTGGCCGGGCGCGCTGACGGTGGTGGTGCCGCGCTCGGCTGAGGTCCCGGCGGCGGTGACCGGAGGTCGGGCGACGGTCGGCCTGCGTCTGCCCGACAGCGACTGCGCGCGCGCGATCATTGCGGCGTGCGGCGGCGCCCTGGCGACCACCAGCGCGAATGTGACCGGTCGGCCGCCCGCGTGTGAGGTGGGACAACTCCCGGAGGAGTTGCTCGCACACGTCGCGGTGGTGATCGACGCCGGCCGGTGCGCGGGCCGGGTGTCATCGACGGTCGTGGACCTGAGCGCCTCACCGCCACAGGTGCTGCGTGCGGGGCCGATCACGGCCGCGGCACTGCGTGAGGTGTTGCCGGCGCTGGTGGAGTAGCACGGGCGCCGTGTGCCGACTGCGTGTACCATCGCTGCCGCAGGGGAGGCGCCGAACATGAAGGTCGGCTTCATCGGACTGCCGGGCGGCGGGAAGACCACGCTCTTCAACCTGGTTACCGGGCGCGAACCCGACCCGTCTGACCTGGGGCGGGCGGAGGCGCGGCTGGGCGTGGTCAAGGTGCCCGACGAGCGGCTGGAGCGCATCGCCGAGATCTACGGCTCGGCGAAGAGCGTGCCGCCCGAGGTCACCTTCGTGGACCTGATGGCGTTGCACCGCGGGGACGAGCACACCGCGCGCGATGACGGCCTCGCGAAGATCGCGGGGGACGCGGATGCCTACGCCCTGGTCATCCAGGGCTTCGGCGCGCTCGACCACCAGGGCAACCCGCTGGAGCCGGCGGCCGACCTCGAGGCGCTGCTGCTGGAGATGACCATCACCGACCTGACTGTGGTCGAGGGCCGGCTGGGGCGCATCGAGGCCGAACTCAAGTCCGCGCGGGACAAGGCCAGCGCCGAGCGCGAGTTGCTGGTGCGCGTGAACGAGCACCTGACCGCAGGCGGGCTGGTGCGCAACATGGAACTCAGCCCGGAGGACGAGCGCGCGCTGCGCGGCTTCAACCTGCTCACCAGCAAGCCGTTGCTCGTGGTCTTCAACGTGAGCGAGGAAGACCTGCGCGCTGAGACCTGCACGGGCGCATGTAAGGTGGCCGAGAGGGCCGGCCTGCGCTGGATCGCCATCGGCGCCGCGCTGGAGCAGGAGATCGCCCAGCTCGACGAGGAGACGCGCGCTGAGTTCCTGGCCGAGTTCGGGCTCGCCGAGCCGGCGCGCGAGCGGCTGATCCGTGCCTGCTACGACCTGCTGGACGTGATTACGTACTTCACCGCCAACGACAAGCAGGCGCATGGCTGGACCATCTCGTCGGGGGCCACCGCGCGCGAGGCGGCGGGCAAGGTGCACTCGGACATGTACGAGGGCTTCATCCGCGCCGAGGTCATCCCCTTCGAGCGGCTCGATGAGCTGGGCTCGGTCGCGGCCTGCAAGGAGGCCGGCTGCGTGCGCCTCGAGGGCCGTGACTACGTCGTGGCCGACGGCGACATCCTGCAGATCCGCTTCAGCCGTTAGCACTCTCCTGCACAGGCCGGTGGGCGCCGACAGCCGGTACGGACCCGGACGCCGGTGCACCTGCCTCCAGGATGACGACGTCGTGCGGCGCGTCCCCACATGACCGCGCCCGCGCGGTTTGCGCGGGCGCGGTGGAGGATCCGGCCGAGACGGGTTACTCACCAGATGATCAGGTCGTAGCGGGCCGTACGGCGCCCGTAGGCGTGGACCGCGACGATGAACCGACCCCGCCCGCCGAAGCGGCCCGGGTAGAAGCTCCCCACCTGCTCATCGCGGGTTCCGACGCTGTAACCCACCAGCCTCAGTGAGTTCCACCCGTTCAGCGGCCGCAGTGGTGAGAAGACATAGAGGTCGGGGTCGCCGCCCTCGTCGGCCACCACCACGTCGGTGAGGGCCCATGCGCGGGTCAGGTTGCATTCGTACCACTGCACGCGGCCGCGCGCGCATCTCTGGTTGTAGCGCCAGCGGCCGAGGCGCAGCCTGGTCATGTAGCTCGCGGGGGTCATCATCTGCTCGCCCACCGCGTCGGGGATCACCACGCCCTCGGAGAGAAACTCGGGCAGCGGCTTCCCGACCGCGGTGAGATCGGCCTGAAGCTGCTCCATGGTCGGCGCCATGGTGATGGGTTGAGCCCGCTCCGGCGTGGGTGGCGATGACTCACCGTCGCCGCCGCCGCATCCCGCCAGCAGAACGAGCGCGAGCAACACTGAGGCCGCAGCCTCCATCAGACGTCGTATGAACACCGATTCGCATGTGCTCCGCATCGTCGTCAGCTCCTCTCTCGCGCCAGCGCAACTACTATCACGGATAGTATATCGGTCTATCTACTATTGTCAATAGTAATTGAATGGTTACCGCCTCTGTGAGTTCGCCGAGTGGGGCAGGAGGCGCCACGATATGCACGGCGAAGCTTCCCGGCCACGGCATCACTGCACGACGCGCGAGGAGCCCTCATGCAGCCGGCCGCGCAGCCACGTCATCCCCGGATATCCACACGTGCACACGTGCTCCTGCTGTCGGGCAGCTTCCTGCTCATCTTCATGGGCGCCGGCGCCCAGCAGGCGTCGCTGGTGCCCTACCTCGACGAGTTCACCGACTGGAGCAGGCTGCAGCGCTCGCTGGTCATCGCCATGGTCTACCTGAGCATGACCATCTTTCGCCTCGGCAACGTCTATCTGCTGCGCCGTTGGCCGCAGTGGAAGTGCAGCCTGGTGGGCGCCTCGACCTACGTCTTCTTCACCCTGGCCATGCTCGGTCTCTACTGGGTGCCCAGCTACCCGCTGGCGCTGTTGGCGGCGGCCATCTGGGGCTGGGGCGGTGCCGCCATGTGGATGGGCACCACCATGCAGATTCTGTCGCTGGCCGATCGCGCGAAGAAGCATGGGACGGGGATGGGCGTGCTGTACGCCGCCACTCACCTGGGTTGGGCCGTGGGCGTGATCGTGCTGGGCACGATCTTCGAGTTCGGCCAGCCCCGGGGCATGACCTGGCTGGTCTACGACGCTGCGGCGATCCTGTCGCTGCTGGGCCTGGGGATAATGGCGTCGCTGCCGCGCCCGGACGAGCCCCTGCCCGAGCTGCCCACGTGGAGCGCGCTGGTGTCAATCATGTCCCGCGCCAAGGCACAGATCGCGGCTTTCCTGCTGTTCGCGGCCTCGCTGGCCTTTGGCTTCATGTTGGGCAGCTTCACCGACTTCGTGGAGAACGCCCACGGCGCGCAGTGGCTGTGGATCACCACTTTGTTCTACCCCTTCGCGCGCATGGTGCTCAGCTTCGCCTCCGGCGTGATGAGTGAACGCCTCAGTCACGGCACGGTGCTGGCGCTGGGGTTCTTCGGCGGCGCGGCGGGCATGGTGCTGCCGCTGGTAGTCGCGCACCCGGCCGCGCTGGCGGTCACGGCGCTGATGCTGGGGCTGCTCAACGGCGCGGTGCCGGTGGTGAGCACGGCGCTGATCGGCGCCTCGGCGGAGCAAAAGCGCCGGCCGCTGACCTACGGGGCGATGTTCACCTGGCGCGACCTGGGCGTGGTGACCGCAACGGTGGTGGGCGGAATCCTGGGGCTCACGACCGGCAGCATGATTGTGACCTTCGAGGTGTTCGCCGTGGTCTTTGCGGCGTGCGGGGCGATCTCGCTGGTTCTCAACCGCTACGCCGAGCAGAGACTGTAGCCACAGCAGGCGGCGGGAAGGCCGTTTCGCTGCGGCGCAGGCTTGTCTCCTGCGGGCGCATCGGTGGCTCAGGCGGCCCCGCCTTCGCTACCCGTGCAGCGGCCTGCGCGTGCGGCGCAGGCCGCGGGCATGCTCTCTGGCGATCTGATGTGCGCGGCCACGGGCGCGCCGGTCGATGGTATCCGCCGTCACCAGCAGCACGGTCATGCGCTCCACGGTTCCCATGCGCGGGATCACACCCACCGCCACCGTCTGCCCCGGGAAGGCCACGTACTGGACGGTCGCCGAGGGTGTGCGGGGCGCGTCGCCGCTGCAGCGCAGGCTCACCTGAACGGTGATCAGCCCGGTGTCGCCCACCAGCGCCGCCAGCCGCAGGCCCGCCTGGCCCGACGGCATGGCGTGCTCGCACTGGAAGGTTACGACCCCCCCCAGCCCCTGACGCTCCACGAAGCGCGGCTCGTAGAGCATCTCAGCCACGCCCTCGTTGAGCATCTCGTCGAGTTCGTCGCGGTCTACGTAGGGGTTGACGACGATCACGCACTCGTCGGCGAAGTCCGGGGCGACCGGGCACAGCTTGCTCACATCGAGGGCGTCGCCCGTGGGGTCGAGCGTCGAGCCGTTGGGCAGCTCCACCATGGTCGGCGTACGTGGCTCCCCCAGCAGGCGCTGGGGCTGCGCGGTCTCGACGGATACGCATGACAGCGAGATGCTGGCCGCGGTCGGCACGTCGAGGCTGTCGATGAGCGCCTCGAGCCGATCGAGCGCCACGCTCTCGCCCACCAGCAGCAGGGCGTTCTCGTCTGCGATCACCTTGATGCGGCGCACACTGCCCGGGTCCACCTCGCCCAGCTCGTGCTGCGACAGCTTCCAGTAGAGCCAGCCCGCCACGGCCCGGGCATCGAGGAACTCCAGGGGGATGGTGGCGCGATGGTCCGTCGCGCCGTAGCGCGACGCGGCGAGCAGATGGCGGAGAGCCTGAAGCTTGTCGGGCATGGGGCGCACCTCCTCGGCCGGTCGGCAATGCCGTCCGCCGCGGTCGCGAGCACCCTCGCGGCCCCGAACCACCAGACAACCCGGCGGCGCCGGGACACCTGGAGGAATCGGCGATCGCCCCGACGCGAAGGTCGCCTTGCCTGTCCTCGACCGTGCGGGCCGCGCGCCCGCGGCTACCCCGCTTCCATCCTGGCCGCGATCGGCTGCACTCGGAACGGGATCAGCCCGCCGTCTGCGCCGTTGACGCTCAACGCGCACTCGTAGTCCCCGGGCGGGAACGTCTCGGAACGCGACGGATAGAAGGTCACCGCCAGCCGCTTCTCGCCCGCCACGCGCAGCAGCCGTCTCCCGATGATCTCCCCCGGGCCGTGCTGCACGGTTACCCCGACGATGGTGTTGGGCGGAGCATCCTGCACGTGCACGAAGACCAGGAGCTGGCCGATGTCCGCGGGGAACACCTGACCGACGTTGATAAGCCGATTGTCGGCGTCCAGCCCGGTCGCCAGCCTGGCCTCGCGGATGGGCGTGCCGGGAACGATGCGCGGCGGCGGTGGCGGTGCGATGACCGGTGGCACCTCGGTCGGCACCGTGCCACCGGTGAAGTCGGGCAGCGGGCGCTGCCTGGGGATGGGGCCGGTGCCCGTGGGAACATGATAGGCCTCGCGCAGCACCGTGATGGTCTGCCCGGCGACCATGTACTTCTCGGCCGCGTACTTATCGTCATCCACCGCGCGCACGCGCCGGAGCGCGCTCTTGGCGCGGATGTGGATCCGCGCCGGCGGCGGACCGGCGGCGGGGTTGCGGTAGGTCATGATGCGGCTGACAAGCGCGCGTTGCACATTCTCCTCGACCGCGGCGAATTGCTCGGCGCTCATCGCGCGCACCGCGTCGAAGATCGCCACGATCTCGCGCACCAGCGGCACGTCCACATCCGGCAACCCGTGGCTCCGGAACGACGCCGGGCCGGCCACGGCGTCGGGGTGCTCGTCCCTCCACCACTGCGGTACCTTGCTGGGCGCGACCGCGCGTGGAAGTTGCCGGCGGAAGTTCTCCTTCCACTGGTAGATCAGGTCTCTGGTGCTGATGCCCAGCGGGCTCGCATCCTCGCGGTAGGCCTGGATGAGCATGGTGTCGCCCACCGCAAGGCTCCAGCGCCCGTCCGACTGATAGACCTTCATGTTCGGGCCGTCATGCGCCTGGCTGAAGATGTCGTCCAGCTCGTAACTGAGCGCATCCACGATACGCTGGGAGATCTTCGCCTCGCGGGCGTAGATGGAGCCGAAGTCACCCCCGGTGCGTATCCGTGCCACCACCGTGTTGGCGATGACGATGTTAGCGGAGTCCTGGGCCACGGCCATCCCGGCCGCCACGGTCAGTGCTGTGATGATTGCTGCGATCTTGAACTTCGACACGGTACCACTCGCCTCTGTCCCGGCCCGGGGAGCGGGCTCTGTGTGATCATGCGCACGTCCTTAGACTCCCTCCCCCCGGTGAGGGTTCCGCGCCGGGGGGATTCGGCCGTCTCTTGAAGTATTCGACGCGCGTACGCGAATTCCCCCGGGAGTCGCGCGCAAGTGACGCCGAGACCGCGGCGTGCCTGACCGGAGATTGTGTGTGGCGGGCGCCCTCGCCCGCGCCGACACGGATCACCCACCGGCAGTCCGGGTCCACATCCGTGGCCGCTGCCCTCTTGACAGATCGTGAGGTGCGCCGGTATACTCCACGCACAATCGGTCGCAACGCACGGATGTGCGGCAAAGACTGCGATGGGGAGTAGTACGCGGGTACGCGGACCCGAGAGAGTCGCCCGGTGATCACCGCACGCAGGTGGTCCAGGCTGTGAGGCGATGTCCGCACACCGCCGAACTGGCCCCGGAGTCGCGCGCGGAACGACGGCCGCGGTCGCAGGCGGTCGCTCAAGTAGGTGGCGCCGGAGCTTCCACCGTTATCAGGGAAGACGGCATCGCGGATCAAGTAGGCCCGCCGTGCCGGGTGAGTGGGTTGTGCCGGGTGACGCTGCCCGGTGCGGCCAGGAAGAGTGGTACCGCGGACGGCCTCAGGCCCCCGTCTCTTCGGAGATCGGGGGTTTTTCGTGTTCTATGCGCATTCCAGTCGCGAGGAGGTGGCGGCATGGACGACGCCGACCTTGACCTGTCACTGCGAGCGCGGGCCGGCGGCCCGGTGCCGGCCGCCTTCCCGCGACGTCCCGGCACCCGCACCCAGCTTCCACTCCAGTTCCACAGGAGAGACCCATGAGCCGACAGATTATCATCTTCGACACAACCCTGCGCGACGGCGAGCAATCGCCGGGCGCCAGCATGGATACCGCCGCCAAGATGCAACTCGCCCGCCAGCTCGCGCGTCTGAACGTGGACGTTATAGAGGCCGGCTTTCCCATCTCCTCGCCCGAGGACTTCGAGGCGGTCAGCACCATCGCGCAGGAGATCGAGGGCCCGGCCATCGCCGGCCTCTGCCGCGCACTGCCCAGGGACATCGAGCGCTGCTGGGAGGCGGTCCAGCACGCGCAGAAGCCGCGCATTCACACCTTCATCGGCACGTCGAAGGTGCACGTGGAGCGACGGTTCCACAAGACCGAGGCCGAGGTGCTGCAGATGGCGGTGGATGCGGTCGAGCTTGCCGCCGGCCTGTGCGACGATGTCGAGTTCTCGGCCGAGGACGCCATGCGTACCCGGCTGGAGTACCTGCGCGACGTAGTCGAGGCCACCATCGAGGCCGGGGCGAAGACGGTGAACATCCCCGACACCGTGGGCTACGCCACGCCGTGGCAGATGTACGACACCATCAGCTATCTGTTTGAACACGTCCCCAACATCAACCAGGCGGTCATCAGCGTACACTGTCACGATGACCTGGGCATGTCGGTCGCCAACTCGCTGGCGGCGGTGCGCGCCGGCGCGGGACAGGTCGAGTGCACCATCAATGGGCTGGGTGAGCGCGCGGGCAATGCGGCGCTGGAGGAGATCGTCATGGCCCTGCGCACCCGCAGGGACGAGTTCGACGCCGACACCGCGATCAACACGCAGGAGATCATCGCCACCTCGCGCATGGTGTCGATGCTCACCGGCTTCGTGGTGCAGCCCAACAAGGCCATCGTCGGCGCCAACGCCTTCGCTCACGAGGCGGGCATCCACCAGCACGGGATGATCCAGGACCGCCAGACCTACGAGATCATGCGGCCCGAGGACGTCGGCCTGACCGAGTCACAGCTCACGCTGGGCCCGCGTTCGGGCAAGCACGGGCTGCGCGCGCGCCTTGAGAACCTGGGCTACCAGGTCGCCGACGAGGACATGGACGAGGTCTACGAGCGCTTCGTGGCCATGGCCGACAAGAAGCGCCGCATCTACGACGAGGACCTGCACATAATCATGCGCCAGGCGACGACCGAGACGGTTGCGCAGATCTGGCACCTGGAGCGCGTGCAGTCGGTGACCGGCTCGGAGATGACGCCCATGGCACTGGTGACCATGCGCCGCAACGGCGGCATGCACACACGCACCGCCACCGGGAACGGGCCCGTGGACGCGGTCTACAATGCCATCACCGCGATCGTTGGTCTCGAGCTGGAGGTCACCGACTACAGTGTGCGCGGCATCACTCAGGGCCGCGATGCTCTCGGTGAGGCCACGGTGCGCGTGCACTGGGACGATGACGAGGCGCTGGGCCAGGCGGCCAGCCTCGACGTGATCCAGGCGAGCGCGCAGGCCTTCGTGAGCGCGATCAACTCGCTGCTGCTGCGCGACCAGGCCCGCCGCACGAGCGAGGGCGAGGACGTGCCGGAGAGGCGTGTTCCGTAGCAGTCGCCGGTCGCCAGTCGCAGGCAACGGCAAGGACAACGGCAACAGCAACGGCAGCGGCGGAGACGTCGCTGCCGTTGCCACAGCTTCGGAAAGCCTCCAACACGGCGGTTCCGCAGGGCGGACCTTACCGCCTGCCCGCCGTCGCCGCCGCGCCCTTCGTTCCCTTCGTCGCCGCCGGTGCGCTATAATGCACGTACGATGCAAGTGCAGGCGGCGATGCGGCGGCCGACCCGGGCGCTGATTCTTCTGGCGCTGGCCGCCGCGTGTGCCCCCGCCATCGCCGGCGTAGAGACCGACCTCGAGCAGGGCATCGGCGACTTCCTCGCCCGGGCCTTCATCGCCCAGCGTGGCCGGCTCAGCCAGCCCCCCATCGACGAGTGGATCGGGCGCATGGGGGATGAGCTGCTCGAGCATACGCCGCGCCACGATCTGCGCTACCGCTTCATCGTCCTCGACAGCCCCGAGGCCAACGGCTTCGCGCTGCCCGGCGGCTGGGTCTTCCTGACCGCGGGGCTGCTGGAGAGCGCGCACAGCGACGATGAGGTGGCCGCGGTGATGGCCCACGAGCTGGCGCACCTGGTTGATCGTGACTTTCAGCGCACGATTGCACGTGACCTGCTGTGGTTGGGGGCGACCGAGTTGGTGCGCGAAGTCGGCCGCGATGACCTGGTGCCGCTGGTGCAGGGCGTGGCGCTGCTCAATATCCTGCGCCACAGCCGGCGACAGGAGGCGCAGGCGGATCATGTCGGCGCCGGCATCGCCTGGGACGCCGGCTACGATCCGACCGCGCTGGCGCGATTCCTGGGCGCGGCCCCGGGCTGGTCATACCTCGAGACCGTCTTCGCCACCCACCCGCACCCCGAGCGCCGTGGCGCATGGATCCGAGAACGCGTCGCGGAGCTTCATGCCGACGACCCGGAGGGCGCCCTGGGCCTGGCGCGGTCGCTCCTGCGTCGCGGCCGGCTCGTGCGGGCTCGCCAGACACTGGAGCGGCCACTGCCTGGTGAACTCGATGCGCAACGCCTGGAAGTGCTGGCGCGCATCGAGGGGCTCGCCTGCGCCCGCGACGGTGAGATGACGGCAGCGCTCGACGACGCGCAGGTGGCCGCGCTGGTCTCGGGACAGGCCGCCATCGACCACGCGATGACGCGTGACGGGGAGGCGCGGGCAGAGGCGTGGCGTCGGCTGCGCGCGATGTGGAGTGACGCGCGGATCGAGCGGGCGCTGGTGGTGGCTCAGGCCTTCGACCCCGAGCCGACCGATGTCGCCTACCTGGCACTGCTGGCGCAGACCGTGGACCTGATGCACCGTGCGGCGCGCGGCGGGAACCTGGTCGCGCGGACGCTATCGCTGCGGGCGAGCACCAGGACAGGCGCTCGCGAGCTGCTGGAGGCGCTGACGTCCGCGCGTTGCGCGGCGGATGATCTGCCGGCACTTGAGGCCATCTCGACGCAGGCGTCGGCGTTGGCAGCGGACGTCGCGGGCGAGGACGGTGCGAAGATCGCAAGCCTGGGATCTCTCGCGCGGGAGTATCACGAGGCCGCGCGCATGGTGGCGCCGCTGCTGCTGGAGCTGGCGTCCGCGGGCGAGGGCGATGCGATGGGCCGGCTGGTGTTCAGCCGCTTCATGATCATGCAGGCCCAGGTGACGGCGCTGGCGGAGCGCATCGGTCGCCTCGATGATGCCACCGAGCGGCTCGCGGCAGGGCAGTGGGGGGCGGCCATCGCGGTGCACCGTCTCGGGCTGAACCTGGTGGGGCTGACGACCCCCCCGGGCGCGCGACCGGCGCTGTTGTGCGTGCTGGCGCGGCGCGCGGGCTCATCCCCGGGCCGACTCAAGGACGCCTGGCGCGCGACCGGCAGCCTGGGTGATGCCATGCTCGATCAACTTGATCGACGCCTCGTGCCGGACAAGTGTGAGTTCGGGCCGGCACTGCGCTCGACACAAATTGTCATGCGATTAAGTTTTCTTGACACGAAGGAGCAGGACGTCATGGGGCCGAAGGAGAATTCCACCGCCGAGGGGGCCGATACGCTTGCGCTACGCGGTACTGTCGGACATCCACAGTAACCTCGTCGCGCTGGAGGCTGTGCTTGCCGACCTGGCCGATGATCCGATCGATCGCTACCTGTGTCTGGGCGACATCGTCGGCTACGGCGCGCGGCCCAACCAGTGCTGCGATGTGATTCGCGATCTCCACGCGATCTGCGTCCGCGGCAACCATGACGAGGCCGCGGTTGACACGGCCAAGGCCGAATGGTTCACCGCCCCGGCCCGCGCCTGCATCCTGTGGACCGCCGAGCAGCTCCGCGAGGACAATCGCGCACTGCTGTCCTCACTGCCTCCCGTTCAGATCATCAACCATCGCTTCACCCTGTGCCACGGTTCGGTCCCCGACCCCAACCACTACACCGTCAGTCCCGCCGACGCGCTGCTCAGCCTGGCGGCCATGACCACGGACATTGCCTTCTTCGGGCACACACACTACTCCGAGTGGTTCATCGCCGACAGCAACGGCCGGCTTCCATCGGGGCATCCTGTGCCCGCGGGCGGACGCCTGTGCCTTGGCAACGGACACCGCTACCTGGTCAACCCCGGGGCGGTGGGACAGCCTCGCGATGGCAACGAGCTGGCCAGCTACGCCGTCTACGATGACGAGGCCGGCGAGGTGACCATCCGCCGCGTGAGCTATGACATCGCGAAGACTGCACAACAGATGAAAGCCGCCGGCCTGCCTGAAGCCATGTACGCCAGACTCTGGCTGGGCGTTTGAAGATAGTGTCTTAATCCGCGCGATTTGGGGTATAATAACAGGCAGGTACCTGCAAGGACTCTGAGGCCGCCGAGAGGTGAGCAGGATGCCGCTTGAGGACAAGGAAGCACGGTTGCGGGTCATGCGCGAACTCGCCAAGTTCGATGTGGACACGTCGCGACTTGATCTCAAGCTCATCAACCACGTAGTCTACCTGGGGGGCTGGATCTCCCGCATCCGACGTCCCGGGGCTCCGGACAACCTGAAGAAAGTTCTGGAAGACATGGAAGAGACCATCAGGGGCATGAAGGGCGTCACTGATGTGGTGAATGACGTCAGGATCGCGTGAGGTCCACGACGATCGTGCGCGCATTGCGGTAGTAGGCGAGCCCCGGCCGACCACGCCGGGGCTTGGTTACGTTTCGGGCCAGGGTACAGTCCACTTCGACCTTGCCCTCGCGGCGCCGGCTGCTGAGCGCCGCAGCCAGCCGCGCCGCCTCCTCAATGCTGCTCTGCGGCACCGCCTCCGGCCGCGAGTGGGTCCTGATGATGACGTGCGGGCCGGCCGCGTCCTTGACGTGCAACCACAGATCGTCACCGCGCGCCGCCCGCAGCACCTCATCGTTCTCGGTGCCGCTGCGCCCGTAGAGCACCGCATAGCCGTCCGAGGTCTGCGTGGTACGCGGACCCCGTCGTCGGCCCGCCGGACGCGCTTTCTCGCGGTCGCGCGCCGGCAGGTAGCCCTCACGCGCCAGCTCCTGCTCGATGGCCTCGAGGTCGTCGAGGTCCTCGGCGGTCTCAATCTGCGTGCGCACCTGCCGCACGTACTGCAACTCGTGCTCGGCCGCCGCCAGCAGTCGTGGCGCTATCTCGCTCAGGCGCGCGTCCTTCTTGTAGCGCTTGAAGCAGGCCTGCGCGTTCTCCAGCACCGAGTGCTCCGGGTCCAGCGGGATCGTCAACTCGCCCTCGCCCTCGAAGCGCGGCAGCGTCACCTCGTCGGCGCCCTCGGGCACCTGGTGCAGATACGCCATCAGCAGCTCGCCACGCTCGCGCAGCAGTTCGGCCTGCTTGGCGCGCTCGACCGCCTCCCGCCGCTTGCTCAGCACGCGCTCGGCCTTGCGTTCGCCCTCACGCACCGCCGCCAGCAGCCGCTCGCGTGCCCGGCGGATGGCCTGCGCCCGGGCGCTGTTGGCCTGCAGCTCTTCGATGGCACCGCTCAGCGACTCAACGCGCTCGCGGCGGCGCCCGGCCAGGTGTGCCGCCTCGATGGGCCACGCCAGCTCGGGCTCCTCGCTCGCCTCGTCGAAGTACACCCACGCCGGGCCAGGTCGCGCCGCCTCCGCCGGGATGGCGTGAAGCTGCTCCGCGACCCGCTCCGCCCACCCATCGGACAGGTCGCGCAGGGGGGCATCGGCGGCGATCTGCGCCCGCGCGCACACCTCAGCGATGAACTCATCGCTGCCACCGTGGAAGGTTGAGCGCAGCCAGCGCCCCAGCGGCTGATCGGCGACCGCGGCGGCGGCCGCGCGCATCTGCACGGGGTCGGCCGTCCACGGGGGCACACGGCCGAAGTCGGGCGGAGGAACATATGCGAGCCCGGGGAGCGTCTCGCGGTAGCGGTTCGTGCGCACGGTGACGTGGCGACCGGCCTCGACGATGCGCTCGTCCTCGTCGATGAGCACGAGATTGCTGTGGCGGCCCATCAGCTCGGCAACCAGCGTGCGCCGCGATCGCGGGCCGAGTTGCTCGCAGTTGGACAGCCGCACGTGGACAATACGGTCGAAGTCGATCTGCTCGATGGCGTCGATGCGCGCGCCGCGGATCTGCCGGCGGAGGACGCTCCCGAAGCGCTCGTCGCGCAGGAGGGGCGCGGGCAGCTCGCGGGCGAGGTGGATGCGACCGAACTCCGCCGACCAGTCGATCAGCAGCCCGGCCCACGGCCCCGAACGGCCCAGTTCGAGGGCGATCAGGTCATGGCGCGCCTGGATGATGCGGCGGATCGGCGCGCCGACGGCGAACTGTGCCGCCTCGGCCACCAACCTCGCAAGCGATGTGCTGTCCACGGTCATGGTGATCAGTGTGGTCCAGGTGTCGTCGCCGTTGTCGGGGGGCGGGCCTGCGCGCCCGCCCGGTCGTGGCTGTGCGCCGTCCGACACGTCGCCGTGAACGGCGGGCCGGTCAGGCGACTGAGATGAGGCTCGCGCTGCTCGCCTCATCTCACGCCGAGCGCACGGTGTGCGCTCGGCGCGGCCCCTCCGAGGACCTTGGCGCAGCCCACGGCGTGCTCGGGGCGGCTTCCCCGAGGACCTTGCCGCAGCTCATGCGAGCGCGGCCCGCCGTGGTTCTCGTGGCCGTTGTTGTTCGGAGGGCGGCTCTTCAGAGCCGCCGCCGTTGTCGTCGGCGGT
>CAZTZN010000062.1:18800-23053 GCA_964617715.1 uncultured Armatimonadia bacterium | reverse complement strand
GTCGCCGTTGTCGCGCCAGGCATGAGTGAAGGCGACCGCCGCGGCCGCCGCGTCACGGAAGTCGTACTTGTCCTCCTCAGAGTAGATCGCACCGAAATGCGGGTCGGCCTGATCGGTCACCTGCCGTCGCTCGCACCAGTGAAGCAGCGCTCTGAACATCTCTCGCAGGTCGCTGCGACCGAAGTGCCGTTCGTTGAGCAACGGCCAGAACTCGTCCCAACGGGTAATCGCCGCACTCTCGTCGGCTCTGATGTCGCGCACGTACTCCTCGAACAGGGGCGCCGCCCGCGCCTCCGACAGCGGCGCCGTCAGCGGATGCACCAGCACCTCAGCGATGGGGCAGCGTTGGTCGGGAGAGCCCGAGCGGAAGTAGAGGCTGAGCATGCGCCGCGACAGGTCGAAGGTCGGCAGCGGCACCATGTCGCGATGCACCGGGACGCGCTCGAAATGATGGCCGTCGTGGCTGACCTCGACGCAGTCGCAGGGCTCGGACACCAGCAGCGTCACCGCACAGGCGCCCAGGTCCGGGGGCAGCCCGTTGACCTCGAAGCTTACGATTGGGTGCCCCTGCGGCGGGTCGAAGGGCAGGTCGTGGTAGAACCACGGGAGTCTGACTGCGAAGTCGTCGGCTCGCAGGCGCAGCATCGTCCGCCTCCCCATCGGTTTCGGCCCTGGCCCGCGCGACCATCCCCTCGCCATGGCGCTCAGATCGCCACCGGCCGGCCGCTCTCACCCGACTGCGCGCAGGCCAGCGTGACCGCGAGCGTGTTGATGCTGTCGCCGTAGGGAGAGAGGATGCCGGTGGAGTCACCTGTCTTCACGGCCTCGATGAAGGCCAGGTCCTCGAAGCGGTGGGGCGGGCCCGCGAAGGGCGGGACGCGCTCCTCACCGTCGGCGGTGCGGATGGTCAGCTCCTTTGCCTGCCAGAGCACGCGGCGGTCGGGCGCGAGCACCTCGGCGCCGCTGCCCCCGGGCGCGCCTTCGGTGAGGGCGTAGCAGTTGGTGATGGTCCCCAGTGCGCCGCCTGCGAAGCGCACGAGCGCCGCGCCCACGTCATCGTTCTCCCAGTCGGCTTCGCCTCGATGGACCACATTCGCCTGCCGGCCGAAGACCTCGACGATCTCGCCCACCGCGTAGCGCACCGTGTCCACGATGTGCGTCACCTGCTCGACCACCTGGCCGCCGGACTTGCGCTTGTAGCGGTTGAAGGGGATGCGAGGCGTCCCCTGATGCCACCACATATTGACCAGCGCCGGGGTGCAGCCCTCGAGCGCCTCGCGGAATGCCTGCCCGGACGGCGTGTAGCGCCATTGATAGCCGACCATGGTCATCAGGCCCCGCCGCGCCACCTCGTCGGCGATCTCGCGCGCCAGCCCGAGGTCCAGCGCCTGCGGCTTCTCGACGAAGAACGGTGTGTCGCTCTCGAGACAGGCCTGCTCGGCAGGGCCGTGGGCGTCGGGGGGGATGGCGATGTAGACCGCGTCCGCGCGCGCGCAGACCTCGGCCTCGCTGCCCACGGCCTCGCCGCCGAAGTCCGCGGCGAAGCTCGCGGCCGCATCGGGGTTCAGGTCATAGCAGGCCACCAGCTCAACGTCAGGGTGTTCGCCGAGCGTGGGGCCGAAGTGCGCGTTGCGCATGATACCACCGCAGCCGATGACGCCGATCCTGACCATGATCCGCTGCCTCCCGCGGGTCCACCGCCGACTGACGTGACGCCGGCGACTTCGCCGCGATCGGCGGGCGCTCCTGCCCGTCCCGATGGGCGGCGGTCAGAACAGGAAGCTCCCGCGCCCGGTGAGAGCGCGGGAGCCTGCGGGCTCAGATCCTGCTGCGATTACGGGTTCCAGATGATGTCGGCGATGTCGTGCGGGCCGCTGGTGACCGAGGTCCACTTGTACCACTTGGCATGACCATCCACCAGCACCATGTTGCCACCCTCATTGTGGCGACCGTCGAAGTACGTGCGGGGGCTGGCGGTCGAGTAGAGCACGTAGGACAGGGCCGACTGCCCCGGCTCGTAGTCGCTGTCGCCGGTCATGAAGGTCCGGGACGGCTCCTCCACGGTGGACAGACTGTTGCCGCCGAGGTAGCGGCTGTAGCCGTACTTGATGCCGCCGGTGTAGTTGCCGTTCCACTTGTAGGAGTCGGACGGGCACGAGAAGATCTGGATGTTCTTGACGTAGGGGTAGATGTTGAAGTACCACATCAATCCGCTGCTGGCAGCGCCACCGGGGTAAGTCACCGTCCCGGCGATGGGCCCAAGGTAATGGTAGACCAGCATCTCGTCATAGTCCTGAGCGTACATCAGTTCGCCCAGCCCGATCTGCTTGAGGTTCGACAGACAACTGGTCTGGCGAGCCTTCTCACGGGCCTTCGCGAAGACCGGGAACAGGATTGCTGCCAGAATCGCGATAATAGCGATGACCACCAGCAGCTCGATGAGCGTGAAGCCACGACGCATCTCTTTGCACCTCCATCCATAATTCCGCGCCGCTGGACGCGGGTACGAAAACAGGTCACAGTATACTATAATCACCTGCTGAACTCCAAGCCTCTCGACGTGAAAGTGGGGCCATCACCTCCCTGGGCTCGCAGCGGGTCGCGATGCCTCGGTAGTCACACGCCCGCCTCTTCCTCGCCCGCCACCGATGATCTGCGGGCACACCCGGGTCTGGACACCCCGTCAGAATTGCCTTCTGAGGCGGGCCTGTGCTACACTCTCTGACCGTATCCGGTCGTTTGTTGTTCATTGCTCCCCGGCGTGTCGGCAAGGGGCCTGAGGTCGTGTGATGCGCCTGCTGCCGTGGAAAACCCGGATGGCTATCGACCTGGGCACCGCCTCGTGCCACATCAGCGTGCACGAGGCCGGAGTCGTGGTGCGCGAGCCGACCGTCATCGCCTTCGACGCCGATCGGCGCCGACCCATCGCCTGGGGCGCCGAGGCCAAGCAGATGCTCGACCGCGAGGTCACCGACGTTGAGGTGGTGCGGCCGCTGCGCGGCGGGGTGATCGCCGACTTCGACGCCGCCGTGCTGCTGGTGCGCCACTTCATCCACCAGACTCTGGGCCACCGGCCGCTGCTGGCGCCCCTGGTCGTGGTGGGCCAGCCCACGCGCTCCACCCAGGTCGAGCGCCGCGCTCTGGTCAACGTGCTGCGCGCCGCCGGCGCCGGCGAGGTCATCACCGTTCCGCGGGCGCTGGCCGCCGCCATCGGGGCCGGCCTGCCCATGGACCAGCCTGAGTGCCGCCTGGTCGTGGACATGGGGGCGGGCTCGACCGACATCGGCGTCATCTCCATGGGCATGATCGCCGCCGGCGAGGCCATCCACTTCGGTGGCGACGACCTCGATGAGGCCATCCGCCGCTACGTGCGCCGCCGCTACCGCATGAGCATCGGCCGCGCGCGCGCCGAGGACATCAAGATCATGGCGGGGGCGCTCACCTCGGAGATGATGGCCGAGCAGGTGCGCCTGTCCGACGTCTCCGGCGAGGAGACCGGCTCGGCGGACGCTCAGAAGCTTGAGGGCATCGCCGAGCTGATGCGCGATGCGCTCATGCGGGCCATCGGCGAGGTGCTGTGGATTCTCGACGAGCTGCCCGAGCGCCAGATAGAAGAGATCGCGCACGTGGAGTCGGTGCTCACCGGCGGCTGTGCACAGCTCCGGGGCATCGCCGCACTGCTGTCCGACGAGCTGGCGCTGAACTTCGTCGCCGCCCCCGACCCGATGTCCTGCACGATCCTCGGCCTCGAGGCGATCCTCAACGACCTCGACGCCCTCAGCCTCGACGGCCGCCGTTTCATGCAGTAGCCCCCGGCGGAAGGGAGTGCCGACCGTGGCCGCGAATCTGCCGGAGAAGGTCGGTCGGGTGGTGAGCATGCTGCCTCGGGAGGACATTGTGATGGCCGATGACTGCATCTTCTGCAAGATCGCCGCGGGCGAGATCCCCAGCGAGATGGTTTACCAGGACGAGCGCTGCGTGGCTTTCCGCGACATCAACCCGCAGGCCCCCACGCACCTGCTGGTCATCCCGCGCGCACACATCGTGGGGATGGCGCAGCTTGATGCCGCCGACGCTGAGCTGCTCGGGCACCTGCTGGTGGTCGCGGGCCAGGTCGCCGCAGCCGAGGGCCTGGCGGAATCGGGCTATCGCACGGTCATCAACTGGGGCCCCGACAGCGGCATGGAGGTGCCGCACCTGCACCTGCACGTGCTGGGCGGGCGCAGGATGACCTGGCCGCCGGGGTAGGGCGC
>CAZTZN010000062.1:0-18700 GCA_964617715.1 uncultured Armatimonadia bacterium | reverse complement strand
AGCTCCGTCGCCGGCGGCACCACGATGCGCTCATCGGGCACGCCCGCGTCGGCCAGGAAGCGCGCCGCGTTCTTCGCGTACTCGACCTGCTTGATGTCGTGCGCGTCCGAGGCCACGGTGAAGGTCGCCCCCAGCTCGTGCAGCCGCGCCATGTAGGCCAGATAGTCCTCGTGGAAGCGCGGAGTGTAGGTCTCCTGGTGCAGGATGGCGTCGGCGTTCATCTCGATCGCGGTCCCGGTCTCGACTGCCACCTCGCCCAGCTCCTCGACGTGCCACGCCGGGAAGCGGCTCATGTCGGTCATCCACGCCATCTCCTTGCCCGGCTCGAACTCCCCGCGGCTGAACCACCACGGGTGCACCAGCGCGTCCACCAGCGGGTTGCGCAGCGTCGCCAGCATCAGCCGATGCTGGGTAGCGATAATCGCATCCACCTCGGTCTCGCCGTAGCGCCCGTGCGGGCCGGCGATCACGAACTCCCATCCAAACTCCTCGACGGTGGCTTCATCGGCGGTCAGCGTCCCCGCGGCCGCATCGGCGATGGTCAGCTCGACGCCCCACGTGATCTGCAGGGGACCCTCGTAGTGGCGCAGATCCTCGCGAATCGCCCGCTGCGCCTCAGCGTGGTGCGGGCCGTTGTAGTGGTCGGTGATGGCGATGTGGGTGTAGCCCAACTGCTCGCATCTCGCCAGCAGTGCGGGCACGCTCATGGTCTCGTTGGCACACCCCACGTGGGCGGTGTGCAGGTGCAGGTCGATGTCGTCTCGCATGTGCTGCTGCCTCCGGAAGGTGATGTGTATCGCGTGCCGACGGGAACTGTGCGCCGCCGACCTGCATGAATTCTGCGCGCGCCCGCCACCGGCCTTCTCGCCACGCCGGCATTTTTCCGCGCAGGGAGTTGCGCGGCGCGAGGCGAACAATATCACAACTGGATGCCGAGGCTCGCCTGGAGGGCTGATCGTGCTGCGAGAAGACGGACGCGACAATGCCGAGTTGCGCAAGTGCCGCATCACGCGCAACATCAACAAGTACGCCGAGGGCTCGTGCCTGATCACCCTGGGGCAGACTCGAGTGCACTGCACCGCCTCGGTGGAGGACCGTCAGCCGGGCTTTCTGCGCAACACCGAGGAGGGCTGGGTGACCGCGGAGTATTCGATGCTCCCGCGGGCCACCGCCGAGCGCATGCGCCGCGCGGGCGACGTCGGCATCTCCGGCCGCACCCACGAGATCCAGCGGCTCATCGGCCGCTCGCTGCGCGCAGTCACCGACACCAGGCTGCTCGGGCCGGTGACGATCCAGATCGACTGCGATGTGCTGCAGGCCGACGGTGGCACCCGCACCGCCTCCATCACCGGCGCGTGGGTGGCGCTGGCCGACGCCTGCCGCTGGCTGATGGACAAGGGCCGCGTCAAGCGCTGGCCGCTGCCCGGCCAGGTCGCGGCCATCTCGGTGGGCGTGGTCTCGGGTGAGATCATGCTCGACCTGGCCTACTCGGAGGACTCGCGCGCACAGGTGGACATGAACCTCGTCATGACCGGCGACGGGCGGCTCATCGAGGTGCAGGGCACGGCCGAGGGCGATCCCTTCACCGAAGCACAGCTCATCGAGATGATTCGGATGGCCCGCGGGGGCCTGCAGTCGCTCTTCGAACTGCAGCGCGAGGTGCTGGGAGACGTGCTGCCGTAGGGCGAGGAGCAAACGGCAGAGTCAGACGGCAACGGCACGTGCGAGGGCGCGGGGGCGAAGGCTCCTCCGTGCGCGGGGCGAGCTTGCAGCCCGCTGCTGTTGACCACCGAGGTGAGGACGAAGGTTGGCGCGACGGCTGATCCTGGCGACCACGAATCCCCACAAGGTCCGCGAGATCCGCGAGCTGCTCGCGGACCTTGACCTCGCGGTCATGCATCTGGGGGAGCTGCCCGACCCGCCCGCGCTGACCGAGACCGGCGCGACCTTCGCCGAGAACGCGCGCGAGAAGGCTCTGGCGGTCGCGCGCGCGACCGGCGAGCTGGCGCTGGCCGATGACTCGGGGCTGACAGTGGATGCGCTGGGCGGCGCGCCCGGTGTGCGCTCGGCGCGCTATGCGGGCGAGGGCGCGACCGGCGCGCAGCTGTGCGCGAAGCTGCTGCGCGAGATGGTGGGTGTCGCGGACGCCGAACGCACCGCGCGCTTCGTGTGCGCGCTGTCGTTGTGCGCGCCGGAGGACCAGATCGGGCACTGGGAGGGCCGCGTCGCAGGCGTCATCACCCACGAGCCGCAGGGTGAAGGCGGCTTCGGCTACGATCCGGTGTTCTACTATCCGCCCGACGGGCTGACCTTCGCGCAGATGTCGCCTGAGCGCAAGAACGCGGTCAGCCACCGGGGCCGGGCGTTGCAGGCGTTCCGGGCGGATCTGCCCGCGATCCTGGAGCGTATCGGCTGAGAGCGGTTCGCTGAGAGGAATGTCGGCGGCACTGCAGTGAGCTTTCGCGCGACACACAGTACTGTCGTCACACAGGAGAAAGGCCATGGAATTGAAGCTGTCGGCGCGCGAGAACTTCGGTCGTGGGGACACCTACGAAGAGCGCATGCAGTTCCTGGTGGATGCCGGACTGGACGCCATCGAGTTGACGGGGCGGCCCGACATTCTGGAGGTCGTGGACGAGATCGCGCAGGCCGCGCGCAACAGCGGCTGCGCGATCAGCACCATCTGCAGCGGCGGGCGGGGGGCGCTGATGGCCGCCGAGCGCGATCAGCGCGACCTCGCCATCGAGGACCTCAAGAACTTCCTCACCGCCGCGGGCCAGCTCGGCGCCACCGGAGTCATCTACGCCCCGCTGATCGCGGTGAAGATGAACCCCGATCAGTACACCCGCGTCCCCGACCTGTCGCCGCTGCTGGATCAGGAGGCGCTGGAGATGGAGCTGCTGGCGGCCATCGCCACGGAGATCGCCGAACACGCCGTGGCCCAGGGCGTGTGTGTGTTGTGGGAGCCGCTGAACCGCTACGAGCAGTGGTGGTTCAACCGCCTGCAGGACGGCGCCGCGCTGTGCGACAAGGTCGGCAGCGAGGGCTGCAGAATCATGGCCGACTTCTTCCACATGAGCGTCGAGGAGGACACCATCCCCGGCGCGTTGGAGCAGTACGCCGCCGACTACGTCCGGCACATCCATCTCGCCGACTCGAACCGCTTCACCCCCGGCCACGGGCACACCGACTTCGCCGCCGCCTTCGCGGTGCTCGACCGCATCGGCTGGGAAGGCTACATGGCGCTGGAGTGTCGCCCGCGCGGTGACCTGGCCGAGGACCTGAGGCGCACCGTGCAGTTCCTGCGCGACCAGGCGTAGCCGGGAGGGTGTGCTCGTGGGCATGGCCGCCGACGGCGGGCCGCCGCTGACGGTGCTGACGGTCATCACTCCGGCGCGCTACTCCGGCGCCGAGCGCATGGCCGTGTACCTGGCCGACGGTCTGCAGCAGCGCGGTCACCGCGTGGTCTTCGCCTGCAAGCGCAATCCCCTGTTGCTCGCGGCGCTGAGTGAGCGCGACCTCGAGGCCCGCGTGCTGCCCATCGCGGGCAAGGCCAACCTGCTCGCGCCCTTCGTGCTGGCCGCCGAGGCGCATCGGGTGGGCGCCGACGTGATCCACACACACCTCTCGACCGCCGGGCTGTGGGGCTCGGTGGCCGGGCAGATCGCAGACATCCCGATCGTTGCGCACGTGCACGCGCTCAATGCGCAGAGTTGCTTCATGCTCGCCGACCTGGTGGCCACCTGCTCGCAGGGGGTCGCCGACTTCCTGGTCGAACAGGGCATGTCCGCGTCGATGATTCGCGTGCTCTACAACGGCGTCTACCCCGAGCAGTTTGACGGGCTCCCCGGCCGCGCGGCCATGCGCGAGGCGCTCGACCTGTGGCCCGACGCCCCGGTCATCGGCGCGGTCGCCCACCTCTCGCCCAAGAAGGGCCAACGCCATCTGATCGAGGCCACCGCCATCCTGCGCGAACGCTGGCCTGACCTGGTCTGTCTGCTGGTAGGTGAGGGTCCTGATCGCGAGGCGCTCGCCGCGCTGGCGCGGGAACTCGGCATTGAGGACGCCGTGCGCCTGCCGGGCTACCGGGACGACGCGCCCGCGGTGATGCAGGCGATGGATGTGGTGGTGCTGCCGTCGGTCGCCAAGGAGGGCCTGGGGGTGGCGCTGATCGAGGCGGCGTTCCTGGGCAAGCCCGTGGTGGGTAGCGACGCGCCCGGCATCCGCGAGGTGATCGTGGATGGCGAGACCGGCCTGCTCGCGCCGGCCGGTGACCCCGAGGGCCTCGCGCAGGCTATCAGCGCGATCCTCGACGACCCGGCGATGGCCGAGCGGATGGGGGAGAGCGGGCGAGCCCGCGCGCGCGAGATGTTCACCATCGAGCGTATGGCCGAGACCGCCGAGGGGATCTACCGCGAGCTGGTGCGCAGGGACTGAACCCGCGGCGCCCGCCGATGGCGTATGCGGACCCGGGGACTCAAACGGCAGCCAGGTTGTGCTCAACCGGCACCGCCCGGCTCAGCTCGCCCCCTGCGCGACAGCGTCCGTCCGGCGCAGGGCCGGGAGCGCAGAGTCGCGCAGGGGCGTCATGATGGCATGGCGGGCGCGTCAGACCTTGAAGCCCTTGAGGAAGTCCACGGCGGTCTGGATGTCGGCCACCGGGTTGTCGCCCACCTCGCGCTCGATGGCGAAGTAGCCCTCGTAGCCGTAGTCGTTGCACAGGATGCCGATGAAGCGGTCCCAGTCCACCCAGCCGGTGCCGAAGGGCACCTCCTGACGCTGGCCGTCGGGGTGCACCAGGGCGTCCTTGGCATGCACGTGCACCACGTACTCGCCGACGAGTCTCAGCCCCTCGACCGGCTGATAGAGGTCCATCCACTTCTGCCGGTCGTACTCCTCGCCGGCCTCCTGCGCATATCTGGCGGGCCAGAGGATCAGGTTGGCCGGGTCCCAGTTGATGCGGATGGCGTCACTGCCCACGGTCTCGATCAGGCGCTTGAGCACGTAGGGCGGCTCGGGGCCGGTCTCGATGGCCAGGCAGGCGCCGACCGCTTCGCCATGCTTCGCGATCTCCTCGTGATGGCGCACATGGTTGGCCCATCCGGGGTCGTTGACGTCCTCGGGCATGATGCCCACATGGCCCTGCCAGATGCCGCACTCGAGGTCGGCGGCGAGTTCGAGGAACTTGCGCGCATCGGCGAGGGCCGCCGTGCAGTCGTCCTCTTCGAGGTGCACCCCACCGCCCCAGGCCGACACCGCGGAGATCTCCAGGCCCAGCGAGGTGAGGTGTTTGAGCAGGTCCCTGCGGTCCTGCTTGCTCATGTTGTCGGGGTGGAACTGCCCTCCGCCCACGCCCAGGTGCACGCCGCTGACGCCCATCTCGGCGATCTTCTCAAAGCCCGCGTCGGCGTCCATGCGCAGGCTGCTGAGCATGACGGCTATCTTCAGGTCGGCCATCGGTCTGCCTCCATGCGTCCGTGTCATTCGCGGCGCGCGTGCCTTCGCCGGGGGCGGTGGAAGACCTCCACGAGCGAGGCACCGGCCACGCAGTGCCCATCACGGCTGGATTGCGCGCGGTCCATGCGTGGGGGGCAAGGGCGCCCACGCCCGCGTTTGGGCACGCGCACTCGTCGGTGCGCGCCCGTCAGGACCGGATTCCGCTGATCGTGTCCGGTCGGCTACAGCACCGGCAGGTACTCGTCCAGCTCCCAGCTCGTGACCTGCTGGCGGTAGCGGTCAACCTCGATGCGCTTGTTCTCGAGCAGCTTCTCGTGCAGCTCCGGCCCCAGCGCCTCGCGCAACACGTGACTGTCCTCTGCCGCGGCGATGGCCTCCCCCAGGCTGCTCGGCAGCGCGCCGATGCCCCTGGTCTCGCGCTCTTCGGGCGTCATCTCGTAGCAGTTCTCCTCCACCGGCGGACACGGCTCGTACTCCTTGTCGATGCCCTCCAGCCCGGCGGCGAGCATGACCGCGAAGGCCAGGTAGGGGTTGCAGGCGGGATCGGGCGCGCGATACTCAATGCGCGTGGCCTTCTCACTGCCGGGGTTGTAGCCGGGCACGCGGATCAGGTCCGAGCGGTTGCGCAACGCCCACGAGAGGTAGACCGGTGCCTCATAGCCGGGCACCAGGCGCTTGTACGAGTTGACCCACTGGTTGGTGACTATGGTGATCTCGCGTCCGTGTTCGAGCAGTCCGGCGATGTAGCGCCGGCATTCAAGGGACAGCCCGTGTGGGTCGTCGGGGTCGAAGAAGATATTGCGATCACCGCGGAAGAGCGACTGGTGGGTGTGCATTCCCGAGCCGTTCTGGTCGGCCAGCGGCTTGGGCATGAAGGTGGCGTATACGTCGTAGCGCAGCGCGACCTCCTTGACCACCAGTCGATAGGTCATGGCGTGGTCGGCCATGGTCAGGGCGTCGGTGTAGTCCAGGTCGATCTCGTGCTGGGAGGGCGCGACCTCATGGTGCGAGTAATCCACCCTGATGCCCATCTCCTGGAGCACCAGCACGGTGTCGCGGCGCAGGTCGGACGCCACGTCGAGCGGCGTCAGGTCGAAGTAGCCGCCATCATCGAGCGTCTCCAGCGGCGCTTCGGGGCGGCGGAAGTAGAAGTACTCCAGCTCGGGGCCGACGTAGAAGATCAGCCCCTGCTCCTCAGCGCGCATAAGGTTCTTTCTGAGCACGTAGCGCGGATCGAATTCGTAGGGCGTGCCGTCCGGGTATTGCACATCGCAGATCATGCGCGCCACCGGCGCCTCGTCGCCCCGCCAGGGCAGCAGCGCGAAGGTGCTGGGGTCCGGGAGCGCGATCATGTCGCTCTCGTCGATGCGGGCGAAGCCGTGGATGGACGAGCCATCGAAGCCGCGTCCGTTCTCGATGGCGTCTTCGAGGTTCTCGGCCGTGATGGCGAAGCTCTTGAGGAAGCCGAGCACGTCGGTGAACCACAGCCGGATGAACTTGACGTTCCGCTCGTGCGCCAGGCGCAGAGCCTCCTCTGCGGCCTGTGCGCGCCTCGCGTCGCGCTCGCTGACGTAGCAGCCGTGCTGATTCTCGTTCATATTCCCTTGACTGGCCTCCCGTCGCGCGTGATGGGCTGCAGGGCCACGGTCACTGCAGTCTGGCACGGCTGCCCCCTGCGCACGTAGGTCACGGTCACCTGCTCGCCTGCCGGGCAGGCGGCGACAAGTCGCGCGAGCTGGCTGACCGAGGTGATGTCCTGGTCTCCCCACCGAGTGATGACGTCGCCCGGCGCCAGGCCCGCCGCCATGGCCGGGTGTCTACGGTAGATAGCCTCGATGAACACGCCGCTGATGTCGTCCAGCCCGTAGCGCTGCCTCAGCTCAGGGGTGATGTCCCGCGGGATGGCGCCGATCCATCCGCGTTGGACACGCCCGGTCTCGATGAGCTGGCGGGCGACCCGCCGCGCCAGCGCGCTGGGGACGGCGAAGCCCACGCCCACCGAGCCGCCGCTCTGGCTGGCGATGGCGGTGTTGATGCCCACCAGCTCGCCGCGCAGGTTCACCAGCGGCCCGCCCGAGTTGCCCGGGTTGATGGCCGCGTCGGTCTGGATCAGGTCCTCGTAGCCGATGATGCCGGTCTCGCTGCGGCCGGTGGCGGAGACGATGCCCGCGGTGACCGTGTGACTGAGGCCGAAGGGCGAGCCGATGGCAAGCACCCACTCGCCGATGCGCAGCGCGGCCGAGTCCCCCCACCTGAGCCAGGGCAGGCCGTCGCCCTCGATCCTGACGATGGCCAGGTCGGTGGCCGGGTCGGCGCCGATGACCTCACCGGGGACCTCACGCCCGTCGGCCAGCCGGACCGCGATCTCAGTCGCGCCGGCGACCACGTGGTTGTTGGTGATGATGTGGCCCTCGGCGGAGATCAGGCAGCCTGAGCCGAGGCTGTGCACCTCGCGGTCGCGTCCCCCGAGCATCTCCTCGAACTCGCGGCCGAAGAACTCGCGCAGCAGCGGATTCGAGCGGCCGGGGATCACGGTGGTGGTGTTGATGTTGACCACCGCCGGGATGACGGTGCGGGCCGCGACGCTGAAGGCGAGGCTGAGCTGATCGGCCGCCATCAGAGCCTGCTGCTCTTCGGGCGTCTGGGCGTACGCGCCGTGAGTGCAGAGTGCAGAGAGCGTCATGAGCAGCACGGCGATGACAGAATGTATGGCCCGATGCGATCTCATACCTCACCAGCCTCCGGTCGGGCCGGGTGTGGTCGCGCCATCGCACCCGACACCGGCCGGGTGCAATGCACAATCCCTCCGCCTGCACCGGTCAGTGCACTGACGGAGGGCTCCGGCGGGAACGGCCGATGAAGGACAATTCGCGGGAGTTGAGCAAATGACCTCCTGCGGATACACTGCCTTCAGTGATTCATGGCGGCCCGGCAATGATCATCGGGCATCATATGGTCAGGAGCGTATCGGAATGCACAGGCAGCTTGGCATCAGCAGCGCGATGCTCGGACAACAACTGACGCGCGAAAGCCTGGCGGCGGCCGCGGCCGCCGGGATCGAGGTGTTGGAGGTGTATGTGCCGGCGGGCGGCGAGCTGTATGAGCAGGACGCGGCGGTCGAGCGCGTGGGCGAGATGGCGCGCGAGCTGGGGCTGGGGCTGTGGTCGGTGCACGCGCCCTTCGGGGGTGAGGTGGACCTCAGCTCGCTGAACGAGCCGCAACGGCGGGCATCGGTGGCCGCAGTGGAGCGCGCGGCCGAGGTGGCGCGTGCGCTGGGGGCGCGGATGGTGGTCGTGCACGCGGGGCTGTCGTCGGAGGATGGTGACGAGCGGCAACTGCGCTGGCGCGAGAGCCTGCGCAGCATCAACTCGCTGCTCAAGCGTGTCGCGCAACTCGGGGTGCAGGTGGCGCTCGAGTATCTGCCCGCCAACAAGCCGCGCCTGTGCAACGACAGCGGGCACATCCTGGAGTTCCTGAGCGTGTGCGACGGCGATGTGGGAGTCTGCCTGGACACCAACCACGCGAACCTGGCCGAGCCGCTGGCGCAGGCGGTGCGTACGCTGGGGTCGCGCATCACCACGCTGCACATCTCCGACAACGATGGCGAGCAGGAGCGCCATCAGATGCCGGGTGCGGGCGTCATCGACTGGGCGGAGTTCACCGCGCTGCTGGATGAGATCGGCTACGCCGGCCCGCTCATGTATGAGACCAACAGCGCTGAGAACGTGCCCGAGCTGATGAGGGAGACCGCGGCCAACGCGCGACGGCACTTCGGTTGGGAGGGCCCCACCGGTGACTGACGGGCGCGACCAGCGGGTTATCCAGGGTGACTGTGTCGAGGTACTCGCGGGCTTCGAGCCCGAGAGCTTCGACATGTGCTTCGCCGACCCCCCCTACAACCTTCAGCTCCAGAACGACCTCTATCGCCCCGATCGCAGCAAGGTGGACGCGGTCGATGAGGCCTGGGACCAGTTCGAGTCCATGGCGGCCTATGACCGTTTTACCGAGGCATGGATGAGGGCGGTGCGTCGCGTCCTCAAGCCCAACGGCACGCTGTGGGTGATCGGCAGCTACCACAACATCTACCGCGTGGGCCGCGTGCTCATGGACCTGGGCTTCTGGATACTCAATGACGTCGTCTGGATCAAGTCCAACCCCATGCCCAATTTCCGCGGGGTGCGCTTCACCAATGCCACCGAGACTCTCATCTGGGCCGTCCGCGACCGCGAGCGCAAGGATTACACCTTCAACTACGAGGACATGAAGCGCTACAACGACGGCAAGCAGATGCGCTCAGACTGGTACGTGCGCGAGCCGGTGTGCACGGGCGCGGAGCGGCTTCGTGACGAGAACGGGCAGAAGGCGCACTCCACGCAGAAACCCGAGGCGCTGCTGCGCATGGTGGTCGAGGCCTCGACCAATCCCGGCGACCTGGTGCTCGATCCGTTCGTGGGGGTGGGCACGACCGCCGCAGTGTGCAGAAAGCTGGGCCGGCGCTGCGTGGGAATCGACCTCGACGAGGGCTACGTGGCCCTCGCCCGCAAGCGCCTGGCGGGCATCGCGCCGGGCTGCTGGCTGGATGGGGAGGCCGCCCGACGGCCCATCACCTCGGAACCGGGGGCGCTCCCTCTGGACTGACGCTCCTCAGAGGCCCATGGAGAGCTGCAGCGCCGGCTCCTCGCGCGGGTAGTAGCGACCGGCGAGGGTCACGAAGTTGCGCGCGCGGTCGGTACGCACGCCCAGGATCTGCAGATGGCGCAGCGCGGTGAGCTTGTGCCGGCCGCGCACCTGCAGAATGCGTTCGGCCGACGTCGGCCCGATGCCCGGTACGCGCAGAAGCTGCGAGCGCTCCGCGCTGTTGACCTCGATCGGGAAGTCCTCCTCGTGCGCCAGCGCCGCCGCCATCTTCGGGTCGAGGTCCAGCGGCAGCATGCCCTGCTCGTCGAAGACGAGATCGTCGGGCGTGAAGCCGTAGACGCGGGTCAGGAACTCCGCCTGGTAGAGGCGATGCTCGCGGCCGGCGGGCGTGGGCTCGACGCCCTCGAGCGGGGTGTCGGGGACGGGCTGGAAGCCGCTGAAGTAGGCGCGCGCCAGGCCGATCTCCACTCCCAGGCGCCAGGCGGTGGCAATCAGCTCGCGATCGCTCTCGCCCGCCGGGCCTACTACGAACTGCGTGGTCAGGCCCGCGCGGAGCTGCCCCGGCGCGGCCAGCCGGCGCGCCCAGCGCAGCGGCCGGACCAGGTCGCGCTCGAAGTTCTTGCCGGGGCAGAGGGCAGACAGCCGCTCGGGGCCCGGGGCCTCGAGGTTGACCGAGAGGCGGTCGGCCAGGCCGAGCGCGGTGGTCACCGCGGCCTCCGAGACGCCCGGCAGGAGCTTGAGGTGGACGTAGGCGCGGTACTGATACTTGTGGCGCAGCAACTCGACGGTCTCGATCATGCGCGCCATCTGGTTGTCGGCGTCGCCGACGATGCCTGATGAGAGGAACAGGCCGCTGATGAGGCCCGCGCGTGTCAGCTCATCGGTGAGTCGCGCCAGCTCCTCGGGGCGGAAGCTCGCGCGCGGGATGTCGCGGCTGCAGCGCGTGGCGCAGTACAGGCAGTCGTGGCGGCAGGCGTTGGATAGAAGGACTTTGAGCAGCCGGACGCGGCGGCCATCCGCGGAGAGCGCCTCGTAGATGCTGCCGGGCCGGTCGGCCAGCGCGGTCTGCGCGGCGAGGGTGGACGGGACGCTCACATCAAAGCGAGCGCCCTCGCCCAGTAGTCTGAGCTTGGCTCCGTTATCCACTGGTGGCACCTGCTGCTGCGATGTGGAAGCCCGGAGGGCTTCTCCCGGGAGTCCGCCGTCAGAACTCCCCGTGGGTGCGATGAGTGCTGCGGCTCCCATTATACCTCAAGTGGGCGGGGCGGGGCTACTGTTCGTCGTCATTGTCGCGCAGGATCAAGCTGCCGCAGCCGCGGCAGACAACCGCGTCGCCCAGCACGGTCTCCCTGCGTCCGCACATCCCGCACCGCTGCACGACCGGCGGCTGCATGAGCGCGCGGGGCGCGGCGGGCCTGCGGGGGAAGCCCCGATCGCGACGCCGCCGACCCCGGCGCGCGGGCACGCGCTCGGGCACATCCATGGGCAGCCTGGGCTGATCGTCCCTGTCGGGCATGGGCGAGACGTCCTCGGCATGAGCGGCGCTGGCGGCAGGCCAAGGCTACACAGCCACGCCGGCGCTGTCAATGACGCAGGCACGGAGTCGGGCAGGACCGGACCGCCCGCCCGATGAAGCTGCGCGTGAGAACGGCACGCCCCGGGTCGGGGAGGATGGCGATGCGAACGATCACGGCGCTCTCGGTGATGCTGTGCGCGGGCGCGCTGGCCTGCGCCCAGGACGGGCATTTCCGCCAGTTTATCGAGGCGGAGGATTGCGCCCTCGACAACCTCAAGGTCCACCGTAACCCGCTCAGCTCGTATATCGGCGACCGCTTTGCCTACAACATCATCGACGGGCCGTGGACCGGCACGCTGTCGGCGCCGCTGGCGACGAGCGTTCCGACCGGAACCGTGCGTGTGTTCGTGCGCGTCTACGCCTCCGACGGCGAGCGCGAGACGCGCACCATGACCGTACGCCTGGGAGGCGCGCAGGCGTCACTGCGCTACCCGACCGACCGGCTCGACGACAACATGAACTGGCTGCCCTTCGAGCTGGAGACCGAGCGTCCCGCCGACCGCATCGAGATCGCGGTCGCCTGCACCGGCGGGCGGGTGATCGTCGACTCGATCCTTGTTTCCACCGACCCGGAGGACGGCACTTACTTCGAGCGGAATCGCACACGGCTGGTCAGGCGCTTCGTGCCTCCACCCGAGCAGACCGCGCGCCCCGAGACTCGGGGCAACATGCTGGTGAACTCAGGCTTCGAGGTCGCGCCCACCAATGGCTGGCGCGCGGGCTACCAGAGCCAGTGGGCATTCACCGATGAGCTGCTCAGCGATGAGGCGCCCTTCGAGGGCCAACGCTGCCTGCGCGTGCCCCTGCTGCGCGACCGGCGCGCTTTCCTCGACGAGCGCTGGTACACCTACGACGGCATCTACGCGGCACCGGTGCAGACCGAGCCGGGCGCCACCTATTCGGCGTCCCTGTGGGTACGCACGGACGGCCCGCTCTCGGGGGCCATCGGCCTGAAGGGCCGGACGGCCGGTTTCGAACTCGCGGGCTCCCCCGACTGGCAGCGCATCTCGGCGACGGTCGAGGCCCCGGGTGAGACCGATGAGTTCTTCGTGACCTTCAGCGCCGACGGCGCGCGTGAGGTGTTCATCGACGCGGCGCAGCTTGAGCGAGGCGACCTGACCGATTACGCGCCGCAGTCGGGCGCCGACGTGGGCCTCAGCTCAGGTGGCCGGGCCGGGCGCATCTGGCGCGAGGGCGAGGACGTACCGCTTCACTTCGAGCTGCGCGCCCACGATGCGGACACGCCGGTGACACTGCGCTACCTGGTGCACGATGCGCTCGGACGCGTCATCGAGCGCAACACGGTCGAGGTGACCGCCCCTGCGGAGGGGATCGCGACCGTCCCGCTGCACGAAGGCCCGCACTCCACGGGCGCGTTCCGCGTGGCCTACCTGGTCGAGTCCGAGGGCGCCGAGCCCTACGGCGGACAGCTCACCTACTCGGTCATCCCAAGCGCGCGCGGGGTGGGCGACGGACCGGTCGGGCTCTACGCCTCCCACTCGCGCCAGTGCTTCGCGGCCATGGCCAACGCGGGCATCCGCTGGACCAACACGCTCTCCAGCGCGGGGCACTTCGCCGAGTGGCGCTACGTCGAGCCCGAGGACGACGTGTTCATCTTCCATGATGGCGACATCGCCCTGGCGCGCGAGTTCGGCATCCGCATCTGCGCGAACATCAACACCAACCGCAGCAACATGCCCGAGTGGGTCATGCACGACCGGCCGGGGGAGGGTGAGTGGATCCGGCACCCGATGGGCTGGTTCGCGCTCGACGAGTGGGAGGAGTTCGTTTTTGCGCTGGTCGAGCACTACCGCGACTACGTGAAGCACTGGCTGATCATCGACGAGCCGGATGTGGGCACCAACCGCTACTCGCCCGAAGACTACCTCAAGCTGCAGGCGGCGGCGTACCGCGCGGCCCATCGTGCCGACCCCGACTGCGTGGTGTTCGTACACACCGGCACCGACAGTAGCTGGCGCGCGCGCTTGCTGGAGCTGCTGACGCCGGAGATCTACGACGCCCAGTACACCTACATCGGGCGTTTCGCGCGGGAACTGGGCGAGGCGCGCGGGCGGCAGGCGCGTGCCGGCAAGCCGCTGTGGACCGTGGACTTCGCGCCGGTGCAGCCGCTGGCGACGCGCTACGCCGCCATCAACGCCGAGCGCGTCGCGCCCTGGAACGAGACCGCGGCCAACACGCGCAAGTATGATATCTGGGCGGTGCGCTCATTGTCATGGGCTCGCTCGGAGCGATGGCTGCGCTATGACGGGCGCTATCCCGGGCCGCCGCCGGGCACGCGCTACATGAGCGTCTGGGAGCACGATGGTTCGCTGACCCCGCACGGGGTGTCGATCGCGGCCATGAACGCGCTCATCGGCGACGCGCGGCCGCGAGGGCAGATCGAGATGCCTGAGGGCATGGAGGGCCACCTGTGGACCGATGGCCAGCGCTCGCTGGTCATCGCCTGGACCACCGACGGCACCGTGCGCCGACTCGCGGGCGCGGGCGCGCGCGTGTGGGACACATACGGCGGCGCTCTCGACGAGCCGCTGGTGGGCTCCCTGCCCACCTTCATCGAGATCACCGGCGAGCTGCCCGCGTGGCAGGCCGAGGTGGTTGAGGAGATCGCGGCTGAGTTGCTTGACCCGGAGGCCGAGGGCGAGCCCTACCGCGCGCGCTTCGTGGCGACGGTGGCGGATCGGGTGGCGGGCGAGTGGTCGGCGGCGGGGCCCTACTTCCTCGAGCGCGAGCGCACGCAGCGCATCCCGGCGCAGACGGATGCGGACGGACGGATCGAGCTGACGCTCCCGCTCAACGCGTGGCCGAACCTGCCGCTGCGCGACCGCGAGGCCACAGTGCAGCTCTACCTTCCCGGCCGCGTGCTGGAGGGGATGCTGCCCATCGACACGACCTCGGAGGGCGCGTAGTTCACACCGGCTCCACCGTCGCGATCGCGCCGGTCTCGGCCGAGCACGTGCAGGCGAGCGCCGCGGCATGCACGCGGCGGCTGGCGGCCAGGTTCGAGGCCGACCTGTCGCCCGAGCGCACGCAGGCGAGGAACTCGGTGATAGACTCGCGCATGCCGGCGAAGCCGTGCACGGGCTGCGACGGCGGGACGGCGCGTGCCTGCCAGTCCCCGCCGCGCTTGCGCCAACGGCAGTCGCCGCTCCACAGATCGGCCTCGATCTCTCCCTCGGTCCCGGCGACGCCGACGGTGACCCGCTGCTTCTCGGGCACCACCAGCGAGAACTCGAACTGCCCGAGGCCATCGGGGTACTCCAGCGTCGCCCACGCGTGGTCGATCAGGTCGCCGTTCATCGAGCACCCGCCCATGACCGACGCGCGCTGCGGCGCCGCCCCGAAAACCCGGTCGAGCACGTCGAGATACCAGCAGCCCAGCCACAGGAAGAAGCCCTGGTCCTCGGCCTTGACCTGCCACTCGCCGCCGCCGTAGCCCCAACTGCACCACAGGCGGACCTTGGCCATGAGCGCGTCGCCGAGAGCGTCGGTGGCCGCCTGCTGTGCCACGAAGTCCATGGCCGGGGTACAGCGCAGCTCCAGGTCGGTCTGGAAGATTGCAGGGGAGGCCGTGGCGGCTTCGAAGACCGCGCGGATCTCGGCGGCGTCAAAGCCCACCGGCGGCTCGGCGAAGACGTGCTTGCCCGCCGCGATGGCGGTGAGCGCCGCGTCGGCATGCAGGCGGTTGGGAAGCGCGATCATGACCGCGTCGATCTGCGGGTCGGCGGCCAGGTCCTCGATCCGCGTGTACTGCGTTATCGCATCGCCGAACAGCCCGCGGGCGCGGGCGAAGGTCGCCTCACTGCGCGCCGCGACCGCGATCACCCGCGCGTCATCGCGCTCGGCCAGTACCGGCGCATACGCGTCGCTCGCCCAGTATCCCAGCCCCATCAGGCCGATGTTGAGCGCGTTCATGATCTGCCTCCCGTGCGGCTCAGGGCCCGGGGAATGTGTGGCAGGCGGAGATGCCCCGGGGCCGGGCCGAGCTGCCGGTAGTAGTCCGCGCGCGCCTGCCTTCGTGGCGAAGCGCTGCGTGGTGTCACCGGCGCCAACCGTCGCGCGCTCTCGGATGCTGCAGACGGATCATGAGAGGCCGTCAGGCGCCAAGCGCCGTCGCGGTCACGACCGCGACGAGAAACGCACGCATCGCACGACCTCCCCGTCCTCCGCGCAATCATGCACCGTGAGTAATGCTTCCGCGCCGGGGTGCGCGCGGCCTCCTGCCGGGCATTCCGCGGGGCGCAGGAGCGGGGCCTGTCGGCCGCGAAATGCCCACCCGCAGGCAAGAGACGGGCCGTGGGGAGCGCGTCTCCGATGAGGCATCGATGCGTTATCTTGACCATGACGCTCGCGGTGGCCGTGGCGTGGGGAGAGCCGGACGGCGGCTGCTCGACGTTCCAGGCGCCGGCGGCGGTGCATCTGCGCCTGTCGCCCGTGCAGGCGGATGACGTCACCGCCGAACCGGGAGCGTCCTTCGAGCGCGACCTGGCCGATATGCTGTCGGATTACGGGTGTGTGGTGCCGGGGGTCGCGGCCGGCGCCCTGCTGGCCTCGGATGACCCCGCACAGCGGCACATCGGCGAGCTGGCGGCGTGGTCCATCGCCTACACCACCGCCGCCACGCACCTGCTCAAGGCCACCATCCGCAGCCCGCGTCCCAACCGGCCCGAGGTCACCAACGGCTTCCCGAGCGGTCACGCGAGCATGACCTTCGCCTTCGCCCGCTGCGTCGCTGAAGAGGATCGCGAGTGGGGGGCGGTCGCCTGTGCGTGGGCGGCGGGAGTAGCTTGGTCGCGGGTGCGGCGCGGAGATCACGACCTTCCGCAAGTGCTGGCCGGAGCGGCGCTGGGCTGGTGGATCGCCGACCAGGTCGCGCGCAACCGGCGACCTGTGCCGGCGACCGGCCCTCCGGCCGACGCGCGGGTGATGCTGCGCTGGTAGCGGCCTACGCCGAGGCCGCGCGGCCCTCTCGCTCCTGCTGAAGCTGGCGCAGTCCGCGGCGGATCAGGCCGCGTGTGAGCGTCTGGTAGGGCATCTCCAGCTCCTCGGCCATCTCCTTGAGCTGTGCGATCATGCTCGGCTCGAGGCGGATAGTCACGCGCTTCTTCTTCTCCGGGCGCAGGTCCCAGGTGACGTCATCCGCGGGCTCCCACTCATAATCCTCAACACGAGCAGTCTCCCAGAACCTCAGCTCTTCTTCTTCTGACTTGAAGTCAGGCAGCAGCTTCTTCCCGGCCATCATTCCCTACCTCGTCGGGGTGTCATATGCTGTCACGACGCGCGCTACCGATCCCTCAAGCGCGAAGACCACGGTGAGTCGGCGGCCACCCTGCGTTCGTCCCTCGACGAAATACCTTCTCTCACCGCGGACGGTCCTGGTACGCTTCAGGTCAGGCTTCTGCATGAGGATCTCTTCCACTTCATCCCGGTAACCCCATGCCTGTCCCACATATGCCGGCGGGCACCGCGGCTTGTTCACCATTCCTTGACAGCCATCGATTGCCCCCCTGTTCTACGCCTGTCATGCTCATATGTCAATACACTTTGTCGTGCTCAGTAGTCCCGCGTCTTCTCGAACTCGTCGAGCATGGCCATGAAGTTGTCGTACTTCGTGCCCCAGGCGATGGAGTGACTGGCGCCGAGGATGAAGCCGCCACCGCGCTTGGCGGTCTCCATGGCGGTGCGCACATCCCGGCGCACGTCGTCCATGGTCCCGGCGACCAGATTCGCCACGTCCACGCCGCCCCAGGCGGCCACGCGGTTGCCCGACCGCTGCTTGACCATCGCCGGGCTCATGCCCGCCTGCGGCTGCAGGGACTGCAGGCAGTCGATCTCGACCTCGACGAGCTGGTCAAAGATCGGCTGGTTGTTGCCGCACGAGTGCAGGAAGAAGTCGCGTCCAAGTGCGTGCACGCTCTGCGCGTTGAACCTGACCGCGGGCAGGAACAATCGCCGGAAGTGCGCGGGCGACACGAAGGTGCCCGTGGTGTGGCCGAAATCACTCTCGGCCATGATGCCGTCACACGGGCGCATCTGCCACAGGGCCTGCTGCTTGCGCGCGCGGGCGATGCCCGACTGCATGGCCCGCTCGACGATCTCCGGGTGCGTCACGATCTCGACCAGCCCGCGCTCCCAGCCGCCGAGCATGACATGCTGGGGCACGAGCGGGTAGGGGCCGATCACGTACCTGTCGGGCGGGAGCAGCGGCAGGACGTGGTCGTAGACCTCCCACACGCTCTCGTCCTCGGGGGTGACCTCAGGGTCGAGAGGAAATTGCTCCAGCGAGTACTCGGTGTCCCAGTTGGTCTTATGACTGACCTGCGCGATCTGGTTGGTGACGGGCGAGTACTTGAGGGTGTTGCCTGCCGCGTTCTCCCACACCCCGTCGGCGATGCGGCGCACCTGCTCGGGCTCGTAGTCGCGCGGGGGCACGCTCGTGATCTTGCTCAGGTAGATCAGGTCGATGATATCCAGCTTGGCGAACAGTTCCGGGATGTCGATCTTCAGCGACTCGACGACCTCATCGCGCCGGCCCTCCCAGAAAGCGATGCGCTGTCCGGCCTTGTCGCGGATGAAGGTCTTCCGCCCGAGCACGCGCGACGCGGTGTCGCAGTCGATGGCGTAGACGGCCAGTGGGACCTTGTCGGGCTCTTCGAAGCGCAGGGTGGTCTGCACGCGCTCGCGCGAGGTCATGGTGGTCTCCTCTGTCGCCTGCATGGGCAACGGCCGGGCCGGAGGCCGCCGGCCCGGCCGTTGGATGAGCGCCGTGCGAGGGCTGCTGCTACTGCTCGACCGCTGTGACCTTGGGCGGGTAGGCGAAGTCGAACCAGCGCTCGCTCACCCTGGCGTCGGCGGCGTCGCCGCCGTGAACGTAGACGCGGTAGACGAAGTTGAGCGAGTCGCCCAGCGGCATGGTGTAATCGCCGCGCCTGGACTGGTCACCGGTGAAGTACGAGTAGCCCCAGCAGTTGGCGGTGAACAGCCCGTAGCTGCGCACGTGCCAGGTGGTGG
>CAZTZN010000061.1:0-23112 GCA_964617715.1 uncultured Armatimonadia bacterium | reverse complement strand
GATGGGAGCGGACCTGGGGGTGGCCACCTTCACTCTGACCATGGCCCAGGAGAGCGTGGATCGCGACAACATCGAGCACTTCGCGCGCCTGGTGGAGGCCAAGCGCGCCTGCGGACTGCCACTGATCGGCGAATTGTTCCCGGTTGCGCCCAATGACCTGACCGCAGAGGAATTGTTCCGGCAGGTGCACATCGGCTGCCGGGTGCTGGCTGAGCTGGGCGCGGACATCATCAAGACCTACTTCACCGGCGAGCGCTTCGCCGACACCGTGGAGGCGACGCCGGTGCCCATCCTGGTGCTGGGCGCGGAGAAGCTGCCCAACGAGATCGACGCGCTGGAGCTGGCACAGCGGGCGATTCGCGCCGGTGCGCGCGGGGTGGTATTCGGCCGCAACGTCATCCAGTCGAGCAACCCGGCAGGGATGATCGCCGCTCTGCGCGCGGTCGTCAAGGAGGACGCCGACCCGACCGAGGCTGCCTCCGCGGCCGGGTTGCTGACGTCGCGAGAGCAGGCGCCATGAGAACCGTCTCCACGAGATGAGGCAGTCGTCTTGAAGCCGTCGGCCACAATGCTCACAGTTGCTCTGCTCGCAGCCTGCACGGTCGTGTTCGGTGCGGATGCGCCCTCGCACCTGGGTGCGCATCTGGCTGCGGATGCGATGTCGCATCTGCGCGCGCACCGGCCGGGGCTGCCGCCCGAGGCGCTGCTGGTGCCGCTGGGCAACGGCTCGGACGGCGTGCTCAAGGGCATGACTCTCGCAGAGGAGCAGATGCTCGCCGAGGCGCTGGCGGCGCAGGACCTGCGGCAGATCGTGCTGCGCGTGGCCGCGGCGCAGGCTGCCGGCAGCCGCATGGCGCTCATCAAGCTGCAGGCGGGCACCCGGCGGGGTGATTTCTCGATCGCCGATCTGCGCTCGGACGCGGTGCGCTGCCTGCGCTCAGCCTTCAATGTGGCGCTGGGCTTCGACCACCTCGACCTGTGGTCGGTGGTCCCCGGGGCGCAGATGGTCGGCAACGAGCAGGAGCACCTCCCGGTGTTCTCCCTGTCGGTCTCGCGTGAGGAGTACGCGGATGCGGTGAACGCGGTCGGGCATGGTCCGGAGCTGATTGATGCGCTGGATGGCGTGCGCTACAGCCCGGTGTTCACGCGCTACGCCTCCGACCGCGATACCGCCCTGCCGGCGTCGGCGAGCGCGCTGCTCGATGCGCCGCTGGGGGAGAGCTGGCCTTTGCTGGTCGAGGAGGCGCAGGGTGCGCATGTGGCGGGGCTCATGGCCGAGCAGCGCACCGTGCCGGCCATCTTCACGGGGCCGCGCGATGGCAATCTGGTGGCACTGACCATCGACGACGGGCCGCACCCGCTGGTCACGCCGCTGATGCTGGAGATCCTGCGCCGGGCCGGCGTGCACGCGACCTTCTTTGTCGTCGGACAGAAGGTCGAGGAGTTCCCGGGGCTGACGCGCGCTATCATACGCGGGGGGCACGAGCTGGCGAACCACGCTTACTCGAACCGGCGGCTGAGCGAGTTGCCCACCGATGAGGCGTGGAGTGAGGTAGCCGCCTGCAAGCGGGTGATCGATCGCGTGACGGGGAGGCCGATGCGCTTCTTCCGGCCGCCGGGTGGGCGCTGCTCGCCGGACGGTCTGCGCGCGGTCGCCTCGCTCGGTTACACGGTGGCCTTCTGGTCGCGCAACACCGGCGATTGGCGCAAGCCGCCGGCAGCAGTCATCTGCCGCAACGCCACCGAGGGGCTGCACGCGGGCGACGTGATCCTGATGCACCAGGGAGACATGTGCTCGGTTGAGGCGCTGCCGATGATCATCGAGCAGGTGCGCGCGCTGGGCCTCGAGCCGACGACGCTGGCGGCGCTCGCGGATGCGGGCGGCGTCATCACCGCGGACCCGACGAGCATCAGCGGGATGGTCAACGGCCAGCTTGGCGAGGAGTGAACTCAGCTTCCGGGAGGGCAGGTACCGGCAGCGGCAACTGCTGCGGCGCGCCGCAAGTAGCTCCCCACGCCCGACCGTCCTCAGAACTGTGGGTACCCCGACGGCAGGAAATTCTCGACGTAGCGATCGCGGGCGAAGCGGTCGGTCATGCCCGCGATGTAATCGCACACCGCGCGCGCCCGCATCTGTGTGAAGCCCGGGACCGTGCCGATGTCGCGCGCGCAGGCATCGTCGTCGGTCATGTAATGCTCGAAGAGGCGCTCGATGATGCCGAACACCTGCTCACGTGCGGGCATCAGTGGGGGGCCGAGGTAGACGTGCCTGAAGAGAAAATCCTTCAGCTCATCCATGGCGTGTGTAACGCGCCGGCTCATCGCCAGCTCCGGCCGTCCGTCGCTGTGACCGATCACGTCCTCGACCATCGTTCCCACACGGTCGGAGTGTCGTTCGCCCAGCACTTCGATGCACTCGCGGGGGACGTCCTCGATGTGCAGCACTCCTGAACGCAGACAGTCGTCGAGGTCGTGGTTGAGGTAGGCGATGCGATCGGCGAGGCGCACCACCATCGCTTCGAGGGTGAGTTCGCCCCTGGGGGACAGTGACGCATCGGTGTCCTGCGCGCCCTTGGAGTGCGCCGCGATGCCCTCCAGCGTCTCGGCGGTCAGGTTCAGCCCATGGCCATCGTGCTCAAGCACGGTAAGCACGCGCACGCTGTGCTCGGCGTGGAAGAATCCGGCCGCGGGGTCGAAGCGCCGGTACACCTGGTCGAGCGCCCACTCGCCCGCGTGGCCGAAGGGCGTGTGCCCGACATCGTGGCCGAGCGCGATCGCTTCGGTCAGGTCCTCGTTGAGGCGCAGGGCCTTGGCGATGGTGCGTGCGATCTGTGACACTTCAAGCGTGTGGCTCAGACGGGTACGCAGATGGTCCTCGCGCGCGGCGATAAACACCTGGGTCTTGTGGGCGAGGCGGCGGAAGGCGCGGCACAGGTGGATGATGCGGTCGCGATCGCGCTGGAAACAGGTGCGGACGGGATCGGGATCGGTGGGACGGGCGCGGCCACGGGACTCCGCGGACAGCGTGGCGTACGGCGCAAGCTGCTCGCGCTCAAGCTGCTCAAGCCGCTCGCGGATGGTGGACCGGTCGTCATTGTCGCAGGTCATGTGCGCTCGCCCCCGCGTCGCCTCAGTCGGCCTCGCCCTCGATTACGATCTGCTGCACATCCAGCAGTCGCAGGAAGAGGTCGTCGAGCGCCGCCAGCAGTGCCAGGCGGTTGCGCCGGACGGCGTCGTCCTCGGCCATCACCAGCACCGCGTCGAAGAAGCTGTCGATGGGCGTCCGCAACGCGGCCAGCGCCCGCCACGCGGCGTCATAGTGACGCTCATGCAGGCCGGCCAGCGCGTCGTGCACCGTCTCCGCGGCACGCGCGTACGCTTCGTGCAGTGCCTTCTCCTCAGGCTCGACCAGAGCCTCCGGGTCGAGCTGGAGTTCTTCGTGCGCCTTGGGCCCGCGCACGATGTTGGCGGTGCGCTCGGCGGCGATGATGACCGCATCGAAATCCGCGTCGGTCAGCCTCAGGTCGCGCAGCGCCAGCGCACGGTCGAAGGCATCGAGCAGGTCCGGGGAGGGAGCGGCCAGCACCGCGCGTACGAGGTCATAGCTCACCGCGTGGGTCTCAAGCTCGGTCTGCAGGCGTGCGGCCAGGAACTCCTCAAGCTGCGCTGCGGCCTCCTCGGGCGGGATCGCATCTTCGTCGGCCACCTCCGGCAGAGCATCAAGGGCCACGCGGATGAAGTCGGGCATGTCAATGCGCCAGCGCGCGTCGAGGATGATGCGCACGGTGCCCGCCGCTCCTCTGCGCAAAGCGTGCGGATCGGCCGAGCCGGTCGGACGCATGCCCAGGCGGAAGCAGGCCGCGAGGTGGTCCATCTTGTCGGCCAGCGCCACCAGCCGGCCGGGGGTGGTGACCGGTGGGCGATCGGCGGCGGCGAGTGGCCGGTACTGCTCGGCGATGGCCAGCGCCACCTCCTCGGGCTCGCCCGAACGTCGGGCGTACTCGGCGCCGACCCGCCCCTGCAGCTTGGCCAGCTTGGTGTCGCCGATCATCGCGGTGGTCAGATCGCACTTGGAGAGCGTCGCCGCGCGCTGGGCGAGGGGCTCATGCTCCTCCGTAACCTGAGCGACGTGCGCGCACAGCCAGCGAACCAACTGCTCGATGCGCCGGGTCTTGTCGTAGAGGCTGCCCATCCCCTCGATGTAGGTGACGCGTCTGAGGTCCTCGAGGCGTTCGGGCAGGGGGGTGCGCATATCCTCGGTCAGGTAGAACTCGGCGTCGGCGAGGCGCGGCTCGATCACCCGCTCGTTGCCCTTGCGCACAAGCTCGAGGCCCCGGTCGTCGCCGTTGCGGATGGCTACGAACAGCGGCAGCAGTGTGCCGTCGGGGTTCTCAACCGCGAAGTAGCGCTGGTGACCGCTCATAACGGTGACGATTACGTCGGCGGGAAGCTCGAGGTAGCGCGAGTCGAAGTGCCCGACCAGTGCGGTCGGGTACTCCACCATGAAGTTGACTTCCTCGAGTAGTTCCGGGTCCAGACGCAAGCGTCCACCGGCCTGTTCGGCGGCGGCCCGCGCGCCCGCGGCGATCATCTCCCGCCGCCGCTCGTGGTCGGCGATTACGTACGCCGCTTCGAGCGCGTCCAGGTACTCGGAGGGACAGGCCAGCGAGATCGGGCCGTCGCCCAGGAAGCGATGGCCCCACGTTACGCGGTCGGACTGCAGCCCCGCGATCTCCACCGGCACCACTTCGCCGCCCAGCAGCGCCACGATCCAGCGGATCGGACGCGCGAAGCGGAAATCGCTGCTGCCCCAGCGCATGGTCTTCGGGAAGGTCAGCGAGGAGGCTGCGTCGCGCAGGATGGGTGGCAGCACCTCCAGCGCCGCACGACCGGCCTCCGTCACCCTGGCGAAGACGTAGTCGCCGCGCTCGGTGGGGCGTACCTCCAGATCATCGACCGGGATGCCTCTGCTTGCGGCGAACCCCTCGGCGGCCCTGGTGGGGACGCCCTCCGCGTCGAAGGCCGCGGCGGCGGGCGGGCCCTTGATCTCCTGCTCGAGGTCGGGCTGGCGCAGCGCCACATCGCGGATGATGATCGCCAGGCGCCGCGGCGTGCCGCAGGTGCGGGCCTCGCCGTGGGCGAGCCGCGCCTCATCAAGCGCCGTCGTGAGCAGTCGTTCGAGCTGCCCGAGCGCGGGCAGGACCGTCGGAGCGGGGATCTCCTCCACCCCGATCTCGAAGAGCAGGTCGGCCGTCGTATCCGCCATCAATCCGCCTCGCTTCGTGTGATCTGTCGGGTCGTCACGTGCGACCGGAACAGGTACGCACCTACGTTGTCGCGGCCTGGGCTCAAGCTACGCGGGGGCCTCGGGATCCGCGAGCAGCGGGAAGCCCAGCTCCTCACGGCGTGCCACCCAGGTACGGGCCACTGCGGCCGCGAGGTTGCGCACCCGCTCGATCATGCCGGTGCGTTCGGAGACGCTGATGGCCCCGCGCGCGTCCATGAGGTTGAACAGATGTGAGCATTTGAGCACGTAGTCATAGGCCGGCAGCGGGAAGCCGGCAGCGGTAACCCGCTGCGCCTCCGCCTCGCACATCTCGAACATCTTCGCCAGCATCTCCACGTCGGCCAGCTCGAGGTTGTAGTGCGAGTACTGGCGCTCCTCCTCGAAACGCAGCTCGCCGTAGGTCACGGTCTCCGACCAGCGCAGATCCCGGTAGTCCTCGACGCCCTGCAGATACATCGCCAGCCGCTCGGGCCCGTAGGTCAGCTCGACCGCGACCGGTCGGCACGCGAGCCCGCCCACCTGCTGGAAGTAGGTGTACTGGCAGATTTCCATGCCGTCGAGCCACATCTCCCAGCCGACACCGGAGGCGCCGAGGGTGGGCGACTCCCAGTCGTCCTCGACGAAGCGGATGTCGTGGTGCACCGGGTCGATGCCGAGCGCCTCGATGCTGGCGATCGCGCGGTCCTGGAAGTCCCGGGGCGAGGGCTTCATGATGACCTGGTACTGGAAGTAACGTCCCAGGCGGTTGGGGTTCTCTCCGTAGCGACTGTCGGCAGGGCGGCGGCAGGGCTGGACATAGGCCACATTCCACGGCTCGGGGCCGAGCGAGCGCAGGAAGGTATCGGGGGCCATGGTGCCGGCGCCCACCTCAATCTCCCACGGCTCGGTCAGCAGGCAGCCCTGCTCGGCCCAGAAGCGGTCGAGCGTCGCGAAAATGTCCTGGAAGGTCATCGCTGCCTCAACTCCCGGGGCACGCATGGCGAAGCCCCACCTGCAGATACATGCGAAGGGGCGGGTCGGTGAGGACCCGCCCCTGTGTCGTAGACACGGGTGCGCTGTTACCCGGCTGTCCCGGCTACAGCTTGCCCAGGCGCGCTGCCTGCTCGGGCGCCACCTTGGGAAGCTTGCGGCGGATACGCGACAGCGCATTGTCGATAGACTTGATCTTGCACCCCAGCGCGGTCGCCATCTCCTTGTAGGACTTGCCGGTGCGGTACTCGCTCAGAACCTGCCACTCGAAGGGAGACAGGTGCTCGCGCAGTGACTCCTTGAGCAGACGCTCGCCCTCGAGCCCGAGCACCTCGGTCTCGGGGTCCATCTGGGGGACCGCGGTCAGCACTTCCGACAGCGACCGTTCGTCGTCATCATCTCCGCCCGGCGCGGCTTCGAGGGATATCGATGAGTTGAGGGGGACCTGCTTCTGCCGCGTTGCGGCCTTCACGGCGGAGATCATCTGGCGTTGAATGCACACCTTGGCAAAGCAGGCGAATGAGGTGTGCCGGTCGGCGCGGAAGTCACTGATGGCCTCCCACAGGCCCACCATGCCGATCTGCAGCAGGTCGTCGCGCTCCGCGCCCATCAGGAAGTACGACTTGACCTTGGCCCTCACCAGGTTGCGGTACTTGTACAGCAGGTACTCACACGCTTCTCGGTCACCTTGCTCCTGAGCGTTGCGGACCAGCTCTTCGTCCGTGAGGTCGCTCAGGGGAAGACTGCGCCTGCGGCAGGCGCCCTCGTCCCGGAAGAACTCGGCTGGATTAACCATCCGCTCACCTCGGCCCGTGCGGTAGAGGTAGAGGGCTCAGTACGCCGTCCGTCTTCGCCTGGTATCAGCGCCGTTGGGCCCAACTCGCTTGGCGCCGGGGTCCGCATGGTGCGCACGGACCGCTCATTCCTGGTTGTCCACCTCACCGCCCACCCCAGGGGCCCAGAATACGACTGTGCCGATGTTCACCTCCCGCCCTGGTAACGCACGCGTGTGTCTCTGAGCCCTCCGTCGGCGTGTTCGTGGGCGGCAACCGGCTGCGGTTGCCCGCCGGCAAACGCCAAACACTGCGCGCGCACGCGGCGCCCGCACGCCAACTGATCCGACTGGTCCCGTCAGTGGTCCGAAGGAGGCTGCGATGTGTGGTGCGTGTCCGAATCGTAGGAGGCGCTACCTGCCTGCCAGGGTTCTAAAAAAGTTCGCTAAAGAGTGATATCCGGCAAAATCGTGAAGCTGCCATGCCACGACTGAGTCACTGACAATGGCCGAATTCGCCCCGTAGCGAATGCTCAGCCACTCGAAGAGCATGTAGGTGATGATTGCGGCGGCCACCATGCCCAACAAGGCCCCGAACGTCGCCTCCGCTGCGGTCACCTGCACTCTGAGGCGTCTCGACACAAAGATGGAAATGATCGCGGTCAGGAGCAGCAGCCCCCCGACGATTACCAGATAAGCCTGTGAAGGTTGTCCGATGTAGGCGGTGAGTGGCCTGTACCCGTAGGCGCCCGCGAAGGCGATGCCGAATACGCACAACAGGTCTGCGAGTCCCACGATCACGCCCCGGTTCCCTTCGAGCGCCATGAGCCCGGCAAAGATGGCCAGGCACAGGACATCGATGGGAGTGATCATGGACGGACCGTCCTCCCGTCGGCAGATGGTCGATGCAAGCTCCAGCACTGCCGCATACGGGTCTCCACCCCATGATTGTGCGGATTATACACGAGATTTCAAGCAGGGTCAAGAGCGACATGCGTTCCAGAAGGTTTAAGGTAGGGCCTGACCTGGGGTCAGACGGAAGCGAAACTGCGGCGCGGTCAGTCCTTCCTGCGCGCCCGGGACACGCACCGTCTCCCGACTGATGAGACCCTCCAGCTCGAGTTGGTGCAGGACCTCATACGCCGGATCGCAGGCGACTACCATCTGTGTGCGCCCCGACAGCGACTCGACTGTGCGGACGACCGCGCCGAAGGGCAGCGCCTCTCCGGAGGCAAGCTCGCTGAGGATGGCCGCGCGTGCCGCGCCGCGATCGATATCGTCATCCACCGCCGCCATCGGGCTCGCCAGGGGGCGGATGCGCGCCCCGCCAGTCCGCACTTCCACCGCCGAGCAGGGGGGCACCCAGGTCCACCAGCGGGTTCCCGGGGCAAATGCGGTCGGGCTGCTGGCCACGCGGGCCCCCGATGGGTCCATGGCGACGCACATGGGGAAGTTGTAGCGGGCGCCGAAGATGGCGCCAGGATATTGCGGAGTTATGAACAAACCGACAACTTCGCTGGGAAGATCCAGGAACACGGTCTCGATTGCATCCAGCGGATCAGGGCTCTCATTCAGTCCTGCCCCGATGGCGTGCGCCGTCACGTCGCTGACATGCACGCAGCGTCCGCCGGGCAGGGCCGGGTAGCTACCGATGGGCTCATCCGCCACGGCGGTGAACTGATGCCCGTCTGCCTCCAGCCGCCGGGCCACTGACGAGTCGTCGATGAGCTGCTCGAAGCAGCCACGGGAGCCGTTGGCGACGTAGGCCAGCGAGTCGGCGCAGGCGATGAAGGGGTGCGCCCAGTCGCAGTCGCCGCCGGAGTTGCTGCGGCTGTGGGCCAGGCCGATGGTGCCGGGAAGGTCGAGGGGGTCGATGGTCGCGCGCAGGCAGGCGGTGTCGCCGACGACCTTGGCCCAGTGGATGCGCCCGTCGTCGATGGTGGCGATGCCGGTGTAGTAGCCACCGGCCAGCCCCTCCTGCGCCTCGATCATGTCGAGCAGGATGGGCCCCGCCTGGTCGCTGCCCACATATCCGGCGATGTTGCACACGCGAGTTCACCGGCGCGCGCGGCCTGTTGACTGCGCTGGAGCATATCACCGTCATCGACCGGCGTCAACCCGCGCTCGGCGCGGGAGGGGGGCAGGTGCGGGGACGGAGATGGCGAAGGCATCAAGAGGCATGATTGATGCCCCGTCTGTGAGGACGTGATGTCAGTGTTGCGCTCTCTCGTCGGTTGCTTTGGGGCGCTGCTGTGTGTGGCAGTGTGTGCGGCTCAGGTGCCCCCTCCCCCGGATGCACCGCCCGATCTGACACCGCTGGCGGTCCTGCAGGCGTCGCCGGGAGAGTCGATCGCGCAGGCGTGGCGGGCGCACACGGTTGTTGACGATGCCGGCGCCGTGATCGCCGAGGCGAGCACTGCCGAAGCCGAGGGCCTGTGGCCGGCGGGCAGGCCGGTGCTCCGACTGCCCTGCAACTTCGCCGATACGACGATGCCGCGCGCGCTGTGGGACCGCGCGGTCCAACTCGACCTGACCACGAGCACCGCAGTGTGTTTCGATGTGTACGCCCGCAACCTGTCCGCTATCGGCAGCATCAACCTCTACCTGCGCAGCGGCGACGGCTGGTACGGCGCGCGTTGGTTCCCCCGCGACGAAGGCCGGTGGTGTCGGGTGCGCATTCCGCTGGGACAGTTCTCGGTGGACAGGCCCGGTGGGGGCTGGGGTGATATTCGAACGATCCGCTTCAGCCCGTGGGTGGCCCGACGCGAGGACGCGGCGCTCTACATCGCCAACTTCGGCGTCGAACGCAGCCCCCTGGCCGCAGCGCTGGTGGTGGCCGAGTACCGCAATGGAGACGGGCGGCTGGTGGACGGCGGCCGCTGGGCCGAGAACGTCTCGTGGCTGCTCGATGAGGTGGGATGCGCGCTGCCGGCGCTGCGCACCGCCGACCTGACCGCAGAACGCCTGGCCGACCTCAAGCTGCTGGTCATGCCCTACGCTTCGGGCCTGCCCCCGGAATCGGCCGGACGGATTGCCGACTTCGTCCGCGCCGGCGGGAAGCTCATCGCCTGCTTTTCGTTGCCGCGGTCGCTCGCGGATCTGCTGGGCGTCGATCAGGTCGGCTGGCGTGCGGCGGCGCGCAGCGGCGAGTTCGCCTCCATGCGGTTCGCAGCCGAGCCGCCCAGCGGAGCCCCGGTCGAGGTCAGACAGGGCTCGTGGGGCATCGCTGAGGGCAGGGCGGTCGAGGGCGTGGGCGAGGTGGTGGCGTGGTGGCACGACGTGGCGGGTGAGCGCACGGACGCCCCGGCCATCATCCTCTCGGACAATGGCGCCTGGTTCTCGCACGTACTGCTGAGGGATGACCCGGCCGCGAAGGGGCGCCTCCTGGTCGCGCTCGCCGAGCGTCTGCTGCCGGGCAGCGCCCAGTTTGTTGCGCGGCGGCGCATGGCCGCGTTGGGGCGGCGCCTGGAGGCGCCGGACTGGGAGCACGCTGTCGCTTCGGTGCGGGCCCAGGCCGGTTTCGACGCGGCCTGCGAGGAACTGCTGGCGCGTGCGCAGGCGCAGAGAGGCGCAGCCGTTGCGGCCGCCGACCCGTTTCAGGCCATGTCTCTGGCCGACGAGGCGGAGCAGGCGCTGGTTGAGGCCTTCTGCCGTGCGCAGGTCGGCGCGCCGGACGAATTCCGGGCGACATGGTGCCATCCACCTGAAGGTATCGCGGGCTGGGGGTGGGAGCGGACCGCGCAGCGACTGCGGGAGGCCGGCATCGACCACCTGCTTCTGAACGTGCTGCACGGGGCGAGCGCCGCCTACCCGAGTGCGGTGTTGCCCCTCGACCGGAGCAACACTGAAGGGCGCGACTACCTGGCGGAGGCGGTCGAGGCCTGCGCCGTGCACGGGATCAAGGTGCACGTGTGGATGACCAACTTCCGGGCCGCCGATCATACGCCCGAGGAGCTTATGCAGCGGTTCCGGGATGAGGGTCGGCTGGCCGTGCGCGATGATGGCACCGTGATCGACACGCTCTGTCCCTCGGACCCACGCAACCAGCAGATGCAGATCGACGCGATGGTCGAGGCGGCACAGCGGCCCGGCGTTGCCGGCATCCACTTCGACTACATCCGCTACCCCGACGGGCGCACGTGCTTCTGTGACGGTTGCCGCCGGCGTTTCGAGGCCTTCGCGAGGCGTGCGGTGGACGACTGGCCGGCCGACGTGCAGGCCGGCGGCGATCTGCGCGAGCAATGGCTCGAATTCCGCCGCGCAAACATCACGCACGTGGTACGCACGGTCGCGGAGACCGTGCGGCGTGAGGCGCCCGAATGCATGATCTCGGCCGCGGTGTTCCAGAACTACCCGGCGTGCCGCGACGATGTGGCGCAGGACTGGGGGGCGTGGGCGCAGGCGGGCTACCTCGACTTTGTGTGCCCGATGAACTACACCGCCAGCCACGCCCAGTTTCGCTCGCTGACCTCCGCGCAGCTCGCGGCCCTCGACGGAGCCGTGCCCTGCTACCCGGGCATCGGCCTGTTGACCGGGCTCGGGCCCGTGGGGGCCGTGCGCCAGGTCCAGATCGCGCGCGAGCTGAGGACCGGCGGCTTCGTCATCTGGAGCGTGTTCCCGCAGTACATCGATGACGTGTACCCGTACCTGGGCATGTCCCTGCGGGGCGCGGCCGAGAACTGATGCCGCCATGTCGGCAATCAAACATGAGGGAGGGTGTGGGCTGATGACCGTCCGACTGAATCGTGACGAACTGCACGACAAAGTGATGGGCTGCTGGCTGGGCAAGTCGATCGGCGGGACTCTGGGCGCACCGCTCGAAGGCAGAAAGGGGCTCTTCGACCTCACCTACTACGACCCGGTACCGGAGGGCGCGATCTTCAACGACGACCTCGACATCCAGCTCGTGTGGCTGCGGGCGTTGCAGCTCTTCGGCCCGGATCTGACCACGCGCGAGATGGGGGAGATGTGGCTCAAGCACGTCATCTACCCGTGGGACGAGTACGGCTACGGGGCCTTCAACCTGCGCAAGGGCCTGCTGCCACCGGTGTCGGGCGCGTTCAACAACTGGTACGTGGACTGCGAGGGCTCGCCCATCCGCTCCGAGATCTGGGCGATGGTCGCGCCGGCCGCGCCGGAGGTGGCGGCGCGTTACGCCTACGCCGATGCCATCATCGACCACGCGGGCGGCGAGGGAGTGTGGGGCGAGATGTATCTGGCGGCGCTGGAGAGCGCCGCGTTCGTGGTGGACGATGCGCACGAGCTGATCGAGATCGGACTCTCGCTGATCCCTGAGGACTGCCGTACCGCGCGCGCGGTCCGCGACGTGCTCAGGTGGCATGGCGAGGGAGTGGAGTGGGTGCGCTGCCGCGAACTGCTGCTCGAGCATCACGGTCACTACAACCCGCAGGACTCGCCGCAGAACCAGGGCATCGTCACGCTGGGCTGGCTCTACGGGGAGGGCGACTTCGGCGAATCCATCCTCAAGGCCGTAAACTGTGGCGAGGACACCGACTGCACCGGGGCGACCTTGGGCTCGATCATGGGCATCGTGCACGGCGCCGAGGCCATCCCCGCCAGGTGGAAGGATCCGGTCAGCGGGGGCATCGCGGTGGGGTGGGGGATAGTTGGCCTCGACTACCCCACCGACCTCGAAGAGCTGACGCGCCAGACGTTGGAGATAACCGAGCAGGTGGTGGCGGCGAAGGCACCATGGGTGCAGATCGTGGACGGCCCGACTGATGCATCTGATGTATCCGGCCTCAATCCGCCCGACCTGCGCGCACCGGAGCTGATGCGCGAGGTGCAGGCGGCCGACCCGATGACCGCCACCTATGAGGTCGGCGGCCTGCGGCTGCACGTGAGCTACGACGGCACACCCACCATCGGTGACGACGCGCCGGCGCGGGTGCGGCTGACGCTGGAGAGCTGCGCGGAAGTGCCGGTAGGCGGTGAGCTGTCGCTGCTCGCGCCGCAGGGGCTGCAGGTCGAGGGCGGGGGAGAGTTCGCGCTGAGCAGGCGCGGGGCTGAGCAGGTCTTCGAGTGCAGCTTCGCCGCGGAGCGCTCGCGTGTGAAGCTGCAGGTGACCAACCCGATCACGGTGCGCATCGCGCTTGAGGGCCACGACGCACAGATCGTGCGTTTCCCCCTGCTGGGTGAACGCGTGTGGCTGGTGGCCGGGCCCTTTGCCGGCGGCATTCACGACACCTCCGGCCCTGAGGAGGGCTTCGATCCACTCGGTGAGTGGCAGGGGCGCGACGGCATGGTGCGCTTCGAGCGACGCTCGTTCGCCGAGAACCAGATGCCTCTTGGGGACCTGCTCGGCGGCGAGCCGGGTGTGATCTACGCGCTGACTTACGTCTTCAGTTCGGTGGATACGCATGTCGTCTTCGGCCTCGACAGCTCGGGTGACTTCCGCCTCTACCTCGATGGCGAGAGCATCGGTCAGGTGGTCGATCCGCCACCGGTGCGGCCGGTGCGTTATCGCTTCGGTGTGGATGTCGAGCGCGGCTGGCGCCAGGTCGCAGTGAAGCTGGTCGGCGCCGATGGCACACTCGACTTTCACTTCCACCTGATGGACGATCGGCCCGAGGTGCCGGGAACGCGAGGCCACGGGCGCACCGACCTGATCAACACCTACCTGCCCGACGAGATCGCGCACGAGTTCCACTGAGAGGACGACGGGCCGGGCGATGAGATCGCGCACTTCGCGGCGTGCATGACGATTGACTGTCGGGGGCACGTGCAACACTGTCCGGTCAACACCGGTGACCGCCTGCCGCGGGCGCTCATGTGTCTATCGGCGCTCGCTCGTTGGATCGAAGGCGTCGAGTGACGGATCATCAGCAACGGAGGGAGCATCATGTCCGCCGCACTGAAGCAGAGGTTGATTGAGGCGATGGCGCAGATGCCGGTCATTGACGCGCACGAGCATCTCCCCGCCGAGTCCGAGCGGGTGAACAGCGACGTGGATGTCTTCACTCTGTTCGGCCACTACACGCACAACGACCTGATCACCGCCGGGATGACGCGCGAGCAGTACGAGTGGCTGCAGGATCCCACGCAGGACCTGTATGAGCGTTGGCGGCTGCTGGAACCTTTCTACCGGGCGACGCGGCATACGTCCTACACCCGCGCAGCGCGACTGGCGGCACAGCGCTTCTACGGCCTCGACATTGCGGCGGACACCTGCGAGGAGATCACCACGCGCATGAAGGCCGCCAACACGCCCGGCATCTACCGGCGCGTGCTGGCCGACGCGTGCAACATCCGCGTGGCGCTTACCCAGAACGGGACCGTGCACGACGACAGCCACGAGCTGCTGCTCCCGGTGTTGCCGCTCACTTCGATCAGCCACGCGTCGAACCCCACGGCTCTGTGCGCGAATGCGGACCGTCTCGGGCTGGCGCTGTCGCGTCTGGATGACGTTGACGCGATCATGGAGGCCCAGATCTCTGAGCACCGCGAGGCCGGTAATGTGGGCTACAAGCACGCCTCGGCCGAGTTGCTGCAACCGACTCGCGCCCAGGCGGCGCGCGAGTTCGGAGCGATGCTCTGCGGCCACGACTACGACGCGCGCGTGGTCGGAGACTGGCTGACGCATCGTGCGATGGACCTCGTCGGCGCGGCGGGGCTGCCGATCGCGGTGCACTGCGGCCTGATCTGGACCAACTGGGCCGACTATCGCGAGCGCCACCCCAGGCATATGCTGCCGACCGCGCTCGCTCATCGGGGTACGCGCTTCGACCTCTACCACGCGGGCATCCCGTGGGTGCGCGAGATCGGCGTGCTCGCCAAGGGGTTGCCCAACTGCTGGCTGAACATGTGCTGGTGCCACATCATCTCCCAGCGCATGAGCGTCTCGGCGCTGGACGAGTGGCTGGATCTGGTGCCGTTGACGAAGATCATCGGCTTCGGTGGCGATTACTCCCGGCCGGTTGAGAAGATCTACGGCCACCTGGTGATGGCGCGCGAGGACCTTGCGGAGGTGCTGGCCGGGCGCGTCGAGCGGGGCACGATGACCTACACCGAGGCGGTAGCGGCCGCGCGCCTGATGCTGTTCGACAATGCGCGGGAGCTGTACGCGCTGAAGGTGTGATCGGCGGATGCGTGGACCCGGGTTGCGGCGAGCAATCCTGATGGGCGGGTGGCTGATGACCATGGCGTCGGCACAGGGCGCGCAGATCACGCTGGTGGAGCAGGAGGTCACCGTCACCTCCGATCGGCCGGTGGAGCTTGCCTTCACCGTGCCCGAGGGTTGGGACCAGGTGTATCTGGCGCTGCGCGGGCGGCTGTTCAACCCGGCCGAACCCACGTGGCGCGGCGGATCGATGCCCTGCATCCACTATCTGGTTAACGGGCGGCTGCTGTTGGCCGGCCGAATCGCCAACATGGAGGACGCCACCGAGTTCCCCTCCTGGGGAGGCGAGTTCTTCTCCTGGATCGGTGACAGTGAGAACTGGAGGCTCACCTACAGCCCTGACTTCGCCCGCTTCGTCAACGACAACAACCCTGTGGAGATGGGGGATGACCCGTACTACCACGTGTTCGAGATCACGGACCTCGTTCGGCGCGATGAGCCCAACACGCTGGTGCTGCGTCATGCCATGCCCCACTTCTCGAGCTTTCAGATGATCCTGCGCGACATCGCGCTGCTCAGCGATTATCAGCCGCCGCCCGCCACGAGCGTCCCGCGCGACCGGCCGGACACCGAGGGGCGCGTCATCCGGCCACGTGCCCGTCACCAGGTGGACTACCAGGCCCGGTTGCTCGCCGGAGGCGCGGTGGAGGTTACCGTGGCGGGCGATCGCTATCTTGTCTCCTCGCGTTTCTCGCGCGCCGACAGGGGCTTCTGCCGTCTCGGGGGGGCTGAATCTGATGAAGTCCGCGTCGCCGGCGAGCGTGCGGTAGCGAGGGGCGGGCCGTGGCGACTCGAACGCACGCTGCTGAGGAAAGCTGAGTGCGTCGAGGTCTGTGACCGCCTCACCAACCTGACGGATGAGCCACTGGGCATCCGCCTGGGGCATGAGATCGTGATCGCCGCCTCGGATCTGGACAGGACCTACCTCAACGGGCGGCGCCTGCCCCGCAAGGAGGGGCGTACCGGCATCGACGTCCACCCGCTGGAGAACCCCACTGCCTACGTCTGCCGTGAGCGCAGCGGCGTGGGGCTGCTGCCGCGCGACGACGTCTTCCGGGCCCACGTAGAACTGGTGCTGCGCGACGGGGCCTACGGTATCCACGACCGACACTTCGCGCTGGCGCCGGGCGCGTCGTATCAGATGCGCTGGGAGATCTATCCGACCGAGGAGGCCGACTACTACGCCTTCATCAACGCCGCCCGTCGGAGCCTCAACGCCAACTACCTCATTGACGGCAACATGGTCATCGCCCATGGCTACGAGGGCGCAATGGCCAACCTGAGCGACGAGGATCTGGTTACCCTGGTACGCGCCAACAACGCCCGCTATGTGGTGCTGGTCAACATCTCGCGGCTCGACGAGAACGGCCGGCGCGTCTCGGCGCGCGGCGAGATGGGCTGCACGCACGGGACGGGCTTGATGGGCGAGCATGGCCGCTGGACGCGTCACTGGATGGAGCAGGTGATCGCACGCTTCCGGCGGCTGTGCCCCGATGTGATCCTGCTGCCCTACATCGACCCGTTCATCTCGTCCGAGCCGGGCGCGGCCGACCGATACGCCGACAGCCTCGCGCTCACGCCCGCCGGTGGCCCCCAGCTCTACACCGATGCCAAGCTGCCGGTCTTCTACGCGACCCGCGATAACTCTTACGGTCGAGCGCTGGAGCAGGTCTTCGATTACCTCCTGGAGGTCGCCGACGGCTTCTACATGGACGAGTCCACCATGTACTACCTGCCGGGAGTCGGGGCGTTCAGCTACCGTGGCGACACCTGGGACGGCCATTCGTGCGAGATGGACCTGGGCGACGGGCCGGACGAGGCGGGGGCGGCCTATCGCCTGCGGCGCCTGGTGACGAACTCGGCGCTCTTCACCCGCGAGTTCCGGCTGCGCCAGTTGCGCAGGGCCCGCGCGCAGGGCAAGGCCGTGTGGATGAACTTCCAGCCGATGAGCGAAGAGGAGATCGCCCTGCAGTCCTATCGGTTCGTGGAGTGCTACGCCAGCAGCGCGCCGGTGTACAGCCATCTGGGCTGTCCGGTGTCGCTGGCCAACGAACACATCGAGCGCTCCGAACGCGACATCGGTCGGTCTATCCGCCGCATGTTGCTCTTCGGCGGGCTCTACCTTACCTACGGCGTCAAGTATCGCACCTCCGACAACGTCCTCCAGGACATCTATCCGATCACGCCCATCGAGTTGCACTGCGGATACGTGATCGGCCGTGAGAAGATCGTGACCTGCGCCTCGGGCAGCTACGGCTTTGGCGACGACGCGCCGCTTTACGTGCGCTGCTATGATGAGGCCGGCTTCCGCATCCCCGAGCGCGATCAGACGGTCATGGCCGAGGCGGGGGAGACCATCGCCACCGTCGAACTCGCCAACGGCGAGCTGGCGATCATCGGCCGCGAGCCCTGATGGCGCGAAGGTGATGCCGCCCGCCACTGCAGCGCAGGATTCACGTGGTGGCACAGCGAAGCGCCCCGCGCAGCATCGATGACGCCGGCTCTACGGAGGACCCCATGGCGCTCTCCCATCGCGAGAACTACCTGCGCACAGCCAGTCTTACCGGCGGCGAGTGGATCCCCATGCGCGTGGTGATCAGCGACGCCACCTGGGACCAGCTCCGCCACGAACTCGAGGAGGTGCTGGTGCACCACCCGCACTTCTTCCCGGACTTCAAGCAGGGCCAGCGCGACTACGACGCTTACGAGTTCAGCCCCCAGGCGCGCGCGGGCGAGGACTTCGTGGACAATTACGGCTGCGTCTGGCATGGCGAGGTCAACGGCATCACCGGCATCGTCGAGGGCCATCCGCTTGCGGACTGGGACGCGTTCGAAGACTTCCAGATGCCGGATCCGGAGACGCAGCTTCCGCTCGGGGCGGTCAACTGGGACGCGGTGCGAGAGCAGATGCGGCTGCGCAAGCAGCGCGGTGAGCTGTGCATGGCCGGGACCGAGCACGGCTTCCTCTTTCTCCGACTCTACTACCTGCGCGGCTTCGAAAACCTGATGATGGACATGGCCACTGAGGAGCCCCGCCTGGATCGCCTGATCGAGATGATCACTCAGTACACCGAGTACCAGGTGCACCGTTACCTGGAGATGGGCATCGACGTCTACGGGGTGGCCGAGGACCTGGGGGCGCAGACCGCCTCGGTGATGGGCCCGCGCATGTTCGACCGCTGGATCGCGCCGGCCTACCGGCGGATCATCGACCCATGCCGGCAGAGAGGCGTACACGTGCACAACCACTCCGACGGCTACGTCATGGACATCATTGACCGGCTCATCGACGTGGGGATGACTATCTGCAACATCCAGGATCTGGTCAACGGCGTGGACGACATCGCGCGGGAGCTGAAGGGCCGCGTGTGCATAGACATCGACGTGGATCGACAGAGCGTGGTGCCCTACGGGACGCCGCGGGAGATTCGGGAGCTGATCGAGTACGAGGTGCGCACGCTGGGCTCCTCGCGGGGCGGACTGATGATGACCTGCGGGATCTACCCTCCGACACCCCCGGAGAACATCGATGCGGTACTGACTGCGATGGCGGAGCTTGAGCGTTTCTGGTGGGAGTAGAGGAGGCCGCTCAAGTTATGCTCTTGGAGCATAGAACTATTTCGGTGCTATGTTGACATCTTGAGCGATTATGGATAGAATAATCTTGGGCTGCCCAGATGATTCCTGGCCGACTGGGGAGCTGGCCCCTCAGGGGCCCGGGAGGATGACATCCGTGAACGCGCAAGCCTTCTGCAGGCTCTGGTGTGACGAGAGCGCCATGACCAGCACGGAGTACTGTCTCCTGCTGGCTCTGGTGTCACTGTCGGCTGTCATCGCGTTCGGGAACTTCTCGACGGAATTGCAGACAGTAGCGAACCGAACCAGCTCTGAACTCGAGCGCGTCAGCGGCCTCAGTTGTTCGCCCGGATAGCCGCGGACAGCCGTCCCCGAGGCACGGAGAGGCACGCCTGCCCTCCGATGTATCATTGCATATGACGCCCCATCACGCTCTTGCGGCACTTCAGGCAGGCGATCGGTACCCCCGGCCCTCGCAGTTCCCCCTGAGTTGACCGACAACTGCTCCTGACAGATGCTCCGTCACAATGGACCGGCAAGTTCGCCGGCCTTCGGCGAGCGCCACGGGCTTGTGCACACACAGACGCCTCCACTGCGTCGCGAACTCCATCGTTGCGCTTTCGGCGCGAGCGAGCACGGTCAGCCGCGATGTGTCGTCTGCGCGCGCGTGTGACTGACGGGCGCATTGCGCTTGAGGATGAGGTCGCCGGTGGCTACTCCAAGAGCTTCCGCCACGCGCGGGCATTTGGCCATCAACACGAAGTACGTACCGTGATGGTTACTGAGCGCCTCGTAGTTGGCCTGTCCCTTCGCGATCACCACGTCATGTTGGCGCAACCACCGCTCGACCTCTGCCGAGCCGTAGGGCGGTGCGCTCACGTCATCGCCGTTGCTGACCTCAAGCAGGGGCAAGGCTGCGATCTGGTCCAGCCCGGCCGCAACGGCGTCCCGGCGGGTCGCGTCGTTGATGAAGGGGCCGCTCTTGACACACACGGCCAGCTCCAGCTCCCACACCCCGCGAAGGGTCTCGAGGAGCAGACGGTCGAACACGATCTCCCCGGCATTGTCGGCAAACAGCAGCATGGAGCGCGCGTGCTCCAGGTCCTTACGCAGCGCGGCGTAGTCGTCAACGACGAACGGGACCTCCAACGCCCGTTCCAGCGCCGCGTCGAGATCGTAGCGCTCCAGCGCCCCGAGGTCGATGATGTTCCCGGCGGCCGAGATGCGCAGAGCCAGATAGACCGGGTCATCCGCCTCCTCTATCAGCCGATGCAGGCGGGGCAGTAGCGCGAGGGCCTGTGCCGTGGCTTCGCGCTTTTGTGCCGAGAACGGGTCATCGACTCCGAGCACACGTCGCACGGTTCGGTGCACCGGCATGGCGATGTCGATGGGGGTGCCGTCCCACGGGGCTCGAGACAGCTCTCGCATCACCGTGCGCAGCACGCGTTCCTGGACCTGTTCGGGGGCACCGGCGGCGCGAGCCGCCCTGAGGGCTTGCTCCAGCATACAGGTTACGCATTCGAGTGTGGACTCCATGTCGATCTCATGCCCACCCTTTGGGGATTGAGAGGCCGTCGGTGTCGCTGCGGGGCTACCGCCAGCGTAGCACGGGCACGTCGGCCTGCTCGACGATTTCCGGCCACGCCTCTCCGAGGAAGAAGCCGCTCAGGGCGCCCCTTATGGGTCCGCCGACGGCAATGATGTCCGGCTTCCAGGCGCGCATCTGCTCGAAGATGATCGTCGGCGCATCGCCCTCGACGAGCATGACCTCGGGATCGACTCCGCGGGTGCGCGCCAGGTCAGCGGCTCTCCGCACGCCCTCGGCCAGCTCCGACTCAGGCATCGCGCCGGTGACAATCGCGACTTGCCAGCCGCCCGCGGCGGCGAGGTCGGCCACCCACTCGAGGGCATGCCCGGAGGTCGGGCTGCCGTCGTAGCCCACCAGCGCGCGTCTGATCGGCCGGTGCTCGCCACGCGTGATCAGCACCGGCTTGATGCAGGAGCGGATGAGATGACGCGTGGTATGCCCCAGCAGCTCCGTCGCGTTGTCGCGCCGGCCCTTGCAGCCGACCACCAGCATGTCGGCCGCCTGCGCCTCGCGAGTCAGCACGCGGCCCGGGTGTCCGGCGAGCATGCGCGCCGCGAAGGGAACGCTCACCGTGCGGCAGGTCTCAGCGCAGTCATCCAGCGAACGCCGGAACCACTCGACAACTGTAGTGGGCAGTGCCTCCAGACCTTCGATCTCCTCCACCGAGTGCTCAGACAGCGGCTCCTCGCCATTGACATCCTCCGCCACGCCGGCCAGCCCCACCACCTCTGCCTGAGCGAGATCCGCGATCTCCACCGCGTGCTGCAGCGCTACCTCACTGTAGGCAGAACCATCCACCCCGACGATGATCGTCTTCATCATCTCGTGCCCCTCTCCCGGTCACTGTGCCGGCTCGGCTGCAGACGGCGGTTCGCGATGCCGGCAGTGTTCTCCTGCCCCGGGCGGCGATGGATGCAGGACATCGGGTCGGCAGCGCCGAAGTACTCAATAAGGATCAATCAGACTGCGAGGGCGAGCCGGCGATGCGCAAGGAAATCGAGATCACCATCGGCGACGACGGCGTGGTGCAGATCAGCACGCATGGCTACAAGGGCCGCTCATGCCTCGATGCGGTACGCCCTTTCGAGGACGCGCTGGGCGAGGTCATGAGCCGCGAGCTGACCGGCGAGTACTATGAGCGAGAGACCGGGCAGGACACGCAGCGCACGCGGGGACGCTGAGATCATCATCTCGCCCGAGGGCGAGGTCATGATCTTCGACCTCGACGCAAGGCTGCTGGCGGCCGCCGAGGCGCTCAACCCCGCGGATCCGCGCCTGCGGGCCGCGCGGCGGTCGCTGGCCTCCCGACCCACCGACGACAGGTAGCGCGAGGGTCACTCCGGCAGCACGAGCCGCACCCGCGCGCGCGGGCGGACCGTGGGCCGGTCGTCATCCGCGTAGCTGATCATCGTGAACGTACCCGGCGCCAGCGTCGGGAAGCTCCCGCTCACCCGATCGGAGACGTCCTCACCTTCAGGCCCGTCTGCCAGCTCGATCCGCGTCAGCCCGTACCACACGCGCCCCTGCTGCTTGAGTCGGTAGAGGAACACCTGCTGCAGTTCGACCGCGCCTGGGGGCACCGTGATCTCGCCCGACACCTCGCGCCAGTCCTGGCCGAAGCGGTTGGTGAGCGTGCCCATGTCGGCGGTCTCGCCGCCCTCGAGAACGAAGCGCAGTATCACGTGGTTCTGCTCGCCACCGTCCACCTTGCCCGCCACCGTGACGCGCAGCCTGGTGCCGGGCCGGACCTCATGCCGCACGGGCACCCGGACCACGAGGTAGCCATCGTCGAAGGCCCGAAAGCCGGTGGGGTCTTCCGGGTCGGCGCGCGCCGCCCCGTCGTCATCGAGGAGAGGCAGGACCGTCAACGTACTGCCCGCCGCGGTCATCTGCAGGCGCATGCCGCGCTCCAGCACGCCCTCGTACCGAACCCGCGCGCGCTCGTCGCCGACCGAGGGGTTGGTCACCGTGCCATCGATGCACTCGATCACCACCCCCGTCTGCACCCTGCCCGCCAGCCGGAAGCCCGGCTCGATCCACTGTGTGCCTGACACGCCCACTTCGTGCGGCTGTGCCAGGGGAATGGCGGTATCCTCCTCCAGCGACAACTCGATCGGTGCGCCCTCGTCGGCCTGTGCGCGCAGCCGGAAAGGCGCAGTGAGTTCGCCGGCGAAGCCATCGGGGACACTCACCCACCAGTCGGCCACGCGGAGTTCGCCGGGCTGCAGATCGCCCAGATGGAGTGTCGGCGGCGCTGAGGCATTGGGGTCCACCACAAAGCCTTCAGGGACCGACAGCGTGATCGCGACGTCGTGCACGGTCGCCTCGGCTTCATCAAGAAAGAACGATGCCTCGCGCGCGTTCTCGATGATCACGCGCGGGTGAATCATCGCGCCGGGCTGGGCGTGCTCCAGCGGCAGGTCGGGGTGGAGGCGCAGGGGGGGATAAGCGCGCACCACGTCCATGCCGACGTCCTCGATCGCCAGGATGCGTCGCCAGTGTTGGGCGCGGCAGACGCCACGTACATTCGCCTCGGGCCGTCCCGCGAACGCGGGGTCATCATTCCAGGCGTTGCGCGCCGCGCAATCGCCGGGGCAGTAGAGGAAGTAGCCCATGTTCTGCGGCACGCGCTGCTTCGCCATGGTCAGGCACTCGTCCCAGGAGCACAGACGCATCCCGCCGGGGTGGGAGACCTGCGAGAAGAACCGCCAGTCATTTTCGCGCGCGAGCCGGAGGTAGCGGTCCCAGATCGCGCGATTGTTGGGGTAGGCGACGAAGCC
>CAZTZN010000060.1:0-23317 GCA_964617715.1 uncultured Armatimonadia bacterium | reverse complement strand
GTGTGGGTGCTGCTATCAAGTCGCCCATTGGTACTGCTCTCTCAGCGTGTTCATGTCGCTTCGTCTGATAATGCCCTCGTGTTGAAGGCGACCGACAACAATGCCGGGATGCACCCCAACTGCATCGGCAGGCCTCAGGCCCGCTCACGATCCCGGGTCCCCGATGATCTTCTCGAGCAGCGCCGCGATGCCGTACTGCACGCGGTTGTCGAGCGTCGGGTCCTCCTCAGGCAGCGCGCGGATCGCGTCCAGCCACGGCCGCGCCGCCTGGCCCACGTGGTCGATGACATTGAGCGCCATCGTGGCCACGTACGGACCATGGCGCGCGGCGTTGGCCAGGTCGATCAGCAGCGGCGCCACGATCTGCACGTCGGCCTCGTCGCCGAAGCGCCCCAGGGCCTCCGCGGCCGCGATGCGCACGCACGAGTCCTCGTCATCGAGCGCCGTATGCAGGGCTGCCCGGCACTCCTGCACCGCCGCTTCTCCACGCATGAGCAGCCCCATCGCCGACCACCAGCGCACCGCCGCGTCCGGGTCGGTCATGCCGTCGAGCAGCGGCTGCGTCGCGGGCTCGGGGGATGACGCCAGCTCCGCCGCCGCGAGGATACGGGCCATCGGGTAGCGCTCGGGGTCGCGCGCCATGTCATAGGGGGCATCGCCGGCCGAGCGCTCGTGGATTTGCGGCTCGGGCAACAGCCCCACGTCGCGCGTAGCCAGCATCCACTCGCGGCAGGCCGCCCTCATGCGTCTGAGCACCTCGGCATGGTCGGGCGAGTCGGCGAGATTGCGCGTCTCCTCCGGGTCCTCGTGCAGGTCATACAGCTCCTCGGGCGGGCGCGGCTCCCAGAAGAAGCGCTGGACCGCGCTCAGCTCCCCCGCCGCGTACAGCTCATGCCACACGCGCGTGGTCGGTGTCTCGAACATGTAGCGCACATGCTGGCCCAGGGGCAGGTGCGGCATGAAGTTGCGGATGTAGACGAAGCGCTCATCACGGCAGCAGCGCACCAGATCATAGCGCTCGTCCATGCGGCCGCGAAAGCCGTAGACGTAGTCGGCGGGCGCGGCCTCGTGCTCGCCCAGGAACGCCCGCCCCTGCATGGCGGGCGCGGGCTGCACCCCGGCGAGGCTGAGCACCGTCGGACCGAGATCGACGAAGCTGACCAGGCGCTGGCTCTCGCCGCCGCGCGCATAGTCGTGTGAGGCGAGGTGCGCGAACTTCTCGGGGATGGCCACGATCAGCGGCACGCGCAGGCCGGCGTCGCGCGCGCAGCGCTTGTGGCCGGGCATCCCCGAACCGTGGTCGCCGTAGAAGAACACGATGGTGTCCTCGGCGAGGGCGGCCTCCTCCAGCTCGCGCAGCGCCGCGCCCACCTGCGCATCCAGCGCGGTGATGGTATCGTAGTACTGCGCCCAGTCATGCCGCACCTCGGGCGTGTTCGGGTGGTAGGCGGGGATATGGGCCCGCGCCGGATCGTGCATGAGATCATGGGGGCGCTTGCGGATGCCGCTCTCGTGGGTGACCGTGTAGTTGAAGATTGCGAAGAACGGCTGGCCTTCGGCGCGGTTGCGCCAGTGCGCGGCGGGCGAGGACTCGTCCCACACCTGGCCGGGCTTCTCGAGGTTGTAGTCCTCCTTCGAGTTGTTGGTGCAGTAGTACCCTGCCGCGCGCAGAAGTTGCGGATACATGGGCATGGCCCGCGAGATCGGCAGGAAGCTGCGCATATGCTCGGCGCCTGCAGAGGGCGCGTAGCAGCCGGTGATGATGCAGGTGCGCGCCGGCGCGCAGACCGGGGCGTTGGACCAGGCATTGCGGTAGATCACCCCGCGCCCGGCGAGCGTGTCGAGATTGGGTGTGTCCGCGTAGTCGTCGCCGTAGCAGCCCAGGTTGGGGCCGATGTCCTCGCAGGTGAGCCACAGGATGTTGGGCCGCCGGTTCATCTCCGGACCTCCAGGTATGTTGTCGCGCCCGATCATGCCCGCCTGTTGACTGCGCCGCGGCGGCGGCCTTTCCCTGCCCAGAAAACCGAGGGCGGCGCACCGTTCGGGTGCGCCGCCCGGGTTATCATGGGCACTTCGCTATGTGAAGTTCAGGAGCAGCAGCGCTGCGATCATCACCAACATAACCAGCCAGTCGCGGCCGAAGAGCAGTCCCGGCGCACCCGCGGCATGCGACGCCATGCCCAGGTAGAGGAACGGTACGAGGCCGAACACCGTGGACATCAGCCCGCTGAACAGGCAGGGCGTGCAGGGAACCGAGGTCAGATGGAAGGTGTGCCACAGCGCCAGCGCGCGGCCGGCGGTGTCGCGCATCGCCGCGTCAGTCGCGAAGAGCATGGCATCATCACAGAGCATCGTCGGGAAGAGCAGCAACAGCAGGAACAGGTAGGCCCACAGGATGTACGGCCCGTTGTCTGCATCCTCCGCGGGCGCGACCGAAGACGGGCTGACACCGGCCAGATCGTGCGCGCGCTGCCACGCGTCCTGGAACTGCTGCCGGGTGATCTGCGGCGCGGGGCCCGAGTAGCCGATCTCGACATCCAGGGCGTCGAGCCGGTCGAGTACCGCGCTCATCTGGGGCGCGACGTTATCGCGTAATGCCTGCTGCGGCGCGGCGACCATGAGCGGCCAGACGATGGCGAGCTGCGCGTTGATCTGCGCGAGCCAGCCATCGATATCGGCGTTGCCCGCGTCGTGAAGCTGCCGGATGGCGGTGATGACCTGCGTCTGCAGGGTGCGCATGTCGCCGACTTCAGTGCCGAGATCGCCCACGCGTCCCGGGCCCCAGCCCTGATCGTTGGGAAGCAGGCCCCCGTCACAGCCGGCCAGCAGCGCGGCGCCCGCCGGCAGGCCGATGGCTCCCAGCAGCAGGTTGCGGATGAACTCCCGGCGCTCGATGGCGTCAACGGGTGGGTCGAGGCGAATATCGCCTTCGGGCACGCCGGTCACCTCCCGGACGTCGCTCCTGGCGGCGAGCCGGCAGCTCACTTCCCCGGCAGGATGAGCACACCTTCACCGGGCGGTGGCGCGCCGCCGGCGATTGCCCGCGACGCTTGGCCCTCCGGGCAGTGTGTGCTACGCTTGCGCCGACAGCCCGCCGATTCACCCGCGATACCACAATAGCAATGTGTGGAGGTAGGGACGATGGTGCGCCTGATCGCCGGTGCTGCGCTGTGTCTGCTGATCGCCGGGACGGCGGCGGCCGCGGGGGTGGAGATCGTGGTCGATGCCGGGCAGGTGGTCGGGCCGGTGCGTCCCCTGAACGGCGTCAACGCCGGACCGGCGTTCGTGCCCGGCTGGCCGCCCGGGCGCGACTGCATCGAGCAGTACCGTGCCATGGGCCTGACGCTGGTGCGCACCCACGACCTCTACGGGCCCTGCGATCTGTCCACGATCTTTCCCGGCGGCTGGGGCGCCGACCCCGATGACCCGGCCAACTATGACTTCACCACCACCGATGCCGCGCTCGACGCCATCGAGGCGGCGGGCTGCGCGATCATGTTCCGGCTGGGCGAGAGCTGGAACACCGCCAACCCGCATAACGCCATCCCGCCGGATTTCCTGACCGTGGCGCGGGTGTGCGAGCGCATCGTCGAGCGCTACAGGGAGCGCGTGGCGCTGTGGGAGATCTGGAACGAGCCCAACCACCACATGTTCTGGGACCGGCAGGCCGATCCGGACCTCGAGCAGTTCGCCGACATGTACGCCATTATCGCCACGCGACTGAAGACGCGCTGGCCGGAGCTGGTGGTGGGCGGGCCGGGCATGGCAGGCGGAGACCACGCGGCGGATCTGGCGCGCGACTTCGCCGCGCAGTGCCACCAGCGCGGGGCGCCGCTGGACTTCTACTCGTGGCACTTCTACAACCGCAACCAGGAGGGCCCGCTCTTCCTCGCCACCACCGCCGAGCAGGTCCGGCAGGCGCTCGACGATGAGGGCTACCCGGACGCGATGAACATCCTCAGCGAGTGGAACTCCATCAATGCCAACGTGACCGATGCCTTCTGGCGACCCACGCTGCACAACGCCGACGGCGCGGCGTTCGCGGCGGCGGCGCTGATCTACCTGCATCAGCACTGCGACATGCGCTACGCGCTGCGCTACCGGGGCGACTGCCACGGTGGCGCTACCGGCTACGGCTTCGTGCGCGATGACGGTTCGCTCAAACGCCCGGGCTACGCCTACCTGGCCTACGCCCAGCTCTTCCCGGGTGGGTTCGATGAGCCGCGGCTGATGCTCCACACCAGCGGGGGTGACCTCGACGGTCGCGCGGTGATGGCGACCACCGACGAGCCGCGCAGCATCATCGCCATCCTGGTGGCGCAGTTCCGGTGTGGAGGCGAGCCCATGCGGGTGATCGTGCGCCACCTGCCCGCGGACTGGTCGCGGCCGGTGGCAGAGCACGTGGTGATCTCGGCCGGGCCGCCGTTCGCGCGGGTGGCGCGGCGGCCGCTGGCGAGCACGGGCACCGGGGCGTGGCGCTACGACTGGGCGGGCGCACCCCGGCCGGGCAGCGACGTGCACCTGCTGCGGGTCTTCGACCGGCCGTGAGCGCCATCACTCCTGCAACTGCTCGATGACGTCGAGCATCTCCAGCCGCAGGTCGCTCATGGCGCGCGCGCTCGCGTCGGGGGCGAACTCGTACTCCCAGATGTAGCGCCGGTCGCGCGGGCCATTGGCGAAGGCGTTGACCGGCGCCATCGTGCGCGCGCGCGCCAGCAGTTGCCGGCCACGCGTGGCGGCCTCATCGTCGCGCCCGGCGGCGAGCCGTTCGAGCGTGCACAGCGCGCGGTAGTCCTCGACGCCCTCGCGCCGCGCCTCCCAGCCGACGGTGGAAATCGGCCCGACCTCCGAGGGCATCATGTACCACCCATCGAAGTTCTGAGGCACCTCCCAGCCGCCGCCCCCGGTGCGTTCCAGCGCCTCCTCGGCGTAGTAGGCCCACTGGCCGACGCCTCGCACGCCCGCCGCCCACGCCCACAGGCCGCACACAAAACGGTCGAACTCCGGCCGCTGGCCGCGCTGGCGGCAGTCGTAGGCCCACAGCTCCTTGCCCTGACTGCGTGCGCGCTCGACCAGCTCCCGGTCGATGTCCGCCAGGCCCGCGATCCGGACATCGTAGAGGTCACCGACCTGCTCGATGCCGTACTCGCCGATGGCGGTCACCGTGCGGGCCTCGGGGATGCGGGCGTAGATGCGCTTGTAGGTCTGGCGTACCGCCTCGACGCGCTCCGGGAGGTTGGGCTCGTCGTGCATGTAGAACAGCAGCGGTGGCCAGCCGAGCGCGCCGCCCAGCCGCATCAGCGCGCGCACGCTGCCGGGATCGCGGAAGTCACCCCAGTTGTAGAGCCCGCCGCCGCCGGAGATCAGTATCAGTGGCCGCTCGCGACCGGCCAGCCCGGCGGCTCGCATCTGCGCGATACGCGCGGCCATGCCCAGGGCGTGGCGCGGATCGCTCGCGGGGTAGCGCCAGTCGTGGTGCAGGTCGATGGCGTAGCCGCCCTCGGTCTCGCGCTCGGGCACCACGTAGAGGCTGACCGAGTTCATGCCGTGGGTCGCCATGTCCCGGTAGTACGCCGCCTGCATCGGTGCGGTCGCCATCTCTTCGGGGAGATAGCTGTCGGAGTAGTACATGAAGAAGGTGGCATCGGCGCGGTCGAGCCGCACCTGCGGCACATCCACGATGACCTGGATGCTTGTCGGCGCCCCCTCGCTCCACAGCTCAACCGCGAGCAGTCTGCGCCGATGCGCGTAGCCGTCAGGCACGCGCACGCGCACCGCGTACTGCAGCGTGTCACCGGCGGCGACATCGACCTCATGTGGTGGGAGCAGCAGCAGCGGATAGCGCATGTATGCCTGTGAGTTGAGCGCCCGCCGGCCGTGGCCGACCTGCAGCAGCTCGGCGTCGATGGCCGGCGGCGTGGCGGCCCCGGGGAGTGGTCCCTCGAACATCCTGAGCTGCGCCCGCACGCCGGTCAGGTCGCGCAGAGCGTGGATCCCGACCACGATGGTCTCGAACTCACCTGGTGGACAGAAGCCCCTGATGGGCGTGAAGCAGTCCCAGCGCGTGGGGGCGTAGCGGGCGCCGACGAAGTCGTTGGCCTTGCGCCCGAACACCATGAAGCCGCGCTCGCGTTCGACCCTGGTGGGCTGAGCCGGCTCGTTGACCGCGGGGCTCAGGTCGCCGATGCGTACGCTGTCGTCCTCCCATATGCGCACCGCGTCCCAGTGCGCCTCGAGCCCCCAGCCGAGCAGGCCGATGTTGACCACCGTGTCGGTCGCGCGGGTGCGGAAGTCCAGCTCCAGCTCCACCCAGTCCTCGAGCACCGCCCAGCCCGTCGCCTTGCTGGCCAGTGTGTTCATGACCGCGTCGTAGGCGATCAGTGAGTAGTAGCTGGGCCTGGGCGCGCGCAGGTACGCGCGCAGGCGGTAGCCGGTGTTGGGCTCGACGGTCAGGCGCTGGAAGGCGAGGGTGTGGTGCGCGCCTTCAGGCTTGACCATGCGCAGCCAGCGCTCACCATCGGGCGCGTCGCCGACCTCCATCGAGGCGGCGCCCTCGGGCGTCAGACGCCAGCCCTCGGGCAGCCCGGCGTCGTCGAGCGTCTCAAACGAGCCGTTGGTCAGCATCTGCGCGGGCCGGGCCCACGCGGTCGGGCACACCGCGACGATCACCATCGCACACAGCAAGGTCCGCATGATGCGCCCTCCTTCAATGAGGCATCACGTTTCCGTTGCCGCCGCGATCAGGTCCAGCTCACGCGCGACGCGCACGCCGTCGGCGAAGTTCGGGGACGCCTCGCCCCCGGTGAGGATGGCCTCGATGAAGGTGCCGAAGAGCGTCCGCCCATCGCGGTAGCGCTCCGGGATTTCGCGCCGCGTGTAGCGCGAGGCGGGGGTCTGGTCGTCGCGCGGCGCGCGCTCGTACATCTCGATGGCGTCGGCGGTGTCACCGATGACGCGAACCGAGGCGTCCTGGCCATCGATCTCCCAGCCGGTGCAGCCGGGCGAGAAGCGCGAGAACTCGAGGTTGGCGAGCACGCCGGTCTCGTAGCGGCCGGCGACGTTGATCGCGTCCCAGCCGGTGACCTCGTCGCGCCCCAAGCCATCGACTCGGTCGCGCTCGTGGATGAAGATCGCCGCCAGCGCCGCGGCTTCGGTTAGCTGGCCCGCGGCGGCACCCATGGTGAAGTGCGCCAGGTCGAGCGCGTGGGCGCCGAGGTCACCGAGCACACCGTAGCAGCCGCGGTCGGCCTGCAGCCGCCACTCGAGTTTGACCGCCGGGTCCGAGATGCGGTGTACGCACATCCGACAGCGGAAGTGGCGCAATTCGCCCAGCGCGCCCTCGGCCACGAGATCGGCGACGAAGCGGGCGGCCGGCTGGTAGCGGCGCTGCATGTGCACCGCGTGCACCACGCCCGCGGCTTCGGCGGCGGACAGCATCTCCTCCGCCTGGGCGGCGGTCATCGCCAGCGGCTTCTCGCACAGCACGTGCTTGCCCGCCGCGATGGCGCGCAGCACGAAGTCGTGGTGCAGATAGTCCGGCAGCGGCAGGCTGACCGCGTCGAGGTCATCGCGCGCGAGCAGCGCATCGTAGTCGTCGGTCAGCAGTGCGTCCGTCAGGCCGTGGGTCTCGGCCGCCGCCGCGAGGCGCGCCCTGTCGATGTCGCACAGCGCCACCACCCGGGCGCGCCCGTCCGCCTGGTAGCCCTTGATATGCGTGTTGCTGATGCGGCCGAGCCCGACTACTCCCACTCGAACCGTCTGCCGGTTCACGGTCAACGCCTCCCGCGCCTGTCCAACTGACGATGCTACGCGCGCATATTCACGGACGCGTGACGGAGTCCTGCCGCCCGTGCGGTCCGGCGTCGCCGCCGGCGGTTGCGCGGGGAGCGCGCGTGCGTGTATACTTCCCCGACCGGGGGGACGCCACCCACTGCCAGGCGTGCACGAGCGGGGTTCGGACACGTGAGCGAAGCATCCATGCGCAGCATTCTCGTTACGGGGGCGGCGGGCTTCATCGGGTCGCATCTGTGCGAGGCACTGGTCGCTCGCGGCGAACGCGTCATCGGCATCGACAACTTCGACCCTTACTACGACCCGGCCATCAAGCGCCGCAATGTCGCCGGGCTGCTGGCGGGCGAGCGCTTCACGCTGATTGAGGGCGACATCTGCGACCCCGTGGCGCTGGATGCGGCCTTCGCGGCCGGCGACGTTGCGGGGATCATCCACCTGGCCGCTAAGGCCGGCGTGCGACCGTCAATCGAGGCGCCCGTGGCCTACGCGCGTACCAACGTCGAGGGCACGACGGCCCTGCTGGAGGTCGCGCGCATTCACGGCGTCGAGCGCTTCATCTTCGGCTCATCTTCATCGGTCTACGGCGCGGCCAACCGGGTGCCGTTCAGCGAGGACCAGCGCATCGACCGGCCGATCTCGCCCTACGCGGCCACCAAGGTGGCGGGCGAGGCGCTCTGTCACACCTGGCATCACCTCTACGGTATCCCCATGGTGGTGCTGCGCTTCTTCACCGTCTACGGCCCGCGCCAGCGCCCGGACCTGGCCATCAGCAAGTTCGTGCGGCTGCTCGAAGCCGGCGAGCCGATCCCGCAGTTCGGCGACGGCTCAAGCTCGCGCGATTACACCTACGTGGCCGACATCGTGCGCGGCATCATCGCCGCGTACGACAGCGAGCTGCGGTTCGAGATCGTGAACCTGGGCAGCTCCGCACCGGTGCGGCTCGATGAGATGATCGCGGTCGTGGGGGCGGCGGTGGGCGTCGAGCCGGTGGTGCAGGTGCTCGACCACCAGCCGGGCGATGTGCCGCGCACCTTCGCCAGCGTCGAGCGGGCGCGCGAGCTGCTGGGCTGGGAGCCGCGCTGGTCGCTGGCCGACGGCCTGGCCGAGTTCGTCGCCTGGTATCGCGCGCAGCCGTGACGGGTGGGTGTCGCGCAGAGGGGGACGCGGCGCCGGGGGAGAAGCGACCAGGTGGACACCCCCGGATGGGCGGCCGCGCCGTTGCCGCGTCCGTTGCGTTCGGCGCCCCGGTGTGTTAGACTTCGCCCGGAGTGACCGGGAGGGAGATCCACGGTGCTTCGCGGCCATCAGGCCAGGGTAGAGGTGGTCATGCGATGACCAGGCGGTGGATGGCGGGGCTGTTGGCGGCGCTGATCGTCGCGCCCGCCGCGGCGCAGGGGGTGCCCCCAGACGATGCGTACGGCCGGGCCGGCGCGGACGATGCCGCCACGCTGTACGAGGACGTCATGTTGCTGATCCCCATGCGCGCGCTGGGACTGACCGACGAGCAGCTCGACCGGTTGAGCGAGGTCAATGCCGAGCTGCTCGCGCAGATCACCGCGTTCGATGAGCTGCGTGAGCGGCTGTGGGCGGAATACCAGGACGACTTCGAGGCGGTCATCAGCGCCCGGGTCGCGGGCAGGCGCGTGGACGGGCGGGCCCGGCGTGGCACCGACATCGCCATCGGGAGGCTCAATGACGCTCAGGCCGACCTGACCGGGGCGCGCGCGGACGCGGCCCGGCGCTTCGTCGCCGCCTTGAGCGACGACCAGCAGGCCCTGGTGGAGAGTGAAGCCGCCGCCGGCGCGCGCCGGGCGCTCATGCAGCGGCTGGGCGGCTTCGAGAGCGTCGGCGAATTCGTCGCCGCCGGGCTTGACGCGCTGCGTGACCTGATGCCCGAAGAGTACGAACTGGTCGCGAGGGGCGAGGCGGCGCGCATGGCCGCCGCCATCGTCGGCGAGGACTCGCCGCAGTTGGAGGCCATGACCGCCGCGGTGCTCGGCATCATCGCCGAGGTCGGCACGTGGACGCCGCCGCACTACCAGGAGCAGCGCGAGAGCCTGCCGGCGCAGATCGACGCGAGGCTGGGAGTCAATGCCGGGCCGGCGGCGCCGGTGACTTGGGACGACATCGTGCGACTGGTGAGCAGTGAGCGTACGCCGGCGGCCATCGCCGTGGTGCGCGGCTCTGCGGAGGATGAGGCGCAATGACCATGTCCCCGATGGTCGTGCGAACGCTTGCGCTGGGGCTGGCACTGACGGCCGCGACGGTTGCCCGCGCTGATGAGCTGGCCGACGCCACGGCGCAGATCGAGGCCCTCGACCTGTTCACTCACATCAGCCTCCGGCAGGACCAGGCGCGCGCAATGGTCACGCCCCTGCAACGCATCCAGAGCATCGTGCAGCAGGCCAATGACGCACAGCAGCAGCGGCTCAACGCCCTGGCGCCGACGCTGCGCCGGGCCCGCGAGCTGCTGGCCGCCGGTGAGGAACTGCCGGCCGACGTGCAGGCGGCCCTCGCCGACTACCGCCGCGAGCGTGAGCGGGCGGTGCTTGCCCTCTATCGCGGCGTGGACCAGGAGATGGGCATCATCGAGGACCTGATGTATCCGCAGCAGAACGAGCTGCTGGACTGGACGCCGCCGGCCGCGGTGCGCACCGAGGACAGCCTGCAGGAGCAGCTCCGACTGCAGCAGGTCGCTGAGGCACGCATCGAAGAGGCCGGGCGCATGCTCGAGCGGGTGAAGTACCTGGATGCCTTCAACTTCGTCACCGCGCGCTCGCCGATTGTCGGCGACTACCTGTCGCGCTACTTCGACCCCAACCAGCCCAACTACGACACCGCGTATCGCATCGCCCTCGCCCAGACCGACCGTGTGCGGATGATGTCCGAGGAGCAGTGGCGGGCCCACGGGTGGGACGTCGCCGCCGAGTTGGTGGACCGACTGGGATTGATGCCGACGCTGCAGACCCGCCCGCGCCCGGGCACGATCACGTGGGCCACACTCTACCGCGTGTTCACCAACCCGCAGACGCTGCAGGTGGTCCGGCAGCTCGCGCAGGCTCAGTAGACGCCGCGGCCGGTGGGCATGAGCGGCGCCCCCCCCCGCCCCCGGCCGTCAGTTGTGCGCCCAAGGAGCTGGTGACGATGGAGAGAGTCGGCCCCGCGTCGGATGTGGCGGCGTTGCGCACGCGCCTGCGCGACCTGCTGGTCGAGCGCGCCATCCGCTACGGCGAGTTCACCCTCGCCTCCGGGCAGACCAGTCACTACTACGTGGACAAGACTCAGATCACCCTGATGGGCGAGGGGCTCTACTGCCTGGCGCGTGTAATCCTCGACCAGCTTGAGGGCATGGACGTGGACGCGGTCGGCGGCATGACCATCGGCGCGGACCCCATCGCGGGCGCGGTGGCCGCCCTCAGCGTCTGCTACGGTCGGCCGCTGGATGCGTTTATCGTGCGCAAGGAGCGCAAGGATCGCGGCACCGGCCAGCGTGTTGAGGGCCCGGTCGCGCGCGGCGCCCGCGTAGTGGTGCTCGAGGACGTCATCACCACCGGCGGCTCCGCGCTGGGCGCCATCGAGGCGGTCGAGCACGACCTCGACGCCGAGGTGGTGGAGGTGCTGGCGATGGTGGATCGCCTGCAGGGCGGGCGCGAGGCCATCGCTGAGGCCGGCTACGACTTCACCGCGCTGTTCACGGTCGAGGACCTGGGCGTCAAGGTCGAGTAACTGCGGCGATGAGCGCCGGAGTCTCAGCGCGTGTCGTCGCGGTCCGGGGAGTGCCTGCCATGCGTGCTTGCGCCATTGCGCTGATCGTCGTATCCGTCGCCTGCGCCGCCTCCGCCCAGCCCCTGCTCACCGCGTACCGGACGCAGAGCCCGCCCGTTATCGACGGGGACCTGGGGGACGCCTGCTGGCAGAGCGCCGCCATCACCTCCCCCTTCATCCTCGCCACCGGCGACGGTCTGCCCGAAGAGCAGACCATCGTGCGCGTGTGCTTCGACGATGAGCGCCTCTACCTGGGCGTCGAGGCCATGGAGGGCGCGCTCGACCCGGCGCTCAACATGCTGGACATGGTGCGTGCTCAGCAGACCGGGCGCGACGCCAACGTCTTCAGCGACGACTGTGTCGAGATCTTCCTGCAGCCCCCCGGCGACCACTACTACCACCTGGCGGCCAACTCCGTCGGCGCACTCTACGACGCGCGCGGGCAGGGCGAGCCGTGGAACGGCGACTGTGTCGTCGCCGCCCGGCGGGGCACGAAGAGCTACACACTCGAGCTGTCGGTGAGCTTCGCGAGCCTGGGCGCATCACCCGCGGGCGAGTGGCGCGCGAACTTCTGCCGCGAACGCACCGCCGTGGCGGAGCAATCCACCTGGTCGGGCCTGCAGGGGGCGTTCCATCAGCCCGGGGCCTTCGGCGTGCTGCGCTTCGCCGAGGCCGGTCCGGCGATCACCCGCGCGGAGCTGGCCATCGGGGCCGACCGCCTGGTGTTGCGCGCCGTGGTTGGAGGGACAGCCGACGACGCGACCGAGCTGCGGGGAACGCTGGTCTCGGGCGATGAGACAACCGCCGCCTCCGCCCGGGGCTCCGGGGAGCACACGCTGGAGCCGGCCTTCCCCGCTGCCGTGCGGCAGACCGGGCGGGTGGACGCGAGCTTCGAGCTGGCGCAGGGCGAGGCGGTCGTGCAGCGCTCGGCGACCATCTCGATGACCGTCGCCGCGGGCGTCGCCCGCCTGAGCATCGAGGCCACGCACGCGCAGGTCGAAGCGTTCACGGGCGGCGATCCCGTCGCCCTTGCGGACGGCGTGGCCGACCTCGCGCTCGAGCCGGGCCTGAATGTCATCGCCATCCACGCGCGCGCCGACGGCGACGCGCCGGCACTGCGGCCCAGGATCAGCTCCGGCGGGCGCGCGTTGCCCGTCTCGTGGTTGCGCCGCACCGACGCGCCGGCTGAGGGCTGGCTGAGCGCCATCGCCCCGGAGGGCTGGGAGACGATCCCCGGTGACGCGTCCGCGTCGTGGCCGGCGGGCGCGCGGGAGCAGTTCCTGGTGTGCGGGCTCTACGTCGGGCGGCGTACGCCGCAACTGTTTCCGAAGCTGACCACCTTCTATCTCCCGCGCGGCAGCAGCCAGCTCGTGCGCTTCTATGTGCACGTGCCCGCCGACGTGCCCGGCGACGGCTACCGGATGGTCGTCGAGGCGCCATCGGCGCTGCGTTACCGGGCGCTCGAGCCTATCAGCGGCACGCCGCCGGAGGTTGCATCGAGCGAGGGCGTGCCGGCCGAGGGCACGCCGATGACGCGCCACACGCTCGCCTACGAGACCGTGCCGGGCGCGGGGATGGAGCTGTCGATCCGTTGGGGCGACGCCCACGATGCCAGCCTGGGCTACGAGACCGCGCTGAGTGCCGGTGGCACCCGCGGCTGGCGCCACCTCTCCGGCAGCATCACCGCGCCCGCCGGGGCAGTGAGCGCCCACCCACTGATCATCAAGTGGCAGAACCGGAGTATCACCGGGACCTTCTGGGTAGACAATGTGGTCTTCCGCGAGGCGGGTGGCGACGAGAACCTGCTGAGCATGGGCACCTTCGACGAGCCGGGGTGGCCGGAGAACTCCAGCCGCCTGGCGCCCGAGGGGCCGGACGGCTCCCGCTGCTGCAAGATCGTCTCGACCGCGCGCGACGCGGACCGCCAGCAGGCACTGTGGGTGGACCCCGAGGGCTTCGTCACGGTGGAGCCGGGGCGTGAGTACGTGGTCGAGATGGATGTGCGCTGCGACCGGCTCGGCTCGCCCAACTCGCGGCCGCTGTGCGGGCTGCTGCTGGAGGCGCCGGCGGACCTGCCTGAGGGCGAGCTGCCGCTGTACACCTGGTTGCAGGCGCTTGACGGCGTTATCACCGAGCTGCCCCAGCCGTCCACGGTGACCGTGCTGCCCCCGCTCAAGGACGTGCGCCCGGCGCGCGCGCGCATCACCCCCTGCTATTACTCGTCGGTCTTCACCAACCCTGAGGTGGCGCGGGCGTACGCCGACAACTGCCGGGCCTCGGGCATCACCTGGACCTACGGCAAGTTCGGCAACAACGTGGTCGAACACCTGGCGCCACATGGCCATCAGGTGATCCTGAGCATCGGCTGGGGCGGCTGGAACCCGGTCGGCAGCGAGATGCAGGACTTCGCCGAAGCCCATCCCGAGGTCCACGCCGTGGACTTCCAGGGGCGGCCCGACAGGCATCACTTCTGCCCGACGTGGTTCCTCTCTGATGACGCGGCGCCGGTGCGAGAGATGTTCGAACGCTGGCTGCTCGACGCGGTCAACTCCGCGCCCTACGCCGGCGCCGACTGGGATCTCGAGCAGCCCGTGGTCGATCCGCCTACCTTCTGCACCTGCGAGCGCTGCCTGGCGGCCTTCCGCGAGTTCGCCGGTCTGGACCCGCAGACCGAACTCAACCCGGAGCTGCTGCTCGGCGAATACCGCGATCGCTGGGTGGACTTCCGCTGCGCCCAGAACGCTACCATGGCCGGGCTCATCAAGGCCATGCTCGAGAAGGCCGATCGGCCCGTCGAGTTCTCGGTCTACTCAGGCTTCCAGTCGCCGCGCACCAGGGAGCACTACGGGGTGGACTGGGCCAGGCTGGCACCGCATATCGACATGGCCATCGCCGGCTACGGCGGCTCGGCCGAGACCGTGGCGGCAACGGTCGAGGCGCTGGGCGACACGCCGCTGATGGGCGGCGAGATGTGGTACCTTTCGCACAACAATGACGCCCGACCGGCGCCGCGCATGGAGACCTGGCGCAACCGGCTGCTGCGCAAGTTCGTCGAGAGCGGCTGCGTCGGGGTGCTGATCTGGTGGCTGCCGGCGATGGACGGCGGAGCGTTCTACGCCACCTCCGAGGCGGCGGCGCTCATCGCACGGTACGAGGACTGGTTGACGCCCGAGCGGCGCTGCGACGAGCGCGTGACCGTCGAGGGCCTCGACGCGCGCAACTGGGCGGCGTTCGAGCGCGACGGCCGCGTGCTTATCCTGCTGCTGAGCTTCGAAAACGAGCCGATCGAGCTGACCGTGACCGTGGACGGGCGGGCGCGGCGGGTCAACATGGAACCCTACGACACCGAGGTGCTGGTGCTGCAGTAGCGGTCCCCGCCCGCGGGTCGTGCGAACCCCGCGCGGGCGCGGCGACCAACGCCGGTGAACATGGGCAGTCCAGCCGAGGTGCAGCGGCTCAGGTCGTCGCACAGATTTCCTTAAGGAAATACGGCAGAGAGGGAGGAGAGTGCGCAGGCCGCATCGAAATGCAACTAACATTGACCGTTAGCCAAGGCACCGAACGCGCTTGCGTAAGCTAATGGCGCATGTGCGCGCAGGTCCGGAGGCTTGACGTTGGACCACCGGTCGCTCGGCGAGACCGATACCAGTCTGAAGGAGGTAGTAGGATGAGGCGAACCGGATTCACTCTGATCGAACTGCTGGTCGTGATTGCGATCATCGCCATCCTGGCGGCGATCCTGTTCCCCGTGTTCGCGAAGGCGCGCGAGAAGGCTCGCCAGACTTCGTGTCTGAGCAACCTCAAGCAGCACGCCCTCGCAATCCAGATGTACGCCCAGGACTACGACGAGACGCTGCTGCGACCGTACCGCTACATGTACCTCAGCGGCACGCGCTACCTGTGGTGGTGGGGCGACCTCCTGCAGCCGTACATAAAGAACTACCAACTGCTCGAGTGCCCGTCGGGCGCCTGGAACTACACCTATCTGCGCCCGCCGCCACCGCTGCCCAACCCGCTGGTGTGCTCCTACGCCTACAACTCGGTGGGACATGACGTGAACAACAACTACGTGGGCAGCCTCTCGGACCGCAAGCTGGCGACCATCCAGGAACCCTCCGAGACCATCATCCTGTGCGACTCCACCACGTCGGAGATCTACACGGGTGGCTCGCGCAACTACACCATTGGCGGCCCATCGGGCGTGACCGACCTGGCGACCGGCTCATGGTGCCACGTCGCCATGCGGCACAACGATGGCTTCAACAACGCCTTCTGCGACGGTCACGCCAAGTGGCTGCAGCACAGCCAGCCGGGCATGTGGACCTGGATAGCCGGCGACTGAGCCGGCCACAGGTCGGAGTCTGCGCGTACGACCTGCCGGGCCCGCGGCCTGGGCTGCGGGCCCGGTCATGACCGGCCTCGATCGCCGACATCCCGCTACGTGCAGATCACCCGCCGGCCGTCGTGCAGGGCGATGATCGAGGCGTCGTCGCCCAACCGCTCCTGGGCCATGGAGAGTGCGGTCTGCAGGTCGGGCGCGGCGTCGGCGAAGGTGCGCTCGATGTCGGGCGCCAGCCGTGACACCACGATCAGTTGGGCCTGCTTTTCATGTACCACCGATGAGAACAGAAAGCCGGTCGAGCACGGCGCCCAGTGCCATTCGGCCGCGCCCTCGGCCAGCCGCCGACGCATCTCGGCGATGATCGCCTGCGGATCCTCGCCCTCCAGCAGCCGCCGGAAGGGCTCCTCGCCGCCCCAACCGTCCTCGCACTCGCCCAGCAGGATCACCGCCCCGCCCTCGCGCACACACTCCAGCGCGGGCACCAGCGTCTTCTTCGCCTGCACCATGTCGATGTCATACGGCCAGCCGCCCGAGGTGCAGATCACGATGTCGGCCCTGCGCGTGACGGTGTGCTCGTAGATCTCGCGCGAGCGCATAGCGCCCTGTCGGTGCGCGGCCACCAGGTCCCCGCAGACGATGGCGGCGTAGCTGTCATCGGGGTTGACCACGGCGTCGCAGATGAAATCTACGCCCACCGCCAGCGCGGCCTCGGTCATGTCCTCATGCACCGGGTTGCCGTCGAGCACGCCCAGCTTGCGCCCCTCGGTGAGGATCAGGAAGTGGTTGCGGGTGATCGAGTCGTAGGAGGAGATGCCGGGCAGGATCATCTTACGTCCGCCCGAGAAGCCGGCGATGTACGAGGGCTCGATGAAGCCGCACACCACGCGTTTGCTGAACTCGCGCACCAGCGGCGAGACCTCGATAGGTGTGCCGCGCGAGGTCTGCCCGAGCTGCCATTGCGATCCGCGCGAGTCGGGCTGGAGCACGTCGGAGGTGCCGATGAATTCGTCCAGCTCGGCGGCGGTCATGGGCCGGTGGTTGCCCAGACCGATGATGATCTGCGCGCTCGCGCCCAGCGCCTCGATGCGCTCGATGAGCGGCCACAGCATGGGGGAGGGGTTGGGGCGGGTGAAGTCCACGGTCATCACCGCCACGTGGTCGCCCGGGAGGATGACCTCCTCCAGGGACGGGCCGATGGGGGCGGCGAGGGAGGCGTCGAGCGCGGCGGGCACGTCCTCGATGCCCTCGCCGCCCGGCAGGCGGATCTGCTCGATCACCCGCTCCTCTGCGACCTCGGCGACCTGCTCGCCGTGTCCGTACGCGAAGCGCAGCTCCATGGTCGTCGCCTCCGTGACGTCGCTCAGGGCAAGCCACTACCTTCGGAGAGGTCGCCCTGAGGCCGCTCCTCAGGAACGGACGAAGCCGGCCCGGTTGGGGGACGAGCGCGAGGCGCCTCGGCTACCCCGCTCGCTCCGCCAGCGCCTCGACGCTGATCAGCGGCATGTTGTGCCGGCGGGCGAACTCGCGCACCTCATCGCCGCGGGCCATGTGCCCGGCCTCGTTCATCAGCTCGGCGATGGCCACGACGGGCCGGATGCCCGCCAGCCGCGCCAGCGCAATGGCGCCCTCGGTGTGTCCGCGCCGGTCGGCCAGCCCCCCGGGCATGGCGGCCAGCGGGAAGACGTGACCGGGCCGCGAGAAGTCCTCGGGGCGCGTGTCCGGGTCGGCAAGCATGCGCAGCGTGATGGCGCGGTCGAAGGCGGAGGCGCCGGTGGTGGTGCCGCGCACCGCGTCCACCGGCTCGGTGAAGCGCGGCGCGTTGGCCACGCTGTAGCGCGCGGGCAGCAATGCGATGTCGAGGCGCTGCAGGATCTCCTCAGCCACCGCCACGGTGATCAGCCCGCGCACGTGCGTGGCCAGGAAGTTGACCCGCTCGCCGGTGGCGTGCTCGGCGGCCAGCAGGATGTCGGCCTCGTTCTCGCGCTCGGGATCGTCCTCGAGCGCGACGAAGCCCCCGGCAGCGAGGGCCTCGACGGCCTCTTCGATGGTGGACATGTTCGGTATCAATGCTCCCATCGGCCGCCTACAGTTCGCGCAGGTCGGCCTCCATGGTGTCCAGGTCAACGATGGCGTAGCGGCCGTTGCGCAGTGCGCCGGGGTTGACGACGTGGCACTCCCCGATCAACTCCTGGCCGGCGGCATCGTGCGCGTGCCCGCACACGGCCAGCTCCGGGCGGAAGGTGTGGATGATCTCGTTGACGACCTCGGAGCCCTTGTGCGCGCTGCCGTCTCGGTCCACCACCTCGCCGATGGGCGGGGTATGCAGCACCATGATGCGCGGGCCGTCCACGTACTCGAAGAGGCGGAAGGTATGCTGCGCCTCCCAGAGCGGGAAGCGCAGCACGAACAGTTCCTCGCGGTCCACCTGGGTGATCTCACCGCCCAGCCCGCAGACCACGAAGTCGCCGCAGCGTGCCAGCGAGCGATGCACGACCTCCAGCGGCGAGTCGGCGCCCTCCTCGGCCAGGCTGCAGGTGAGGTAGCGGCCCTCGGGCGCATCCATGTTGCCCGGCACGCCGAAGATGGGAAAGGGCGAAGGGCGCAGCGTCTGATGGAACTCGGCGTAGAGCGCGTAGTCCTCGGCGCGCTCGGCCAGCATCGCCTCGTCGTTGATGTCCGGGTCACGGCCCTCGTTGTGCGCGGCCATGAACTCGGCGGCGCGCGCCCGGCCACGGACGATGTCGCCACAGAACAGACCGAAGTCGCAGTCGCACTCGAGCGCCACGCGCATCAGATCACGCAGCGGCCCGAACTCCCCATGCACGTCACTGAATACCAGCGCCTTCATTGCCGCTCACTCTCCCGGTAGATCCGCCACCGCTCCCCGCCCGACGTGGCGAGGCACCGCAAGCTGCAGCCCCACCAGCGTAACCGCCATCCCCAGCGCCTGGATCATCGTCGGCGCCTCATGCAGCAGCAGGTAGGCGGCCAGGGTCGCCACGATCGGCACACAATACTGGAACAACACCGTGCGCGAGGAGCCGATGGTCGCTACGCCCCGGTACCATACCACGAAAGCATAGACTCCGGCCAGTAGCGAGAAATGCACCAGACACACCCAGGTGATGGCGGGCAGTCCCGCCCACTCGACCGCCAGCGCCGCGCGGGCGCCCACGGGGATGAGCACCACCGCGCCGATGGTGTGGATCCAGGCGGTGACCTTCAGCGGCGAGTAGTGGCGCAGCAGTGGCTTGCTGAACACCGCGTAGCACGCCCACAGGATACCCGCCAGGACCATCAGGGCCAGGCCGGCGGCATGGTACTCGAGCTTCTGGGTGCCCTCGAGCCCCCCAACGATTACCGCCGCGATACCCGCGAAGCCGATCAGCGTGCCCACGGCCTGGCGCAGCGACAGCCGCTCCCAGCCCAGCACGTGGTTGATGATGGCCGCCCAGATGGGCGCGGTCGAGATCAGCAGCGCCGACTCGGCGGCGAGCGTGTAAAACACGCCCGCGGCGAAGCAGCCCTGGTAGACCACCACGGTCACGAAGGCGAAGCCCAGCAGATAGCGCCAGTGCTCGCGCCGAATGCTCAGGTCGCGTTCGAGCAGCCAGAGCGTCAGCAGCAGCGCGACGACCATCAGCACGTAGCGCACCGACAGCAGACCATAGACGCCCGCCAGGGGCCCGGCGACCGTGAAGCTCTGCTTGAGCACCTTCAGCGAGATGAAGTTGAAGCCCCAGTTCAGCGGCACTGTGGCGAGCAGGAAGTAGGTCCACGGCGAGACCGCCGGGGGGGCCGCCCCGGCCTCTTCGTGCTTGACGGCGACTGGAGACACCGACGACATCCGCCTCTCGCGCCCCTCCGCTCGCATCGCCCGGGAATCGGCTCGGACAAGCGATTATACGTGGCCGCGCAGGCGACGTCAATGCACCCTTCCGAGCGGGTCAGGAACATCGGTCTTAGCGATGAGCGGTAGTGTGCAGGCGAGCGGATGTGGCTCCTGGTTGTCGGTGAACAGCCGGGCCACAAGGGGGTGAGGGCGCTCGTGGTCCGGCAGGGTATTGGAGGGTGGGCGCCCCCGCCCGCCACCGACAATCCCCGACGCCCCCGCGTCGAGTGGCCGTTCGGATGTTTCACGTGAAACATACGTTCGACCAAAGTGCCGCCCGCGTCGGTCCAGAGCTTGACCGGCACTTACGTCGGCGCGTACAATACCTGCTCGGGCGCGAATCGGCGTCCTGGAGGAAGCGCTTATGACCTCGCGAGAGCGTGTACTGGCCGCCTTGAGCCATTCCGAGCCGGATCGGGTGCCCTTCGACCTGGGCACGACCTTCGTGACCGGCATCCACCGCATCGCCTACGACCGGCTGGTGGATGCGCTGGGGCCGGACGATCTCGAACCGCAGCCGCTGCTGGACCCGTTCCAGCAACTTGCCATGCCGCACGAGCAGGTGCTGCGTGAGCTGGGCGTGGACACGCGCAGCGTCTACCTCAAGCTCCCCGGACGGGCCATCGGCAGCCCCGAGGAAGATGACGAGTACCTCTACTCCACCGACGAGTGGGGCCTGAGGCGGCGCATGCCCAAAGACGGCGGGCTCTACTACGACATGTGCGCCCATCCGCTGGCAGGTGTCGAGACGGTGGCGGAGGTTGATGCCTACGCCTGGCCCGATCCGCTGGCAGCGCTGGACCTCGACGCCATCGAGGGCGCCTGCCGGGCGATCAAGTCATCGGGTGACTACCCGGTGATCGTGGGCGGCTTCGGCTCGGGGATGCTCGAGCTGGTGCTGTGGCTGCAGGGCTACGACCAGGGCTACATGAACCTGCTGGTCAACCGGCCCGTCACAGAGGCCATCCTCGACCACGTGACGCGCCTGAAGGTGACCTACGCTGAGGCGGTGCTTGAGCGTGTGGGACCATATGTCGATATCTTCTACAACGGGGACGATCTGGGGTTGCAGGACGGGCCGATGATCCGTCGCGAGTGGTTCACCGAGCTGCTGGCGCCGCGCTATGTCCAGTACCATGAGGCCATCAGGCGCGGCGCGCCGCAGGCGAAGTTGTTCTTCCACACCTGCGGGTCGGTAGTGGACCTGCTGCCCGAGGTGATCGAGACCGGCATCGACATCCTGAACCCGGTGCAGGTCAGCGCCGCGGGGATGGGCGACACCGCCGCGCTCAAGCGTGATTTCGGCGACGCCATAAGCTTCTGGGGCGGCATTGATACCCAGCAGGTGCTGCCGCGCGGGACGCCCGCGGAGGTGCGCGACGAGGTGCGCCGGCGCATCGACGACCTCGCGCCCGGAGGGGGCTACGTGCTCAACACCGTGCACAACATCCAGGCGGACGTGCCGGTCGAGAACATCCTGGCGCTGGTCGAGGCGCTTGACGAGTTCGGGTGGTACTGAGGTGCGACGCCAACTACGCAGCCGCCCCTGCGTTCGTCCACATCCATAGCATGATCTTATCCCGACGGACCGCCGACGGCCTGCGCACGCGTGGATGCCCGCCGGCGGGGAAAGACGCACATCAGGACAGGAGGCAACAGTGAGCAGCGTACCGTTCATCCTGAACAGCGGGGAGAACCGGGCGCCGGGCGATCGCCGCGAGGCCATCGCCTACTTCTCCATGGAGATCGGTCTCAAGGCCGCCATCCCGACCTATTCGGGTGGCCTGGGCGTGCTGGCGGGCGACACCCTGCGCGCCGCCGCCGACTTGGGAATGCCGATCATCGCCGTGACTCTGCTCTACCGCAACGGCTACTTCACCCAGCACCTGGACGCGCACGGCAACCAGACAGAGTCGCCGACGCAGTGGGTGCCTGAGGACCATCTGCAGCCGCTCACCCGCCGAGTGAGCGTCGAGATCGAGGGGCGCGCCGTGCAGGTCCGGGCGTGGCGCTACCTGGTCGAGGGTATCTTCGGCGGGCACGTCAACGTGCTCTTCCTCGACACCGATCTGCCCGAGAACACCGACTGGGATCGGGCCCTGACCAACGATCTGTACGGCGGCGACCGCCGCTACCGGCTGTGCCAGGAGGCGCTGCTGGGGCTGGGGGGGGTGGAGATGCTGCACGGCCTGGGCCTCGATGGCCGGCTGATCTACCACATGAATGAGGGCCATTCGGCCCTCCTCACACTTGGGCTGCTGGAGCGCCAGGCCGGCGAACGCACGCCGGGGCAGATCACCGACGACGACATCAGCGCAGTGCGCAGCCACTGCGTATTCACCACCCACACGCCGGTACCGGCCGGGCACGACAAGTTCGACTGGGAGCTGGTCACCCGCGTGCTGGGCCCGCAGCGCGCGCAGGTGCTCGAGGAGGTCGGCTGCCAGCAGGATGGGCAGCTCAACATGACCTATCTGGCGCTGCGCTTCTCCCGGCACATCAACGGCGTGGCGCTGCGCCACGGCGAGATCTCGGCCGACATGTTCCCCGACTACCCGGTACACTCGATCACCAACGGCGCCGACGCCACCATGTGGACTTCGGAGCCGTTCGCGAGACTGTTCGACGACCAGATCCCCGTATGGCGGCAGGACAACCAGTACCTGCGCTACGCCCTGGGCATCCCGCTCGAGGCCATCCAGAATGCCCACCGGGAGGCGAAGCAGAATCTGATTGATGAGGTCGCCCGCCGCACCGGCCAGCGACTGTCGCCGACCGCGCTGACGCTGGGCTTCGCCCGCCGCGCCACCGCATACAAGCGCGCCGATTTGCTGTTCGCCGACATCGAGCGCCTCAAGCGCATGGCACGGCGCGTCGGGCCGCTGCAGATTCTGTTCGCGGGCAAGGCCCACCCGCATGACGACGGCGGCAAGCAGATGATCCGCGAGGTATTCGAGGCGGCCGAGCAGCTTCGCGGCCATGTGCCGGTGCTCTACCTCGAAGACTACGACATGGAGCTGGCCAAGTACCTGGTCTCGGGCGTGGATGTGTGGCTCAACACGCCCCTCAAGCCACACGAGGCGTCGGGCACCAGCGGCATGAAGGCCGCCTTCAACGGCGTGCCCAGCCTGAGCGTGCTCGATGGCTGGTGGCTCGAGGGGCATATCGAGGGCATCACCGGCTGGGCCATCGGAGACCGCGATGCCAGCTCCGAGCCGGGCCAGGAGATAGCGGACCTCTACGACAAGCTGCATCACACCATCATGCCGCTGTACTACGACAGCCCGCTGGAGTTCGCGCGCATCCGCCGCTACTGCATCGCCTTCAACGGCTCGTTCTTCAACACCCAGCGCATGGTGGTACAGTACTGGAAGAGCGCATACCATCGTGTGATTGCGGAGAGCCCGGCTGAGGTGGACTGAGGGTCATCAGCGGGCCGGTCAGGCGACCGGCCCCTCCGAACGACGAACGGCAACGGCAACGGCCGAACGGCAACGGCAGGGCCGGTCAGGCGACCGGCCCCTCCG
>CAZTZN010000059.1:0-23333 GCA_964617715.1 uncultured Armatimonadia bacterium | reverse complement strand
GGGAGCATCAGTTCGTCTACGACGCCCGGGCCCAGCAGTCGAATCAGCGCCAGGCCCTCGCGGGACAGTCCACTCCGCTGGTGGCGGGCGACGTCGCCTACGTCGGCTCGGACGACGGCCACCTCTACGCCTTCGCGCTGGACAGCGGCGAGGTGCTGTGGCGCTACAACCTCGGGGTGCCGCTCAAGGGCTCGCCGGTGATCTCGGGCAACGCGCTCTTCATCTGCGACTGGGACGGCAACCTCTACTGCTTCGTCGGCAGCGACTGATACGCATCTGCGTGCCCGGGGCCGCGGACGCCGACCGGCCGCTGCGTGGCGCCGCTCGATGCGGTCATGCCGTTGCGGCTGGTTAGCGCGAAACCGTGCGCGACGGGCGTGCGCCGCAGGCGCGCCCCGGCGCCGCGGTTTCGCGCGAGCCGTCTCGCGCGCGCGCAGCCTGCCGCCTCACCGCGACGTTCCCGCGCGCAGGCTTGAGGTTCTTCGCGGGAGGGGGTGCAGGGGAGGGCGGCTTCTTCCAAGAAGAAGCCCTCCCCCGCATGCCGTTGCCGTCGCCGTTGCCGTCAACGCCGCCCGGGCGCTCAGTAGACGAAGATCAGGTTGCCGGTCGAGCCCGTGACCGCATCGACGATCAGCCAGGCGGTGCAGGCGAGGAACTGTCCGAGGATCAGGCCCAGCATCAGGCGGATGCCGCGGTCGTAGACACGGTAGCCACCGTAGCGCAGCACGCCCGCCTTGATCATCCAGCCGATGAGGATCGAGAACCACAGGTCCTGCACCGGCTGCGTGGGCGCGATGGCGTAGCCCAGCGGGTGCAGCGGCCAGCCCACGAAGCGCATGTGCACCGCGTTGAGCCCCCACATGATGGCCCCGCCGGCGACCATCCACAGCCACCAGCTCAGGCTGAAGCCGACCGGGTTCTGCAGCGAGGCGGCGGCGTAGGTGAAGGCGGCGCGCGGGCAGCCGCTGAACAGCCACGAGCTGAGCGAGACGCCGCCGCGGGCGTAGGCCAGCACCAGCGTGGTGGCGGTCGCGACCACCAGCGCCACCAGCAGCGTGGCCGCCGCCAGCGGCAGGAAGCGGCGGCGCGGCAGGCCGGTGTCGGCCCAGACCTTGAGCGAGTGCGCCGCGAAGGGCATCAGGAAGACGCGGATGTCGGCGCTCCACGCGAAGCTGTAGGCCAGCGACGCCATGCCCTTCGGCCCGACCCCGTGACTGCCCAGCGCGTGCAGCACGAATGACTGCGGGATCAGCGCCGCGCGCGCCACCGGCACCCCGCCCTGCACCGCCGCGCGCGTGAGCGCCGTGAAGGTCACCAGCGCCGCAAACACCAGCAGCACCGAGCCGAGCACCGACAGCCCGCTCGCCGCCAGCCACCAGACCATCCCGATCAGCCCCGCGCCCAGGCAGATGGCGCCGCCGATCATGGTTGCGCGATCGCGCAGATCCGGCTCGCCCCCGGGCGACAGCGCCTTGAACGAGCGCGCGATGTCCTCACGCGCCGACCAGACGCTCGCGCCCACCAGGAAGATCATCGCCCCCATCGCCTGATTGGAGACCGCCTGCGAGCCGGCCGAGTAGATCTCCTTGGCCCCCACCCCCACGCCCATGAGGCGCATCACCGGCGTCTCGAAGGCGCTGAAGAGCGCGAAGAACCACAGGCTGAAGCCCAGGTCCGCGTTGATCAGATAGGCGAAGGCGACCACCGAGAAGTTGACCCACAGGCGCAGCAGAAGCCGCTCGTGCTGCATGGGGATGACCACGTCGTTGCGCAGCTTCATGGTCGGAATGTGCGGGTAGTAGTGGTGCAGGCCGATCATCACCGAGGGCACGATCGCCACCAGCGCCCCCATCCACAGCAGGCGGTTGCGCAGCAGCGGCGTGAGCAGCGCGCGCGGCGAGTCATCGCGCACCATCTCCACCGGCAGGTACATCAACGGGTAGACCAGGCGTTCGTGCTCGATCCACTGCCGGTGCACCAGGATCATCAGGCCGATGCTGGTGGCCGACAGCGCCACGGTGAAGATCAGCCACATGCCCAGCGGCAGCAGCCACGGGCGCCACGGCACACCCGCGCCGGCGCGCGTCGCCTCGTAGAACTCGCGCACCGCCACCTCGTCCTGCACCGCCAGCCACTCGACGGTGTTCTCGCCGATCAGCTCCTGCCAGTGATTCTCGGGCGTGGCGTAGTACTGCGCGCCGGTCAGGATGGGCAGGAGCTGGCCGACCAGCCCCCAGGTGACCACCGACGAGGCCAGCAGCGCCGCCACGAAGACCACCAGCAGCTCCGACCGGCGCAGGCCGATGCGCCGACCGACGAGCTTCAGCACCGGGTTGATGATCGCGACGATGACGAAGAAGACCGCGACCGTGCCGAAGGGCAGCGAGGTGTTGGCCGGGCGGCTGCCGCGGATGACCAGGTTCGCGTAGGGGAAGAGGAAGCCGACCGCCGCCGAGACGACCAGGCTGAGTGCCACCGCGCGCACGGTCATGCCCGCCTCCTGCGCGGAGCCGACGGCATGAGTCCGATCGTCGATGAAGTTCTCCTCGCGCGCCATCGTGCGGGTGTCCTCAGCCGTGTCACGCCGAATGATGTCGCATCGGTCGAGGGAGGGGCATTTCCGGCCCGACGGCCATCATCCTGCACGAGCGCCTCACACAACCGCGCGGAGGAATCGCGGCGGCATCATGGAAGTGTGGCGCTCACGCGCATCCGGTGACGGCGTGGGCGGCCATCCGCGCGACCACATCGCCGGTGCTCGCGAGTGCATCTTCTACATGGACTGACGGGGAGTGCCCGCCATGCAGGTCACCATCGCGCGCCACGCGCTGGACCGCGTGCCGCTGTCGCTGATCATCGACGACTCGACGGTGCTGGTGAACCTCAACTACTTCTTCATGCGCGACCGCAACCGCGTGGACGGGCAGAATCGGCGCTGGGAGGACGTGCCCGTCGTCCATCCCGAGAGCTTCACCCGCGAGTTCGCGCAGTTCTGCCTCGACGCGGGCGTGCGTGGCAAGTTCAGCGTGGTGCCCTGCCCGGCTGCACTCGGCCGCATCGACCAGGGCCTCCCGCTCTTCGACCGCCGGCAGCAGGAGAGCTGGCTGGCGATGTGCCGCGAGCTGATTGTGCCCGCCTTCGACATCACTCCCGAGATGATCACGCACACCAGGATCGTGGACCCCGACACCTGCCGACCGATCGAGCCCGAGGCCTGGGAACAGTACCAGTGGGAGGCGCTGCCCGACGACGAGGAGCTGGTGCACCGCTACATCACGACCGCCTGCCGGATCCTCGCGAACGTGGGCCTGCCCCCCGAGGGCGTGACGTCGCCGGGTGGCTTCGGTGGGAAGACGCTCGAGTTGTATGCGCGCGCCGCGGGCGCGGCGGTGCGCGTGGTGACCGGCAACCCCACCCCGTACTTCTTCAAGCGCGTCACCGATGACGCCGTTGAGACGCCGGTGTGGTACGCCGACCGCGAGGCCGGCACGGCGGTCGGCGAGGTCATCGCCTGCACCGGCGACTGGACCGGCTCATGGACCGGCTACGGCGAGGTCAATCCGGATCGTTACATCACCGCCGACCTGCGCGGCGGACGGCTGCCGGCGGTGATCGACGCCGGCGACCCGGCGGTGCTGTGCAGTCACTGGCAGGGCTTCTACGGCATGCACAACGACGACCGGCGCGGCTTCCGGGCGCTGCAGACCGTGGTGCGACGGCTGCGCGAGCGCGACCCACGGGGCGAGCGCACGCGCTGGCGCAGGTGCAGCGAGATCACCAACTACGCGTGCGCACGCGAGATGGCGCGGGTAGTCGTCGAGGGCGAGCGCGTTATCCTTGACCTGCCTGTGCCGGTCCCGGAGCTGACGCTGCGCATCGAGGGGACGCCGGTCACGGCCGTCACTGTGGACGGAGCGCCGCTGCGGCGTGCGGCCGACCGGATCGGCTTCGAGGACGGCAGCTTCCTGCCTGACGATGACGGCGCGCTGGTGGCCTTCACGCCGACAAAGCGCCGTGTCGAGGTCATGGTCGCATGAGCAGACAGCGACTCCCGGGCGAGGACGCCGTGTCGAGGCCGACCGGCGCGCCCGCCGAAGCGCGCGCCCTCACCCTGCGCGCGGTGGGCATCGCCTGCCTGCTCATCCCCCTCAACGCCTACTGGATCACGCAGATGGCGGTGATCCGCTACCAGGGCCACCCCACCACGGTGTCGCTGTTCTTCAACGCGGTGTTCATCCTGTTCGTGTTGCGCGTGGGCAACGACGGCGTGCGCCTGGTGTTCCCCCGACTGGCCCTGCACCGCAACGAGCTGATCGTCATCTACGCCATGCTCACGGTGGCGTCGGCGCTGTGCGGCCATGATCTGGTGCAGGTGGTGGCGCCGCAGATCATCATGCCCCACTGGCTGGCCACCCCGGAGAATCAGTGGGAGGAGCTGTTCTTCCAGTACCTGCCCAACCACCTGACCATCAGCGACCCGGAGATCTACCGTCCCGCGTTCGAGGGTGGGGCGAGCCTCTACACCCGCGAGCGGCTGCTGGCGTGGCTGCCGCCGGTGGCGAGCTGGGGCGGCTTCCTGTTCGTGCTGACCACCATGATGCTGGCCATCAACGCGCTCATTCGCCGGCGCTGGATGGACCAGGAGAAGCTCACCTATCCGATCACGCACATGCCCCTGGAGCTGTCAGCCGATGGTGGGGCGCTGCTGCGCAGCCGGATGATGTGGCTGGGCTTCGCGCTGGCGGGTGGAGTCGATCTGCTCAACGGCCTGCACGAGCTGTGGCCGTTCTGGCCGCTGATCAAGGTGCGTGTGGTGCACTTCGACGCCTTCATGCGCAGCTTCTTCGTGGGCTATCCGTGGACGGCCCTGCGCGGCACCCGGTTGTCGTTCTACCCCTTCGCCATCGGCCTGGGGATGCTGCTGCCCCTGGACCTGGCGTTCTCCTGCTGGTTCTTCTATCTGTTCTGGAAGGCCCAGGGGCTGCTGACGCTGATGCTGGGCCTGAGCCGCATCCCCGGCTTCCCCTACGTCAACGAGCAGTCGTCGGCCGCCTACCTGGGCCTGGCCGCCTTCGCGGTGTGGATCGGCCGGGGCTACTTCGCCCGCATCTGGCGCGGGCTGCTGCGCGGGCGGCCCGATGACGCGGGCGAGCCCCTCAGCTATCCGCTGGCCCTGCTGATCATCGGCGGCGGACTGCTCTTCCTGGCGCTGTTCGCCTCGGGAATGGGCATGTGGTTGTGGCTGGCGGGGCTGTTCTTCCTGCTCTACTTCCTGCTGTCGATGGCGGTCACGCGCGTCCGTGCCGAGCTTGGGCCGCCCGCCCACGACCTGCACCGCGGCGGCCCCGATCTGATCCTCACCAACCTGCTGGGCACCGACGGCACCATCCTCCCGCCGCGCCAGCTCACCGCGCTGAGCCTGCTGTTCTGGTTCAACCGTGCCTACCGCGCCCATCCGATGCCGGTGCAGCTCGAGGCGCTCAAGATCGCCGACAGCTCAGGGATCCGCCAGTCGCACATGGCCATCGCCCTGACCATCGCGGCCTTCCTGGGCGTGTTCGCGGCCTTCTGGGCACAGGTGCACGGCTACTACAGCTACGGGATCGCGGCCAAGATCAGCTTCGCGGCCACCACCTTCGGCCGCGAGCCCTTCCAGCGCCTGCACAGTTGGCTGGTCTACCCGACCGCCACCGACTGGCACCGGGTGGGCGCCTATCTGATGGGCCTCGCCTTCACCTGGCTGCTGATGATGGCGCGGGTGCGCTTCGTCACCTGGCCCTTCCACCCGGTGGGCTACGCCATCTCCAGCAGTTGGTCGATGAACTGCCTGTGGATGCCGATTTTCATCGCCTGGCTCGCCAAGCTGATCATCACGCGCTACGGGGGGCACCGCAGCTTCCAGGCCGCGATCCCGTTCGCCCTGGGCCTGGTGCTGGGTGAGTTCGTGATCGGCAGCCTGTGGACCATCCTCGGGATCGCGCTGCAGATCGACACCTACAGCTTCTGGGTATAGCAGCCACGCTCCCCGGTCGCGGACAGGACGCGGCGTTCACGGCTCCGGCCACCGGGGCTGCTCCTCGAGGTCGAACTGTTCGGCCAGCCAGCGATAGGCGGCGCGGATCGACTCCTCGGTCGGCTGGTGGCCGGTCATATGCATGAAGCAGCCGAGCGCGTCCTCGCGCCCGAACAGCCGATAGACCTGCCGCGCCTGCTGCAGGTACTGCCAGCTCTCGGGGCGGTCGGCTTCCCCCGCGATGAGCAGGAACGAGCGCGGGGCGATCAGCGCCAGCGCGTGGTGGCCGCCCAGCGTGAAGCCGGAGGCATGGATCTGCTCCCCGAAGTACCAGGGCGCGTCCCAGTTGGTGAAGCTCCATCCGATGCCGAAATCCGACGAGATCGTGGCGGTGATACGCGCGTCGAAGGCGGCGGTGTAGAACGCCATCTTGCCGCCGAGCGAGTGGCCGATGGCAAGCACCCGGTTCGGGTCTGTGTCGGGCTGCGCGAGCAGCAGGTCCACCGCCCGCGAAGTGTCCCACACGAGTTTGCCGATGCCGGTCCAGCGGGGGTTGTCGGTCAGCAGCCTCTCGGTGCCCGCCTCCCACCACGCGAAGCCCACGTCCTCGGCGGGCTCGGGCACGGTGTTGTAGGGGAAGGCCTCCATGCAGGCGACCACGTAGCCCTGCCGGACCAGGTGCCGGCCGAAGTGCACGTTGGGGCGCTCGGTGATCGGCTCACGCGTGTGCAGGTCGAAGCCGGCCATCAGCTCGGGGTGGTAGAATGGCACCACCGCGGCCGGGCGCGGGTGGATCGGCGGGTCGAGCGGCTCCATCAGCAGCACCTGTTGCCAATGTCCGGGCCCCGTGGGCTGCCGGTAGATGGTCCCGCGGAAGAACGGCGCCTCGAAGCGCTCGACTACCTCGGCGGCGCGATCGAACTCGCCGAACGAGGGCTCGCCGATCACCGCCCGCCAGCGCTCCAGCAGCTTCACGCGCTGCTCTCGCCAGCTTCCCGGCGTCGCCTCGACGCCGGATGGGAAGATTGGCTCGAGGTCCTGCGGCTCGCCCAGGTCGGCGATCGACGGGCGGCTGAGCTGCGCCGACAGCGGTTTCATGGGACTGCCTCCGGTGGGCCGGGTCACGCAACGCACCGACTCTCGCCCGGGGACGCTTTCGCCGGAGTGCTGCCGAGACCTCTGCGGGGATGCTCCGTGGCTGCGCACACCTCATCCGCAAGCGGTCGGCACAGGTCAGTCATGCGCGGTCGGGGAACCATGCGCACATGCGGCCGATGGCCGACACGGGTGGACCTCGGTACCATCACTGTCAGACAGGTGACGATCATGCGCCGGCAGCACGAGCACGAGCTGGAGCAATGGGGCACCGTGCAGACCGACCGGATGAAGTACGCCCCGCTGGATGAGGTGCACATCACCTTCACCTGCCGGTCGCGGCCCGACGGCGACCTCTTCGTGCGGGTCTACGACGGTGCGGGCCGGCAGTATGTGAAGAAGCGCATGACCATGCGCGACGGCTTCGGTGAGATGACTATCACCGCCGGCGGAACGCCGGGCATGCACGTCATTCGCCTCTTCGAAGACGACATCGACACCGCGTTCTGGTCGTACCGCATGGGCACCTTCAGGTTGGAGGCGAACACTTGCGCCTCCGCACCGGGCACCGCGATCGGCGAGTTCTTCGACTGGCTGGCGCCGGCGCTGGAAGCATCGCTCGACTGGGCGCTCTACGACGGGAAGTGGGTGGCCGGCGACAAGGCCGCCGACAACTCGCCGATGAACCTCGCCTACCCGCGCTTCCGCCTCGACACCACCGTCTACCTCGACCCGCCCGAGGTCCTCAAGGGCCATCTCGAACTGTGCTACGCCCACCAGTGGGACACGGGGATGCTCCCCGACCACATCTACGGCGACCACCATCCGGGCTGGGATGGCGAGTGGCAGATCCGCACGCTCATGGCCGACATGGAGACCGGCCTGATCATCAACGTCTGGCAGGTGTGGATGGCCACCGCCGACACCGAGTGGATGGCCGGGCTGCTGGAGCCGATGCTGCGCGGCTGGCGCTGGGCGACCGGCTCGCCCGAGCTTTGGGACGAAGAGCTGGGGCTGATCAAGAAGCCGCATGCGGCTGATGAATGGGACTGTCAGATGGGCGATGGCTCCAACTTCCGCAACGAGAACAGTCGCTATGTCGTCACCCTGTGCGACGCGGTGCGCATGCCGTGGGCGGGCGAGTGCCTGGCGGACATGCTCGCGGCGGTCGGGCGTGAGGACGAGGCGGCGGAGCTGCGCGAGTTCGCCGCGGCCGCCCGGGGGCGCGCGAACGACCTGCTGTGGGACGGCAGCAAGTACCGCCATCACAAACACATCGACCCGGTCGATCACGGCGACTTCGACGAGGACCGGCAGCTCGTGATGAGCAACACCTGGGCGTGCAACTACGGGCTCGCCACCCACGAGCAGGCGGTTGCGATCATCGAGGAGTACGAGCGCCGACTGCACGAGACCGGCGACGCCTTCCCATGGTGGAGCCTGCAGCCTCCGTACCCCGAGGGTCACTTCCCGGGGCACCCGCCCGGCCGGTACCTCAACGGCGGCCTCTTTCCGTGGGTGGGCGGGCAGCTCTGCCGCGCCTGCTTCCAGCACGGCTTCGCCGAGCGCGGCTGGCGGCTGCTGAACGAGTTCTGGTCGGCGGTGCAGGCCGAAGGAGGCGCCTGCCCCACGTGGTTTACGCTTGACGGCCGCGCGGCGGCCAACACCATCTGGACGACGCGCTGGGACGCCTGGGGCATCGCGGCCTGGGGGCAGGCCGCCATCGAGGGCCTGGTGGGTGTGGTGGCGCAGGAGCCCGGCATGGCACGTTGCACGTGCGCGCCGCAGTGGGCCGCCGGTGGCGTGAGTGAGGCGTCGGCCTGTGTGGCCTTCCCCTCCTCACGCACCTACCTGGCCTACGAGTTCGCGCGCGATGGTGGCGCGACGCGTCTGCGCTTCACCGGCAGCGGGCGCGCGGTCGAGCTGCGTATCCCGGCCGACGGACCGGCCGCGCACGCGACCCTCAACGGCGAGCCGGTGGCCCTCGAGCGGCGCGCCATCCAGGGCGACGACTTCTGGTGCCTGGCTGCCGATCCGGCAGGCGTGAATCTCCTGGAGATCGTGGAGGGATGAGCGGGCGAGCGCATGGGGGCGGGTCGCGCTCCCGAGCCGATCGCGGCCACGTCCGCAGGCCAACAACGCGAACACGAGAGGAGTGACGCAGATGCGAGTGTGCGTGATCGGGGGGACGGGCCATGTCGGGCAACACCTGACGCCGATGCTGGTGGAGGCGGGCCATGAGGTGACCGTCGTAAGCTCGGGGCGGACACCGCTGCCCGAGGGCGGCGCGTGGGATGCGGTCGCGGCCGTGCGGCTTGGTTACGGCGCCGATGGCTGGACCGACACCATCCGGAAGCTGCGTCCGGAGGTGATCATCGACATCCTGCAGGGCCGCTCGCCCGAGTTGTACGAGGCGCTGCACGGCATCTGCGGGCACTTCATCGTGTGCGGCTCGCTGTGGATGCTCGGACGTCCGCGCGTGGTGCCCACGCCCGCGGTGACGCAGGGGCCGTGTCCGTTCGAGGGCTACGCGGTCCGTTACGAGCAGATGCAGGCGACACGCGGGCGCGCCCGCGAGGACGGCATCGCCTTCACCGCGATCATGCCGCCCAACATCTGCGGCCCGGGCAAGATCCCGCTGGACACGAAGGGCGGGCGTAGCATCGAGGTGCATCGAGCGCTGCAGCGCGGCGAGCCGGTGGTGCTGCCCGAGCCGACCAGCAACCTGATCGGCCCCTGTGACGCGGCGGACATCGCGCAGGCGTTCTTCCGCGCCGTGCAGAATCCCGAGGCGGCGGCGGACACCATCTTCAACGTGGGCTCGGCGTACGCGCTGACGCTGCTTGAATTCGTCGAGGCCTATGCGGCGATCTACGACGTGTCGATCCCGGTGGAGCTGGTAAGCTGGGAGCGCTTCGTGGCTGAGGTCGCTCCCGAGATCGGCGCCAACTGGCATTTCCAGGCCAACATGTGCCCGGACATCACGCCGCTCCGGGAGAAGCTCGGCTACCGGCCGGAGCACACGCCCGAGCAGGCCATGGAGCGCGCGGTCCGCTGGATGTTCGACCAAGGCCTGCTCGCGCGCTGATCCGACCAAGGCACTAACGCTCGAGCGCGCGGATGGCGGCGGCCTCGCGTGCCAGGTCGGGCCGGTCGAAGCCGGAGACGAACACGGTCACGGTCTGCCCGGCCGCCATGGTCCATGTCAGCAGGTCGCCGTCCTCGGTGGGCGCGGGGCCGGCGACCGCGAATGGCCGCTCGCCGAAGGGGTTGCGCAGCCGACACGGGCCGTCCACGCCAGCCGTGATGCGCACCCACCTCACGCGGCCACCGCGCATCAGCGCCGACACGGTAAAGGCGCCCTCGGTCCGCAGGTCCACGAACAGCAGGTCGCGCCAGTGGCGCGGGATGGCCGGGAAGACGCGCAGGCGATCGCCCCAGCCCTGCAGCAGCATGTCGGAGATGCCGCACGCGATGCCGCAGGTGGTCTCGATGGTGAACGGCGCCTGCTCGCTGATGCGCTCGTACTCGACGCCGCCGAAGTGCGAGTCGCCCCGGCGCCCGACCTCGCGGTTGAAGTGCAGGCCGTCGGGCAGCGTCCAGTGGTCGCGGTAGTGCCGCAGGAAGTTGTACGCCAGCTCGCCCCGGCCGATCACCGCCGCCAGGCTCACCATCTGCACGTAGGTGTGGCCGGCCCAACAGTACTGACCCAGCGCCAGATAGTGCCGCACGCTCGCCTCGATGATCTGCCGATCGCACTCGGAGCCCTCGATGGTCAGGTCCATCGCCGGATGGATCGCCATCAGATGCGAGGGGTGCCGGTGCGAGTAGTCCAGCGGCTTGTCCTCCCACAGCGCCAGCACGCAGCGGCCACCGGGCGCGCTCGCGCGCACGTAGGATGCGGGGTGGTCGAACTCGACCAGGTGGTAGGGCGCCAGCCGGTCATGCACCTCGCGGGCGCGCGCGGTCAGGTCATCGACGCCCAGCGCCTGCTCCATCTCCACCATCCAGTCGCAGCAGCGGCGAATCAGCGCAAGGTCGATGTTGGGGTCGCGGCACCAGGCCGAGGGCGCCGGGCCGTCGTACTCCGGGCTGCTCGACAGCGGAACGTGGTATCTGCCGTCCGCGCCCTCCTCGAGGTTGGCCGCGTAGAAGCGGAAGGCCGAGCGTACCAGCGGGTAGCCGCGCTCGGCCAGCCACGCGCGGTCCATGCTGTAACGCCAGCGCAGCCACGCCAGGTGCGCCAGCCAGCCGGTATGACTCCACGCGAAGGCCGTGGGGTTCCAGTCGCCACCGATGATCGGCGTGTACTCGGGCAGGAACGCGCAGAACCAGAACGCGCCCTCCGTGCCGAAGATCTCGCGCGTGACCTGCTCGACCGCGGGCAGCAGCCCGTGGGCGAAGTCCAGCCACACATCGAGCAGCTCCAGGTGGTTCGCGGGCCCGGCGGACCAGAAGGTCTCCTGCACGTTCATGTCGGCGTGGTAGTCGCCGCGCCACGGGGGCTCGCGGCCGTCCATGGCCCACAGGCCCTGCAGCCCGGGCGGGTTGCTGCCGGGTCGGGCGCAGCTTGCCAGCAGGTAGAGGCCCATGTGCCACAGGAACTCCGCGTCGCGCTCAGGCAACGCCGGCGCCGATGCCGCCCAGAACTCCCGCCAGGCGCGCTCGTGCTCCGCGAACAGCCCGACGTGCGTCGAGCCCTCGCTGCGCGGATGGGCGCGCACCGCCCCCGCGGCGGCGCTGTCGGCGTCGCTACCCTTCGCGAAGGCCACGAAGACCTCCGGACCCTCGGGGTTCCAGCACAGCGCGAGGAAGCTGTCGGGGAGAATGTGCTGCACCGCGACGGTCAGTCCCTCGCGGAGCGTAACCTCCAGCTTCGGGTGGCCCAACGCCGCCAGCGGCGGGCACGCCTCGTAGAACGGGACGAACTCCAGCCGCGCGTCCTCGGGCCACGGGTCGAGGCGCAGGCACAGGAGGTCACGCTCGCGCGAGACGAAGGCGTGCAGCGCGTGCTCGCACCCGTCGCGCCGCAGCGTTCCGCGCACTGAGGCGTCGGCCAGCGACAGCGACAACTCCGCTTCCGCCTCGAACTCGGTGCTGAGGTCCAGCCTGCCGAGCGAGACCTTGGTGGGCCGCAGCCGGTCCTGTCCGCCCCGGCGCCGAGCCGCCTCCCTGATGGCCTCGAACTCCCCCGCCTCGACCCATGCGCGCAGCTTCGCGTAGCTGAGCCGGGCGAAGTCCGGGCGGCCGCCGGCGTAGCGCAGGTCCCACGCGGAGGCGCTGTCGAGCGAGAAGCGCAGACGCCGCCCGTCGCTCCAGCACATGACCCCCAGCTCGCCGTTGCCCAGCGGCAGGCCCTCGGCCCACTGCGTGGGCAGTCGCTCGAGACGGATGGCGTGCGCGTTCCCGATCTCGGATGCCCGGTCCATGATCCGATCCCTCCGCGCTGGCGGTTCGCCCTCGCGCGCATTTCTCCTCGCCACGGCAACATGCGCGCGCTCGCGGGCAGGTCTCTTCCACACACGCATCGAACCACGCGCGGACTCGCGAGCCGCACGCCCGGAGAAGCGTTGTGCAACAATACGTTCGCGGAAAGGCTTTGATCGTCATGGCGAATCGCGGCATGCTCATCGAACTGCGCGTGGACAACCCCCGCATCGCCAGGGTCGCGCCCCTCTCGTACGACACGCCCATCGCCGATGACGCGCCCCTCGCCGCGCTGGTTGCGCCGGCCGACGGGCCGTTCCGCGAGGCCGCCGTGATGGCCCGCGCTGCCCTGCGCGAGCGCACCGGCGTCGAGCTGCCGCTGCTCGATGACGCCGGGGTCTTCGCGGCCGAGGCGCTGCCGGCGCATCTGATCGCGGTGGGCCATGCGGGGGTCAACCGGCTGCTGCGCCGCATGCACTACCTCGGCTTCCTCAATCACGAGGACTACCCGCGCGCGGGCCTGCAGGTCACCTCGATTCACAGCCCCCTGGGCGATGGCCACAACGTGCTCGCCGTGCTGGGCGCCACGCCCGAGGTCGCGGCGGCCTCGGCGCGCAGGCTGGCCGAGCGCGTCACCGAGGACGACGCCGGCTGGCTGGTCACCGGGCGGGTGCAGGAGATTGAGCCCGCACCGCAGACCGCCGACCTCGAGCGTCTGCTGGCCGAGGCGGCGGAGATCACACCTGACTCGGTGGGTCGGCCCGGACATTTCCGCGAATGCCTGCGCTGGCTGCGCCGCACCGGTGAAGAGCGGTGGGCCCGGGCCTTCGTGCGGACCCTCGCCCCCTACGCCGATGGCACCATCCCGCTCTCGATCGCGCGCATGTCCAGCGTGGACTTCTGGACCGACGAGCTGGTCCGGCTGTGGGATGCCTGCGAGACCTTTCCGTTCTTCACCGACGATGAGCGCCTGACCGCCACCAACTTCGTGATCGCCTGCGGACAGTACTGCCACGACTCAATCACCTATCAGAAGTGGCGCATCGTCGAGGAGGAGCATCAGATCTTCAACCATCACACCTTCCCGGCGGTCGGCCTGGCCTTCACCGTCATGTACCTGCGCCGCCGCGGCTACGAACTGCCGGAGCTGGATGACTGGGCCGACAAGTCGGGGCGCGTCTTCGCGCGTGCCGCCGAGGCCGGGCGCTCATTCGACGAGGGCGGCGCGGGTTACAGTTGGCTGGTCCCCTCCCACCTGATGCGCGCGCGCTTCGCCGTCGGTGACCTGTCATGGGCGCAAAGCCGAAAGCTGATGCACTGCGCCGACCTGGCGATCATGATTCAGAACAACCACTTCGAGACCGTGCCCTACGGCGACTGTGGCGGCTACCACGCCACCGGCACCGGCGCCGCCGAGGTGCTGCTGCGCGCCGCGGAGTTCCACGGCGACCCCGGCTGCCGCTGGGTCGCCGAGAAGCACGGGGCGCGCCAGGCTGAGAAGGACATGTTCGCGCGGGACCTGCCGGCCGAACCGCCCGAGCGCCACGTCGGCCTGTTCGTGCTGCCGCTGGATCCGGTCATCCATCGCTGGGCGGGACTGCCGCGGTTCCCGGGCTACCCGCCGCCGCCGGTGGTGCCCAACGTCCCCGCCGACGAGAGCTTCGACAAGCTGACCTTCCGCGGCGGCTGGGGCCCGGATGACGACTATCTGCTGCTGCAGGGCTTCGGTGACGGTCAGCACGGGCACCCGGACGCCAACGCTATCAGCCAGTACCAGGCCAACGGGCGACTGTTCCTGGTGGATAACGACTACATTCGCCGCTGGCCGAAGAACCACAACATGGTGCAGGTGCTGCGCGAGGGCCGACATGGGCCCATCCCCACTACCGCGCGCCTCGACGCCACCTGGGAGTTCAACGGCGGCGCCGCCACGCAGACCTCCCTGCTTGAGTACAACGGCTGCGATTGGACGCGCACGATGGTCTGGCTGCGCAACGACTGCCTGCTGGTCATCGATGGCCTGCGCGCGCGCGAGCCCGGAGAGTATGAGCTGCGTTGCTGGTGGCGGACGCTGGGCGAGGCGGAGCCCACCGACCGCGGCCTGCACGCCGAGCATGATGGCGCGCACTTCCGCGTGATCGAACTGACCGATTCCGAGCGGCGCCTGGACGTCGAGCCGATCCCGGTCAACGCCACCGACTACCCCGAGTACCACTTCGGCGACGGCGCCCCCAAGGTGCTGTGCGAGACGCGGCGCGTGATGCTGGAGGCCGGCGAGGAGGCCTGCTTCGTCAACCTGATCGTCCCCGGCGGCGATGCGGACACGGCTCCGCGCGCGATCGCCTGGGACGGTCAGGGTGCGCTGTCGGTGACCGGCGACGGGCCGGCGGTCACCGTGGACGCCGGGGGCGTGTGCATCGACGGCGCACAGGTGTTGACGTTCGCCGATGCACTCTCGTGCCTCCAGGCTGAGCCGGCACCCGCGCCGGTGCCGCGGGCGGCGGCGGACGCACCGGCGCGGATGGCGTGGCAGGCTGACCTGCCCGCACCGGCCACCTGCCTCTCGGCGGGCTCCGATGGCGCCCTGGTCGGCTGCGCGGACGGCAGCTTCGGCCTGATCGCGGAGGACGGCGCGCTGCACATGCTCGGCAAGAGCGACGAGCGCATCGACGACATCCTCGCCGGACGGGTGTTCGGCGAAGAGGAGCCATCGGTACTCGTGGGCGGCCACGACTGCACCGTGCGCTGGCTCTCCCTCGACGGCGCCGAGCGCATGCGCGTTGAGATGCCCCGCGGCACGCACATGCCGCCGTGGGCCACCTGTCTCGACCTGGCCGATCTCGACGACGACGGGCGGCTGTGGCCGATCGTGGGGACGGCTGCCTGGCAGGTGCTGGCCATCACGCCCGAGGGCCACTTCCGCTGGATCTTCGACACGGCGGCGCACACGGTGACCGACGTCACCGCCGCCGACCTCAACGGCGACGGCCGCGACGAAGTTGCGGTGGCGACGGTCTACTTCTGCGTGCCCGCCATCACCGCCGACGGTGACCGGCTGTGGGAGGACGAGGACTACAATGACTTCTGGAACGCCGGGCCGATCTTCCCGTTCGTGCGCGTCGCGGATGTGGACGGAGACGGCGAGCCGGAGGTCATCACCGTCGGCAGCGACGCGCTGGTGCACTGCATCGACTGCCGGGGCCTGAGGAAGTGGACCTGGAGCATCGGCGACGAGGCCGCCGGCCTCGAAGTCACGCCCGCCGGCATCGCCGCCGCCTCGCTCACCGGCGATGTGCACCTCATCGACGGCGCGGGCGAACCCATCTGGCGCGCGCGCCTGGGCAGCCCCTGCCGATCGCTGGCCGCGGTCGAGGACGGCCTCGTGGTCGGCGTCGAGGACGGCCGCGTCCTGTGGCTGGATGACGAGGGGGCGGTCACCGCCGGCATCTCCCTCGACGCTCCCTGCGAGCACCTGCTCGCGACGGCTGGTGGGGTCATCGCGGCGACCGACGACGGCCGGGTGCTGCGCCTCGAGCCGTGATCGCCGGCAACTGCCGCCGAGGTCCGGCGGGCCGGCGCGGGGAAAGGTCGCCGTGGTGATTCCCATGGCTCAGATCGCGGTGCGCAGCGCGAAGCAAATCCTCTTCGGCTCCGGAGTCCGGGGGCAGCTCGGGAAGCACGCGGCGCTGGTGGGCTCGCACGTGCTCATCGTATGCGGCCGCAGCGCCCTGCAGGCCTCGGGGGCGCTCGATGAGCTGGCCGCCTCGCTGTCGGGCGCCGGCGTCGCGGTGAGCGTCTTCGCGCAGGTCGAGGCCGAGCCGTCCCTGGACACCGTCGAGGCCGGCCGGGCGGCCTTCCGCGACGCCGGCTGCGACGTCGTGGTGGCCGCAGGCGGGGGAAGTGCGCTCGATGTCGGCAAGGCCATCGCTGCCCTGGCGCCGCATCCCGAGCCGGTCGCGCACTTCTTCGCGGGGGCGGAGATCACCGGCCGCGGCGCCCCGTGCCTCGCCCTGCCCACCACCTCCGGCACCGGCGCCGAGGTCACGCCCAACTCGGTGCTCACCAACACCACCACGCAGACCAAGGCCAGCATCCGCGGACACGCGCTGCTGCCCGAGTTCGCGCTGGTGGACCCGGAGCTGACCCTGAGTTGCCCGCCGGATCAGACCGCGTACTCCGGCCTCGACGCGCTCACTCAGGCCATCGAGGCGCGCGTCTCCACCGGGGCGAATCCGATCAGCAACCCGCTGGCCGAGGAGGCCGTGCGGCGCATCGCCGGCAGCCTGCGCCGCGCGGTCGAGGACGGCGCGGACCTGCCCGCACGCGCGGACATGGCGCTGGGCAGCCTGCTGGCCGGCCTGGCGCTGGCGAGCGCACGGCTGGGGCTCGTGCACGGCCTCGCACATCCCCTGGGCGCGCTCTACCACCTCCCCCACGGCCGGGTGTGCGGGGCGCTGCTGCCGCACGTGATGGAGTTCAATCTGCCGACGCCGGCGGCGCAGGAATTCGAGCAGATGGCGCGCATGCTCGGCGTCGGCGAGCAGGCCGACGACCTGGTGGCGTGGATTCGCGGGCTGGTCCACGACCTCGAGGCGGAGCTGGACTTCGCAGCCGCGGGCCTGACGCCCGATGACTTCGACCGGATCATCCCGCCCACGCTCGCCTCGGGCTCCACGAAGTGCAACCCGCGGCCGGCGGACGAGGCGAGCGTGCGCGAACTGCTGATGCGCCTGATCTCATGACCGCCCGACCGGCGGCGGCGAGGAGCGATCGCGATGGAGCGCGTCAACGAAGCCGACTTCGAGTTCCGTCACGGCGACCACGGCCCCAAGTACCTGCTGCGCGGACCGCGCATTGAGTGGGGCATCATCGTCTTCAAGCCCGGCCAGGAGCTGGGCAAGCACTGCCACCGTGAGGTCGAGGAGACCTTCTTCTTCCTCGAGGGCTCGCCCCTGATGATCGTCGATGATGAGGAGCATCGTGTGCGCCCGGGCGACGCCTTCCGCCTCGAGCCACCCGAGGCTCACAACATCATCAACGACACCGACCGGGACACGCGTCTGATCTTCATCAAGACTCCCTACCTCCCCGACGACAAGGTGGCGATGACGTGACCGCTTGCACGCGCTGGAGGGCACGGCGATGAGAGCCGGCTTCGCCCGGCGCGACGTAACACCCGAGGTGCCGGTCGCCACTCTCTACGACCGCCCGCAGACCGGCGGGTTGACGCAGCGTGTCGCGGATCCGCTGTTCGTGCGCTGCATGGTGTTCGAGGCGCATGGCCGCCGCGCCGCGATCGTCGCCTGGGACCAGCTCGCGATTGGAGCCGACCTCGCCCACGAAGCCAAGGCGGCGCTGGCCGATTTCGGCCTGTCCCCCGCCGACGTGCTGCTCTCATGCACGCACAGTCATACCACGCCGCTCACCGTCGGCTTCCGCGGCCGCTACCCGGCAGACGAGGCGTACGTCCGGCGGCTGTGCGCAGCCACACGCGCTGCGGTGGAGGAGGCGCTGGCGAACGCGCGCGAGTGCGCGCCGGGCGTGGGCGTCGGACGCTTCGAGGCGACCATCAACCGCCGGGAGATGGGGCGCCTCGCCGACGTGAACGACCTCGCGGCCGAGAGCGGCACGGTCGATCCCGAACTGACCGTCCTGCGCGCGCGCACGGGCGAGCGCACCGGTTGCGTCGTCAACCTCGCCTGCCATCCGCTGACCATGAGCGCGGGTGACGCCATCTCCGCCGACTTCCCCGGCGCGATGGTGGCGGCGATCGAGGCCGCCGACCCGGCCGCGTTCGCACTCTTCCTGCAGGGCGCGGGCGGCAACGTCAACCCGAAGATCCACGGCGGCCCCGCCGAGCGCGACCGCTTCGGCACGATGCTCGCCGAGGAGGTCATGCGCGTCGCCCGGGCCACGGCCTGCGCGCCATCGGAGGAGCTGGCGACGGCCCTGCGCGTGGTCAATCTGCCGTGGGCGGCGGCGGCGCCGCTCGAAGAAGCCCGGCGCATCGCCGACCGCGCCCGCGCGGGAGAGACGGTCACCGAGCGCGACGCGGCGTGGGCGGCGGACCTGTTGGCCGCGGCGGAGGCCGGGGCGATCCCCGACGCGCTGGCCGCGTCGGTGCAGGCGCTGTGCATCGGTCCACTGCTGATAATCGCCATCCCGGGGGAGCCCTTCGTGCAGATCGGCCTGGCGGTCAAACGCGCGGTGCGCGAGCGCCTCGGCGAACCGAGCCGCCCGGTGATGGTCGCCGGCTACGCGAACGCGACCGACTGCGGCTACGTCCCCGCGCCCGACGAGAGCCGCTTCGGCGACTACGAGACCGTGGTCGCGCCGCGCTACTATCCGGCCTTGCTGGGCCCGAGCGCCGAAGCGCGCGATATCCTCGCCGGGGCCGCCGCCGACCTGGCCGCCGAGGTCATCGCGCACTGACGCGCCCGGTCGGGATTCGAAGACTACAGGAAGCCGCGGCTGCGGGCAGAAGGAGTCTGCATCTGCAGTGAGGAGGGAGCGCGCCATGGACGCGGTCAAGCTCACCCGCCGCACCGTCACCATGGACCACTACAGCCAGGACCCGCTGAACCCCCACCCGGTCTTCCCGCAGTGGTCCACCTGGCCGGTCTATCCCTACCAGTACTGGGGGAGCATGCGCAAGTACGTGGTCGCGCAGGATTACCAGATGCTTGAGCTGGAGAATGACTTCCTGCGCGTCGCGGTCAACGCCGACATCGGCGGGCGCATCTGGCGTCTGCACGACAAGATCGCCGACCGGGACCTCGCGAACTTCAACACCGAGGTGCACACCTACAACGCGGGCTTCGGCCTCAACTACACCAGCGGCGGCATTGAGGTCAACTACCCGCTCGCCCACGCCTGCACCACCAGCCGCCCGCGCGAGGTGTCGTCCGCCGAGCACCCCGACGGCTCCGCCTCGATCACCGTCAGTGAGTACGAGCAGATCTGGCGCACGCGCTGGTCGGTCACCTTCACGCTGCGCCCGGACCGCTCGTTCCTGGAGATGCGCGTGCGCATCTACAACCGCACTCCCCACGATAGCCGCTACATGTACTGGAGCAACTGCAGCTTTGTGCTCACCGACGCCAGCCGGTACATCTTCCCCGACAGCGCCGCCGCCATGCACGGGGCCAAGGAGCGCGTGTTCAGTTGGCCCATGTGGCGGCACCGCGATCTGAGCCTGTACCGCAACTACCCGGGCGAGATGCTCGGCCTGTACATGCTCGACACCACCGAGCCGTTCTTCGGCTACTACGACCACGAGCGCGAGTTCGGGTTGGTGCACTACGCCGACCTCGCCGACCTGCCCGCCCGCAAGCACTGGACCTGGGGCACCGACGAGGCGCAGGCGGCGATGCGCCGGCGCACCCATCACAGCTCCGGCCAGGTCTTCGGCGAGGTGCAGGCCGGGCGCATCACCATCCAGGAGCACCGCGACATCATGCCGCCCGAGAGCGAGGCGGAGTGGACCGAGATCTGGTACCCGGTCCGCGGCACCGGCGCCTTCAACGGGGCCGGGCCGGGCGCGGCGCTGCGCGTGGAACTCGTCGAGGGCCGGCGCGAAGGCGGGCCGCGCCTGAAGGTCGTCGCCATGGCCAACGGCTCGTTCCCGGACGCGCGCATCGAGGTCACCTCCGACGACCAGAGGCCCGTCGAGCGGCGCGTGTCCCTCGATCCGCGCGAGCCCACCGAGTGCCTCATCACCCTCAAGGGCGAGGCCGGGCCCGAGCGCAATACCACCGTGACGCTGCGTAGCGCCGATGGCGAGGTGCTGGCCACCGGCCGCCTGCGCGAGCCGAACCGCCGCGACTCGTGGCGCGAGGTCATCGACCTGAGCAGGCCGCTGGAGCCCGTGGGCGTCGAGGAGCTGTTCGCCGAGGCGCAGACGAAGGCGCGCGACTGGGGCAACCACGACCTGCGCCCGCTCTACGAGCGCATCCTGCAACTCGACCCGGGCTTCTCCCCCGCCCGCCGCGAGCTGGGCAAGCTGGCCACCTGGCAGGGACGTTACGATGAGGCCATCGAACACTTCGAGGTCGCCCGCGAGCGCGACCCCGACAGCTTCGACCTGCGCTACTTCCACGGCGTGGCGCTGATGCTTGCCGGGCGCCTCGAGGAGGCGCGCAAGGCCTTCGAGCTGGCCGCGCGCGGCGACACCGAGGCCCGTGCGCTGGTGCGCCTGGCGGAGCTGCGCATGCGTGAAGAGGACTGGCACCACGCGCTCAGGCACCTCGATCGCCTGGCCGCCGCCTGGCCGCGTCTGACCCGGCCGCGCGGCCTGCGCGCGGCGTGCCTGCGCCGGCTCGGACGCATGAAGGAGGCCGCGATCGAGATCGCCGCCGCGCGTGAGATCGACGGCCAGGACCCGTTCCTGCAGATCGAGCAGATGCTGATCACGGCCGGCGGCACCGACCGGGACCTGCCGAAGAGGCCGCTGCGCGCGCTGCTCGCGCAGGTGCGCGAGGCGGAGCCTCCGCTGCTCGAAGCCGCGTGGGACTACATCGCGGCCGGGCTGCTGCCCGAGGCCGAGGTGATCCTGCGCACCATCCCCAGCCGCGGGCCGCTGGCGCTGTTGGTGCTGGCGTGGGTGCGCGAGCAGCAGGGCCGCAAGGCCGAGGGCCTGCGCACGGTTCGCCGCGCCTGCCGCGCCGACGTGGTCGGCCACCAGCCCTGGCGGCTGGAGATGATCCCCGTGCTGGAGTGGGCGCACCTTCGCGAGCCCGAGAGCCCGCGGCCGCTGTTCCTGCTGGGCAACCTGCTGGTGGCGCGCCGACGCCTCGACGAGGGCGTCGCGCTGTGGGAGCGGGCGCTGGCCGAGGGCGAGGAGCACTACCTCCTGGCCGCGAACCTGGGATACTACCACGCCCGCGTGAGCGGCGACCGCGAGGCCGCGCTCAAGCACTTCCGCGCCGCCGCGGCCGCCGAGCCCGAGGACCTCTACGTCAAGCGCGAGGTCGCGAATGCCCTCGGCGTGGTCGAGGGCCGCAAGGCGCTGGTCGAGTATCTGCAAAGCGAGATGGATGCGCTGCTCACCAGCCCGCCGCTGGCCTACCTGCTGCTCGATGCATATCTGCGCGACAATCGCTACGAGGACTTCGACGCGCTGTGCGCGCGCCTCGACTTCTCCGCCAACTGGCAACTCCCCGGCCCGCAGACGCTCTGGGTCAAGCGCTACTTCCAGGAGGCGCTCCAGCTTGCGTCACGGGAGCAGTACGAGGATGCCCTGCGCATCCTGAGCGAGCTGTCGCCGCCGCCCGAGCATCTGGGCATCGTGTCCGTGGACCTCGAGGACGACCGGCGCCTCTATCACATGGGGCGGCTGCACGAGAAGCTCGGCGACATGGACGGCGCGCGCGAATGCTGGGAGCGGTGCGTGGCCATCAGGCACTTCACCGGCTACGAGAAGGCCTACTGGAACCGCGAGTGGACCCGGCGCTACTACCAGGCGCTGTCGCTGAGCAAGCTTGGTCGCGAGAGCGAGGCCGAGGCGTTCTTCGACGCGATGGAGCTGCTGGCGCATATGCCTGACCTGCCGGTGGCGGCCCGTGACGAGATCATGGGGCTGGTCGAGCGCGGCCGCTTCGCGCCCGACGACGACAAGGACCCGGCCGGCTTCGCGCCCATCGAGGTGCAGACGGCCGCCGAGGCGTAGTTCTCACTTGCGCGAGCCGGCGTCGGCCAGCGCCCGGTGAGCACCAGCCCGACTCGCCGTCGCCGTTCGGAGCGACGCATCTTCAGACGCGTCGGCCGTTGCCGTCGTCGTCTGTAGGGCGGGGACCTGTGCCCCGCCTGCCGTTGCACAACAACGACCGGGCGGCGCGGGAGCACCGCCCCTCCTGACCGCATGCGGCAACGACCGGCCGGCGCGGGGCGCGTCCTACAGCTCCGCCAGCCGCGCCAGCAGTTCCAGCGCCTGCACGCGCGTGCGGTCCATCAGTCCGCGGTCCTTGGGCGCGTCCCAGTAGAGGCTGTCGCGATCGATGGTCGCCACCACGCGCGCCGGTCCCATCTCCAGCAGTTCGCGCGCCTCATCCACCGCCGGATCGGCCACGCCCCGCGTCTCCAGCTCGGCCACGCGCGCGCGCAACATCGCGAAGTACTCGTAGTCCTGCGCGCCCTCGCGGATCGCCTCCATGTGCTTGCCGTCGATCACGTGCGGCGGGTCGAGGAACAGCGGCGAGTACGGGTAGCGCGGGATCAGGTAGGCGTTCATCGAGGTACCCCCGCCGCCCTCGTCGCCGAAGGCCCAGTAACACGAGCCGGTCGCGCCGTGCGCGATCGCCCACCAGAACTGCCCGCGATGATAGGTCGTGGGGTCGGCGTCCTTGCCCACATTGCACGAGTAGAACCACAGCTCCTGGCCGGCCGCGCGGCGCGCGTCGAAGTAGTCGCGGTAGGACTGCTCGGAGGACATGAAGCGCGGCGTGTTCGGGCACAGCACCGTGCAGGCCTCGATCATCTCCTGGTTGGCCGAGAACGGATCGGCGTGGCAGGGGTCCTCCCAGATGACCACCTCCGGCTCCGCGGCGCTGATGGCGCGCGCCCAGGCGAGGATGATCTCGTCCTGCTCCGCGCGCGTCGGCTCATCGACCAGCAGCAGGGCAAGCTGGTTGGCGCGGATCCCCTGGGCCTCGATGTGATCCACCCACGCGCTGATCCACTCGCCCACCATGCGGTTGAAGCGCGGCGTCCCCATGGGTTCGCCGTGGAAGCTGTCACCGACCGACATGAAGACCGCCCGGGCACGTCGGCCCGTGACCTCGGCCAATGCCACCTCGATCTC
>CAZTZN010000058.1:0-23654 GCA_964617715.1 uncultured Armatimonadia bacterium | reverse complement strand
GTCCATTCAGTCGCCCTCGCTCATTCTTACGCCGAATTGCGCAAGTGAGTACTAGCCCCATCAGTTGGGAGGTCGGCGACCTCGTGAGATGCTGCTCCCACCAGCATATGGCCGAGTTGAGTTGGCCTTTGCGCCAGTAGCAGTTACCCATCTGCGCGTATACGTTGAGGCCGTGTACCTTCTGTTCCGGGAAGCTCGCGGTAATCTCCGGGTCGAACTCCATGACCGCGCGAAGGGTGACCAAAGCCTGATCGAGCTGATCATCGAAGTCGTAGAACTGGGCCAGCAGGAGCTGCAGCTTCGCCCGTTCCTCCGGGGTGTCGGCATCCTCGACGGCCCGCTCGAGCAGCGGGACCGCCCTCGGTATGTCCCAGTCTGCGACAGCCTGGAGGGCCTCAGCTCGGGAGTCCTGTGACGCAAGCGGAGGGTCAGCAAGGATGGTGAGAAGGACCACCAGGGCCGCGACCGTCACTGCCCGGCCTGTGTGACGCCCTGCGCACTCAGCAAGCACGATACTCTCCTCCTTTGCTCGGCGACGCTCGTCGCACCGGCAAGGTGCTCAAGCGCGAGCTGCGCGCCCGAGAGAGCGGGTCGGGTTAGCGCGCGCTCGCCCGGCCGCGATGTCGGGCTCTTACCCCGTGATAGTCACGAAGAACGGTGACGCGTGCGCGATCACGGGTGGCTCGCCGGTCGAGGAGTCGGCCTCGACGGTGACGCAGTACCAGTGCGCGCCCGGCGGGGGCGCCTCGTCGGTCAGCTCCACCGCGGCGACGCGCCCGTCGAGGTCGATCCACTCCAGCGGCTCGCCATCGCGCAGCAGGCAGGCCCGGCGCAGGTGGTAGCCGGTCGCCATCGTCGCGTGCACGCGCACCGGCCCACTCAGCGACAGCTCCGAGCCCATCGGCCGGCCCTCGAGTGTGGCCCACAGCGCCACCTTGCCGTTGCTCATTGCCACCGTGCGCCGCTCACGGATGGCGTCGAAGATCGCCTGCGGCGTCACCTCAGGCACCCAGAATCCCGTCAGGCAGAAGCGGTTCGGGCCCTTGCCTCGCGAGTGGTCGCTGCCCCCGACCAGGCCGATGCGCGCGCCGGCGTTCAGGAAGTTGCTCGGGAAGCGCGGCAGGCCGCGGTAATCTTCCAGCATCATGTTGCCACGCGTCTGCATGGCCTCCATCGCCCACTCGATGGCGCCATCGTGGGTCTCGGTGACCCGCTCTCCGCTGCAGCCGAACTCGTCGGCGGTGACGCCGTGGAAGTGCCGGATGGCGACCACCGAGTTCTCGGGCAGCTCGGCCCTGACGATCGGATAGATCTCACGCAGGTCGTGGTTGGCGAGCAGGATAGCGCGCAGGTGGTCGAAGACCTCGCGCTCGATGGCGAAGAAGTTGGTGTGATGCGCCGGACTCTGCGCCCATTCGACCGCGTAGAGTGGGATGCGCCCGTCGGCGGCTTCGCGCTCCACAGTGTCGAGCACGTGGGCGAACTCCGGCGCGGTCATGTACTCGACGTGCTCGGTGAGTGTCAGCGTGGTGCAGCCGAGGGTGTCGCGCTGGAAGCGCAGCACGTCCTCGGGCAGACCGTCGTTGGCCGACATGCACTTGGAGTAGGCGCTGTGTGTGTGCAGATCGCCGAATACCGGCATCATCCCCTCGGGCGCCCCGGGCAGCGGTGGCGGCTCAGGCGCGAGCGCCGGCATCGACGGGAGTACGATGTACGGCGCGACCTTGGTGGGCGGGAAGGTCGGCGTCGGCAGGGTCTCGCCCGCTCCCAGGCGCACGATCTCCACGCGATGGTTGCGCGCGGCGTCGGTATGCGGCAGGCCTCTCTCGCCCGCCGCCTCCTCCATGAAGCTGCGGATCGGTCGCTGGTCGCAGCAGGGGGCGAACACCAGCAGCTCATCGCCCTCGGCCACGACCGCATAACGCGAGTCGGGATGGCCGGTGCGGGGGGAGATGCGCTGGGGCTCGTCCCACTGCCCCGCCGCCGAGCGCATCAACCAGGTGTCCCAGCCGTAGCACTTGAGGCCAACGAAGCGGAAGCGCCGGTAGGTGATTGCCGGCTCGCCCCCGACAAACAGCACCCGTGGCCGTACCGGCGTGAGGCTGTTGGCATGGCCGAAACGCCCGCCATCGGTGAAGGCCTCGCGTGGCGTCACCAGCCGCCCCCGGCAGGTCCCCGGTGCGGGCTCGAAGTCGCCCCCGGCGATCGGCATGCGCCACAGATTCAGCTCACGATGCGCCCCCACCAGCTCGTTGTAGCCAAGCGAGTTCGCGGACTCCCACACCACGTAGACGAACTCGCCCGCGGGATCGACCGTGACCTCCGGAGCCATGTTCAGGTCATCGGGCGCGGGCAGCGCGATCTCCTCGCCGCCGACGAGATCGACCGCGAACAGCGCCGAGCGATTGCCCGCCAGACGCTCGACGATCAGCCACGCGCGCCCGTCCGGCGCCGCCGCGAGGCGCCCGGCATATCCTTCGACGGAGCGCACCTGCCGGCCGCGCTCATCCCAGACGTGCACTCCGCCACCGCCGACCGCGCACGCCGTGAGCACGCGCTCACCCGGAGCCATCACCGCGGGCCGGCTCAAGGGCTCGCGGTCCGTGTGCACGGCCCGAACTTCGCCCTCGCGCCACAGCATCACCCGCCAGCGGTCGCCCTCGCGCCGCGTCCACGCGATCACCGGTGCATCGCCGCCCGCCACCACCGGCCCGTCGATGCGCTCGGCCTCGTCAAGGATCACCGGCTCGGCGCTCCCGCTGCGCGCATCGACCAGCACCACGCGCCGGGGCAGACCGATCATGGCGTCACGCCACCGCCGGTAGCCGGAGTGGGGGCGTGGCTCGAAAGCATGGCGAGCCAGCTTCGTGAGGTGCTGCTCATCCACGTCGGGCATCGCCAGCGCGGCGGCGATCCAGCCATCGCGAGCGGGCGCGGCATCGCACGAGTGAGCATCAGGGATGACGAGCACATCCTGCATGGCGGTCACCGTCCCGTCGGGCCGAGCGTCTCCCCGGGGGGCTCTCGGAGGTCCGAGGCCGTCGCGGGGGGAATCTCACAAGCACACGGTGGTGGTACCGGCATGACATTCGGCACGCGCATCGCGCTCCCCTTCGCCGCCAACGAAGGGTCGCGCACCGGAGGCGACCGATGATGACGAGACAACGCCTGATCCTGGCGTTCGCCCTCCTGTCATGCGCGGCGCTCGCCGGGGCGGACCCTCCGGACGATCCGTGGTCCGATGCCTGGGTGACCGATCCGGTTCTGCGCGAACTCGCCGACTGGGTCACCTTCCGCCTGACCTTCGACCAGGCGAGCATGGTGCCTGAGATGGCGGCGGGTGAGTGGACGGGGCAGGTCTCAGGCGAGCCGGCCTTCGCCCCGGGCGTGACCGGGATGGCGCTGCGGGTGGGCGACGGCGGCGCCAGGGCCATCTACCCGCGCGGCCCCAACGCCACCATGGGCACCCGCGGCGCGGTCTCGCTGTGGATCTGCCCGATCACCTGGACGCGTGTGCACGGCGGCAACACCACCTTCCTCATGACCTCCAACGCCACGTTCTACCTCCAGCGCCAGGGCCCCGCCCACGATGAAACCGGCAAGCTCACGCGCCACGAGGGGGTGCAGTACCTCATCCGCGGCGAGCTGACCGGCAACAAGACGCTCATGGTCGGCAGCGCCGACTGGCCCGACGGGCAGTGGCGCCTCGTGGTCGCCAACTGGAGCTGGCCGGTGTTCTCGTGGTCGATCAACGGCGGCGAGTTCGTCGGCGTGTCGGTCACGGCCAGCCCGGACGAGAGCTACTTCGGCAGCCTCGTGGTGGGCGCGACCGGCGGCGAACCCACGCTCATCGACGACCTGACCATCTACCGGCGCCCGCTGACGCTCGCGGAGGCGCAGCACCTCTACGAGACCTTCAAGCCGGACGCGGAGGACACGCCATGAGGGGCACGATCTGCCTGGCAATCGGGACCATGCTCGTCGCGCTCGCGCCCGGCGCCGCGCAGATGGCGCGGCCCGAGGTGGTGCTGCCGCTGATGAGCGTCGCGCCGACCATCGACGGCGTCATCGACGAGGCTGAGTGGGCCGGCGCGATGCGCAACGTGGGGATGTACAGCCGCACGCTCGCCCGTCTGGGTGATCGCGAGACGATCTTCCGGGCCGGCAGTGATGGCGCGAGCCTGTACATCGCGGTCCGGTCCGAGCTGCCGCCGGGCGGCGAGCTGCTCACGCGCGCGGTGCCCGACGGCGACAACGACGTGACCGCGGTGACACGCGACGACAGCATCGAGCTGGTCGTGCACCCGCACCTGGGCGCGACCGAGGGCGACCGGCGCTACTTCCACCTCATCGTCAACGAGCGCGGCGCGATGTTCGACCGCTGGCTCGATGAGGGCAACCCGCAAAACCCGGTCAACCGCAACTGGCGGCTGAAGAACTGGCAGTTCGCGAACACCAGGCACGACGGCTGGTGGGACGTCGAGATCGCCATCCCCTTCGCCGAGATCGGGGCGACGCCGGCAGACCTCGGCCACCCCTGGGGCCTGCGCATCGGCCGCAATTTCCAGCGCGGTGGCGACCAGCAGTGCTGGGAGAGCATGGGCGTGGCCTACGATGACGTGCCCACCATGCCGCGCATCAGCTTCCAGGCCGACACGCCGGTGGTACAGGTGATGTCGCTGCGCGGCGAGGACGCGCCGCATATCGAGCTGCGCATCGCCAACCCGGGCGCGCGGGACCTGGCGCTGACCGCCTTCATCTCCGACGCCTGGCACCACAACCCGCCCGACGAGCACACCGAGGACCTGGCGGTTCCGGCCGGTGGTGAGGCCACCGTAGTCTTCGAGCCGCGTGACGGGGGGCCTGAGGGCCCGCACCACACCATCATCCGCGTGACCTCCGCCGAGGGAGGGCGCGTCTGCTACCTGCGCGAGTTCAGGTGGATGCCGGCGCGCCCGCCCGCCGATGAGCGCTGGACCATCCTGCGCGAGGACCGTAAGGCCGTCAACCTGCAGTACGCCGTCTACCCGTACCACAACGCGGTGCTCGCGCGCGTGGACATCAGCGCGCTCGCCTCCAAGGATCGGGTGACGGGTGCGACGCTCAGTTTCGTGCGCCGGGACAGTGACCGGCCGCTCGCGCAGGCCGAGCTGACCTTCGAGAACGATGCGGCGCAGGCGCGCCTGGAGCTGCCCGAGCTGCCCGCGGGCATGTACGAGGTGCGCGCGCAGCTTCACGGCGACGGCGTGCCGCCCGAGCCGGTGGTGGGCGAGTACCGGCGCATCGTCTTTGACTGGGAGCACAATGACCTGGGCACCTCGGACATCGTCATCCCGCCCTTCACCCCCATCGAGGTCACGGGCACGAGCGTCTCGACGGTGCTGCGCCGCCACGACGTGGGCGGCTCGGGCGTCTGGGATCAGGTGACCAGCCTCGACCGGCCGCTGCTGACCGCGCCCATGCGCTGGCGGGCGTGGTCGGGCGGCGAGGAGCTTGCGGTCACGCCCGGTGAGGCTCGCGTGCGCGAGGCGCGCCCCACGCGCGCGGTCACCGAGGGGGGCTTCTCCGCCGGGCCGCTCCGCGCCGCCGTGCGCAGCGAATGGGACTACGACGGCATGGCCAAGGTGTTCGTGACGCTGGCGCCCCAGGCCGGGCAGAGCATCGACCGCCTGAGCCTGGAGATTCCGCTCGATGACGCCCGGATGCCCTACATGCACGCCTGCGGCGATGGCTTGCGCCACAACTACGCCGGCTTTGCGCCCGAGGGTGAGGGCGCCATCTGGGATTCGTCGCAGGCCAATCGCAACGACCTGACCGGGACCTTCTACCCGTACATCTGGCTGGGCGGAGGCGAGCGCGGCCTCGCGTGGTTCGCCGACTCCGACCGCGGCTGGAGCCTCGACGACGAGACCCCGACCGTGCAGCTCGAACGCGAGGGCGACACCCTGCTGCTGCGCATCAATTTCGTGACCAGGCCGACGGCGCTGGATGCCGAGCGCACCTTCGTCTTCGGGCTGCAGGCCACTCCCGCCAAGCCGATGGTCGAGGAGCCGGTCAACTGGCGGCGCTGGGTGCCGTACCGCTACGAGGACCGGCAGACCCAGCCCTTCCGCATCGTGGGCTCATGTCCGTACTACGGCTGCCTGAGCTTCGACCTCTACCCGCTGGACCGCGACTTCTCAATCTATGACGCCTTCTCGCGGGCTCGCGACACCGGCGAGTTCGACGCCGATTTCGTTGCCCGGTGGCTGAGCAAGTACGCCGCCTACGGTATCGAGCCCGGCAGCGACCGTGAGGAGTACTACACCCGCCACGTCAACGCCGGGATGCGCACGGCGGCGAGCATGCTGCGCTCCGAGGGATGGTTGTGGACGCCGTACACCAACGCGCGCGGGATGGGCTACCACCTCGAGGAGTGGCCGGTCTTCCAGGACGAGTGGATCCGCTTCCAGTTCCAGCAGCGCTCGACCACGGGCGGCGCCTCCTACGACATCCACCCGACCGCGAGCATGCGCGACGCGGCCATGTGGTACTACCGCGAGATGCTGCGCTGCTTTGACGGCATCTACTGGGACAACATCTACCTCTCGGCCAATTGGGATACCATCGCCGGCGACGCCTGGGTCGATGACGCCGGGCGCGTGCACCCCAGCGTCGGCCTGTGGGACATGCGCGAACTGATCCGCCGCACCGCGATCATGCTCCACGAGCAGGGGCGCACCGCCTACGCCAACGTCCCGCACATGACCAACACCAACATCATCCCTATCCTGAGCTTCGCGACGGTCAATCTTGACTGGGAATGGCAGTACGGTAAGACGGACTTCCAGGATCGCTTTACGCCCGATCTGACCGTCGCCGAGACCATCGGTCGGCAGTGCGGAAACATCCCGCTGATCCTCGCCGGCGGGCACACGCCCGCCGATGACCCGGCCTACCCATGGATGGTGCGCACGCGCACCGGCGTGTGTCTGGTGCATGAGATCCGCGTGTGGGACTGGCGGCAGGAGCTGCACTACGAGATGCTGGGCAGGCTCTTCGAGTTCGGCTACGGCACCGACGACTGCCGGGTCTACAACTACTGGGACGAGGGCTTCCCGCTGGCCGTGGAGGGCGTGGATGCGCGCGCCATCGTGCTGGTCAACGGACCGCGGGCGATTGTCATCGTGACCGACTACGGCGAGGGCGGCGAGTGCACGCTCAGCCTCGACCTGGCGGCCACCGGCGTGCCCGCGACCGTGGTCGCGAAGGATCTCGAGACCGGTGAGCCGATCGCCGGCGGAGCGCCCGGATCGGTGACCTTCCCGCTCAAGAAGCACGACTTACGCGCGGTGATCTTCGAGTAGCGCGTCACGCGACGCGAACCCGGCAGTGTGTGAGGTGGGTGGAATGATGCGATTGTGCGCACTGATCCTCGCGACGCTCCTTGCGGCGACAGCCGCGGTGGCCGACATGAAGCTGGCGGCCGGTGGCGAGACCGACTACGTCATTGTCGTCGATCCGGAGGCGACCGTCGCCGAGAAGCACGCCGCGGACGAGCTGGCGAGTTTCCTCGGCGAAGTGACCGGGGCGGACTTCCCGGTGATCGCGATGGCGCAGGTCCCCGATCGCCCGGCGCTGATCGTCGGCCCGGGCCGCGCCGCGCGTGAACTGGCGCCCGACCTCGACTTCGACGGCCTCTCGCCCGACGGCATCATCATCGAGACCCGCCCCGCGGCCGGAGCACTGGCGCCGGCCGACGTCTCCTCGGGCCGCACCCGCGCTCTGCCACCGTGGGCGACCCCCTGGGCGGCGGCGCTGCGCAGAGAATCGCCGACCGCGCCATCAGGCCCGGGCGCGGACCGGGCGGCGGCCGCGCACCTCATCCTCGCCGGCGACCGGCCGCGCGGCACGCTCTACGCGGTCTACTCCTTCCTCGAAGACACGGTCGGCTGCCGCTGGTGGTCATCGACCGCCAGCACCATCCCGCAGCGTCCGGAGCTGATCGTGCCCGCGCAGCATGTGCGCTACGTGCCGCCGCTGGAGTACCGTGAGGTGTTCTGGTGGGACGCCTTCGATGGTGACTGGGCGGTGCGCAACAAGAGCAACGGCAACCGGGCGCAGCTCGACGAGCAGCACGGCGGACACATCACCTACCAGGGCTTCGTGCACACTTTCAACCGGCTGGTGCCGCCCGGCGAGTACTTCGCCGAGCACCCCGAGTGGTTCAGCGAGCGCGATGGCCGGCGCATCGGCGCCGACGGCGCGCGCACCCAGCTCTGCCTGACCAACCCCGAGGTGCTCGACTTCACCATCGCCCGCGTGCGCGAGCAACTGGCCGCGAACCCGACCGCCTCGGTGGTCTCGGTGTCGCAGAACGATTGGGACAACCACTGCCTGTGCGCGAACTGCCGGGCGCTCGAGGAGCAGGATGGCTCGCCCGCGGGCCCGCTGCTGCGCTTCGTCAACGCGGTCGCGGCGGCCATCGCCGAGGACTACCCCGACGTCGCGGTGGACACCCTGGCCTACCAGTACACGCGCAGGCCACCGACGGGGGTGACGCCGCTGCCCAACGTGATCGTACGCCTGTGCAGCATCGAGTGCAGCTTCCTGCAGCCGCTGGCCTCCGAGGTCAACGCGAGCTTCGGTGATGATCTGCGCGGCTGGAATGAGGTCAGCAACCGGCTGTGGGTGTGGGACTACACCACCAATTTCGGCCACTACATCCAGCCGCACCCGAACCTGCGCGTACTGGGGCCCAACATCCGCTTCTTCGTCGAGAACGGCGTTACGGGCGTCTTCGAACAGGGCGCCTACCAGTCGCCCGGGGGCGAGATGGCCGAGCTGAAGGCGTGGATGCTCGCCAAGCTGCTGTGGGATCCCACGCGCGACACCGACGAGCTGATCGAGGAGTTCACGTCCGGCTACTACGGCGCCGCCGGGTCGCTGGTGCGCGAGTACATCGATCTGCTGCACGACACCGCCGAGGCTACCGGGCACTATCTGCGCATCGGCTCGGGGCCCACCGCCCCGTTCTTCACGCTCGATTTCATGGGCCGGGCGTGGGCGCTGTTCGACGAGGCCGAGGCCGCCGTCGCCGATGATCCTGAGGTGCTCAACCGGGTGCAGATGGCGCGTTTGCCGCTGCGCTACGTGTGGGCGGTGCGCTGGCACGAATTCGAGGCGCAGGCGCGGCGCGAGGGGCTCGACTGGCCCGGGCCGGACGATTACGTCGCCAATGCGCAGACTTTCATGGAGGTCGCGCGGCGCAACGGCGTGACCAGGCTCTCCGAGGGCCGTGCCATCGACACCTTCGAGGCGCGCACCATCGGCCTCGGGCGCATCACCTCGCCGCCGCCGCCCGGCTGCGAGAGCCTGGGGCCGGATGAGTGCATCGACCTGCAGGACCGCAGCTTCCGCCTCGCTCGCGAGGGCACCTGGGCGGCGCTCGAGCATGACGAGACCGCGTCCGACCACGTGGCCGCGCGCATGCCCGGCACGCACCATGAGTGGGCGGTGCAGCAGGACCTGGGCATCGCCGGGCTCGACCCGGAGGCCACGTACACCGTCTACGCGGCGGTGCGCGTAACCAGGACCGGGGACGAGGGGCTGGCCTTCACCGCGGGGGTCTACGATGTGGAGAACCGCGTCGGAATCGGGGGTGTGCGCATCGAGTGTCGGCAGATCGAGGACGACGCCTACCACGTCTACGAGATCGCGACGGGCAGGCTGCACGGGCGGATGTACATCTGGGTCGCCCCGCCGGAGAATCCCGACCAGGTCGAGGCGGTGTGGGTGGATCGCTTCTGGCTGGTGAGGCAGGACGATTAAGCCGGCCCCGGTGAGTTCATTGCGCGTTGCGCTGCGCGAGAGCGGTGGCCTGACCGGCCCCGTTGGCGTGATGCGCCCGGATGGCGCGCGCCTGCCGGGGCGCGTTCTTGACTGCGCACTTCACCCAGGGATATGCTGCCAACGCTACCTCCCGCGGGAGACCTGCCATCCGACCGGAGACCACCACGCACACCGTCCGCCTGGAGGAGGCTCGCGGATGACCGAAGAGCAACGCGGCGCGCGGGCGAGAACCGGCCTGCTGGTCGCGGTCTTCCTGGTCTTTGTAGGCCTTATCGCCCTCTCGGTCATCGCCGTGCGGCATTCAGTGGATGGCGTCCTCACCACCGAGTCCGAGATCACGCGCGAGAGTCTCACACACGGAGTCGAGCGCGGGCCCAACGGCTCGCTCGCCCGCCCGGGAGAGGTCACCGGGGCCGCCCCCGCCGGCGCCTCCGATGACAGCGCGCAGCCGTGCCCCACGTGACTGTAGCCCCATCGCCATGGGGGCCATGGCCATGCCGGGACCCACCATCAAGGCGCGCACCGCGACGCAGTTCGCGGCGCTGGCGGTCGCGGTAGCCGGGGGCTTCTGGTGGGCGCTGTACCCGCTGGGGGCAATCCTCGCCATCGGTAACCGCTTCTCGCTGCCGCGCACGCATCGACGTGAGCGTCAGCGGCGATGACGTCACGCTGGACTTCAGCCTCACCGACGGGGCACGAGCGCGTTACACGATCTCGTCCGAGGGGCCCGACGCCCCGCCGAAGTTCGAGATGATCGATGGCACGGGCCAGGTGGTCCTGAGCGGCGACTTCGAGTACGGCTGAGGCGGCACGTGCAGGTATTCCGGGCGAATACCACGAAATGTAAGGGGCAGCCTCACGGTAAGACCTGTCGTGGACAGTGGGCCCTTCGAGATCATTGCGGAGGTGACGCAGGTCTCGCGGTAGGCGCATGACTGCACACAGTGGAGGTGGCCCCGATGGTTGAGCGATGGGCGCTCGTGCTGGCGGTACTCACAATCGCTTCGACGGCGTGCTTCGCGCAGGTTGACGAGGCCGTGCCCGCCGAGGAGATCGTGACCGTGCCGCTGACCGACCTGCCCGAGTTCGTCTCCGCCCGGCCGCAGTTCGCGCGCCTGCTGGCAACGCCGGACTATGACACTGCGCTGTGGCTCATCCTCGATGAGTCGCGCGGCACCGGCTCCGGCTATGACCTGGTGTACGCCGACTTCAACTACGACGGCGCCATCAGCGAGGACGAGATCAGGCGGGGCCGGGCCGCCGGCAGCGGTGACATGGTCTTCAGTCGATTCCCGAGCTTCGCGGTGCCCGAGCCCGGCAACCCCGACCAGCCCGCGGGCGAAAAGCCCCGGGTGACGGTCGGCTATCAGTCGTACCGCGACAAGAGCTACTTCACCGTCGGCGCCATGATCCGCATGACCGGCGACTCCGGGCGCCCTGAGGACACCTGGCAGTATCAGCTCTCGGCGCAACTGCGCACCGGGACCAGCCCCGAGAATGCGCCGCTCACGCGCCTGGGCGGCGACCCTGCGGTGCATATCCAGGCGCAGCCCTACGGGACGCGGCGCGGCACCGTCGGCATCGGCCTGACCGTGACCTTCGGTGGCAGCCTGTGCGATCCGCGCACCGTGGCCGGGTCGCCTGACGCCGTGCTGGTCATCCGCAACGCCGCCGGTGAGATCGTGCACCGTGCCGTCCAGCGCCTCGACAAGTTCTGCTTTGGCTGAGGCGGTTCACCCGGGTACTCCGTGCGAGTACCCTCCGGGACGTATCAGATCGAGGCGACCGTGAACTGCGGCCCCCTCGCGGGCGGAGACGGGCGGGTCACGGGCAGCACCACCTACACGGTGCCGTAAGCCGCAAACCGGTCGTATCCCTGTGACGGGGGGCAGGATGATGAAGCGCGACATGGCGGCTGCCGCCGGGCGAGCCCTGCTGGCCGCAACGGCGGTGGCCGCATTGCTCCTGCTGGCGGGATGCACCGAACCTCCCACGCAGCAGACCACGCAGGCCGCAGCGGAGCCGCCCTCCGGCCCGGCGCCTGACTCCGTGCCCGCCCCGGCGCCCGAGGACCTGGGCGTCACGCCCGTGAGTCCGAACGCTCTCTACGCGCGCCTGGCCATCGCCGAGGGCGCCTCGGGCGTCATGGTGGTCATGCTCGATGAGTCCGGCGGCGCGGGCAGCGGCTACGACACCCTCTACGCCGACATTGACCTCGACGGCAGGCTCACCACCGAGGGCGAGAGGCTCGAGGCGACGGAGTCCGAGGACTACGGCCAGGTCTCGATCGCCCAGTTCCCGCCCATCGACCTCGGAGACGGAGTTAACGGTGCCGACGCGGGCCGGCGGCTCACGCTGTATTACATGGGTTATCCCGAAGGGGATGAGCAGTCGCTGCGGGCCAGCATCATGCTGCCGCCCCTGGACGATACTGAGCACGATGCCCGGATGGCCATGCTCAGCGGCGAACTGGCCCTGGCCGCGACGCCCGCCGAGGCCCCGGTCTGGCGCGCCTTCGGCGAGGCGGTGCTGGAGATGAAGACCGAGCCCTCGAGCGACCGGCAACTGTGCATTGCGGTCACCGCGAGGATCGGTGACGCCGAGTTGTACGCGCCTGAGGCCGAAGTGGACCTGGTCGTCCGCACCGCCGACGGCCAGGTGCTGAGCCGCGATCACGGCTACCTCAGTGACTTCGGCTTCGGCTGAGGCGGCGCCATCTCGTACTCCGTGCGAGTACCTGGAGAGGCGCGCAGGATCGTCGTAGAGGCAACAACGGACATCAGCCCGTTCGGCGGCGAGGTCACCGCCGCGCAGGAGGTGACCCTGCGGTAGTCCCGTCCGGGCCGGGAGGTTGAGGCGTGGACGCGGAGCTGTTGCGGGAACTGCCGTCAGTAGATGAGCTGGTGGAGTGCGCCGCGCTCGAAGACGAGCGCACATGCTGCGACCGCAGGGTGATTGTGGCCGCAGCCCGCGAGGTCATCGAGGGCCTGCGGCGGCGCATCCTGAGCAGAAGCGGTGGCCCTCTCAGTTCCGAGGACCTCACGGCCGAGAGGGTCGCGGCCCTCGTGGCGGCGCGACTGCGCGGCTGGCTGGCGCCGTCGCTGCGCCCGGCCATCAACGCCACCGGCATCATCCTGCACACGGGCCTGGGGCGCGCGCTGCTGCCCGAGGCGGCCGTGGGCGAGATGGACCGTATCGCGCGCGGATACTCGACGCTCGCCATCGACATGGCGACCGGGCGGCGCGGCCACCGCGACGACCACCTCGAGGCGCTCATCTGCCGGCTGACCGGCGCCGAGGCCGCCACCGTGGTCAACAACAACGCGGCCGCTACCATGCTCATCCTCAACACGCTCGCGCAGGGCCGGGAGGTCATCGTCTCGCGCGGGCAGCTCGTCGAGATCGGCGGCTCCTTCCGCATGCCTGATGTGATGGCCGCCAGCGGCGCCATCATGCGCGAGGTCGGCACCACCAACAAGACGCACCTGCGCGACTACGAGGGCGCCATCTCCGACAACACCGGCGCGATCCTGCACGTGCATCAGAGCAACTACCGCATCGTCGGCTTCTTCGCCGAGCCCTCGCTGGAGGAGCTGGTCGAGCTGGGCCGCCGGCACCGGCTGCCGGTCATTGATGACCTGGGTTCGGGCGCGCTCGTGGACCTGTCGCGCTACGGCCTCGAGCCCGAGCCGATGGTGCAGCACTCGATGAGCGCCGGCGCGGACGTGGCCTGCTTCTCGGGCGACAAACTCATCGGCGGGCCGCAGGCGGGCATCATCGTCGGCAAGGCCGACGTGATCGAGCGCATCCGCAGGAACCAGCTCGCCCGCGCGCTGCGCATCGGCAAGCTGACCATCGCCGGCCTGCAGGCCACGCTCAGGCTCTTTCTGAGTCCCGCCACCCTCGAGCAGACCCACCCGACCTACCGCATGCTGGCGCTGGCCGTTGACGAGCTGGACGCGCGTGCCCGGGCGATGGCGCAGGCGCTCGTGGGCATCCCGGCGCAGGTCGAGGTCATCAACGGGCACTCGCAGGTGGGCAGCGGCTCGGTGCCCGCCGAGGAGCTGCCCACGCGCCTGCTGGCGGTCCGGCCCGAGGCGGTCTCCGCCGACAGGCTGGCACGCCTGCTGCGCGAGCACGAGCCATCCGTGGTCACGCGCATCCGGCACGAGGCGGTGCTCCTCGACCCGCGCACCGTCCAGCCGGATGAGGACGAGGCCGTTTGCCGGGCACTCATCGAGGTCCTGTCGGAGGCATCGAGATGATCGACCTGGACAAGCGCCGGCGGGTCATGGCGCGCTCCGCCGCGCTGGGGCACTGCATCTGCAACCCCAGGCAGCCCTGCCCGTGCGAGACCTTCCGCGAGCACGACATCTGTCCGTGCGCGGGCGAGCGGCTTGAGGACGTGGGCGTCGCGCCGAAGCTGCGGCTGACGGAACTGGCTGAGAACGCCGGCTGCGCGTCGAAGATCAACCAGGCGGACCTGCGCCGGGTGCTCGACGGCCTGCCCGAGATCGCGCACGAGCGGCTGCTGGTGGGCACGAATGCCTGCGATGACGCGGGGGTCTACCGGCTTACCGACGATCTCGCGCTGGTGCAGACCGTCGATGTGTTCACGCCCAGCGTCGATGACCCGTACGCCTTCGGTCAGATCGCGGCGGCCAACTCCCTCAGCGACTGCTATGCGATGGGCGGCACGCCGTTGACCGCGCTCGCCGTGGCGGCCTTCCCCATCGAGACGCTCAGTCACGAGATCATGGCTGAGATGCTGCGCGGCGGCATCGACAAAGTGGCCGAGGCGGGCGCGGTCGTGGTCGGCGGGCACTCGATCAAAGACAGCGAGGTGAAGTTCGGCTTCGCCATCACCGGGACGGTCGATCCGCGTCGGATGGTCACCAACGCCGGCGCGGTGCCCGGCGACGCGCTGGTGCTCACCAAGCCGCTGGGCGTCGGGATCGTCGGCTTCGCGCGCCAGCTCGGCCGCGCGTCCGAGGAGGCCATGGCGGCCATTACCGCCTCGATGACCCGGCTCAACGACGTGCCCGCGCGCATCATGGTCGAGATGGGCGCACACGCGGCGACGGACGTGACCGGCTTCGGGCTGCTCGGGCACCTGTCCGAGCTGGTGCGGCAGAGCGGCGTGACCGCCGAGATCACTGCCGACCGCGTGCCGGTGCTCCCCGAGGCGCTGGAGTATGTGCGCCGGCAGATGATCTCGGGCGCCATCGAGCGCAACATCGAGTACGCTCAGCAGTTCGTTGAAGTGCGCGAGGGCGTGGATCCCGACCTCGCGTGGGTGCTCTATGACCCGCAGACCTCGGGCGGGCTGCTCATCGCCATCGCCGCGGAACGTGCCGACGAGCTGGTGGAGCGCCTGCAGGCCGAGGGCATCGAACATGCGGCGGTCATCGGCCGCGTCATCGATGAGTCGGCCGGGCGTATTGTGGTGACCGGCGAGGGTGGATCGACCGTGAGCGCGGTTGCTGCACCCTCGATCGCGCGGGCGCCGTCCGCGGCTGAGCCCTGCTGCGCCAACCCGCCGGGGGCCGAGGCGGCCGAGCCCTGCTGCGCCGATGCGCCGGCGCTGGAGGCGGGCGAGCCCTGCTGTGCGGATGCGCCCGACCTGGCGATGGGCACCGGCGACGCGCGCGAGGCCTTCGGCGCATTCATGGGGGCGGTCAACGCCGCGGGCGCCATCGACGCGCGCACCAGGGAGCTGATGGTGTTCGCCCTGTCGGTGCTGGCCAGGTGCGAGCCCTGCGTGCGCCTCCATCTCGACAAAGCGCGTGCGATGGGCATCACCGACGAGGAGATCAACGAGGCGGCGTGGCTGGCCATCTCCATGGGCGGCGCGCGCATCATGATGTTCTACGAGGAGCTGAGGGGGCGGGCATGAGCGGCGACGAGCTGCGGCATGTGATCGTCGGCACCGCCGGGCACATCGACCACGGCAAGACCGCCCTGGTCAAGGCGCTTACCGGCATCGACGCCGACCGGCTCGAGGAGGAGAAGCGTCGCGGCATCACCATCGAGCTGGGCTTCATCTTCATGGACACGCCCGGCCTCGACCGGCAGATCGTGTTCATCGACGTGCCCGGCCACGAGAAGCTCATCCGCACCATGGTGGCCGGCTCGGCGAACCTCGATGCGGCCCTGCTGGTGATCGCCGCCGACGAAGGCGTGAGTGCGCAGACGCGCGAACATTTCGACATCCTGCGCCTGCTGCAGGTGCCCGCGGGCATGGTTGCCCTGACCAGGCGCGACCTGGTGGACGATGACAGGCTCGAAGCTGTGCGCGCCGAGGTCGCACAGTTCGTCGCCGGAAGCTTCCTTGAGGGCGCGCCGATCATCGCGGTCTCATCGCTCACCGGCGAGGGAGTCGAAGAGGTGCGGGCGGCACTCGTCGAACTCGCGCGCGCGGCCCCGCCGCGCCCCGACAGCGGCATCCTGCGCATGCCCATCGACCGCGCCTTCACCATGCACGGCTTCGGCACGGTCATCGCCGGCACCATCCTCGCGGGCGAGATTGCGGTGGGGGAGACGCTGGAGATCTACCCGATCGGCCTCACCGGCAAGGTGCGGGGCATCGAAGTGCACAATCAGCCGTACGAACACGCCATCAGCGGTCGGCGGACGGCCATCAACATCCCCGACCTCGACAAGAGCGCGATCCACCGCGGGCACTGGGTCGGGCGGCCGGGCGAGCTGCGGCCTACGCGCCGCATGGACGCGCGCCTCTACCTGCTCGAGTCCACCCCGGAGGAGCTGCGCAATCGCACGCGCGTGCGCCTGCACATCGGCACCGGCGAGATCCACGCGCACGTGGCTCTGCTCGACCGCGACGCCCTCCACCCCGGCGACACCGCGCTGGCCCAGCTTATGCTCGAGGCCCCGACGGTCGCCCTGCCCGGCGACCGCTTCGTAGTGCGCTCGATGACGCCTGTGCTGACCATCGGCGGCGGCACGGTGCTCGACGCGCAACCTGAGCGGCACCGGCGCTTCGACGAGGAGACGCTGGAGGCGCTCGAGCAGCTCGAAGCGGGGCAGACCGAGGCGGTCGAGCAGGTCTTCGCGCAGGAGCGCTTCGCTCCGCACAGCGTTGCCGAGGTCGCGGTGCGACTGGGCGAGGCCGAGGAGAGCATCGCCCAGGCGGTGGGAGAGCTGCTCGTGGCCGGCCGCCTGGCCCCGATGGGCGGCACGCCCGAGCGTTACCTGCACGCCGACGCACTGGCGGAGCTGAAGCAGCGCGCCCGGGACCTTCTCGACGAGTTTTTCGCCGCGCAGCCCTTCCGGCTGCTCATGCCCGAGGCGGAGCTGCGTTCGCGGCTGGGCAAGAATGCCCACCGGCAGGCGGTCGATCTCGCCATCACCGATCTGCTGGCCGAGGGCACGCTGCTGCGCCGGGGCTCGGGCCTAGGCATCGTGGGCCGCGAGCCGGAGCTGTCCGAGCGACAGCAGCGCGCGGCGCGGGCCATTGAGCAGGCCTACCGCGACGCGGGCTTCGACGCCCCACGCGAGGAGGAGCTGCGTGAGCGCATGGGCGCGCCCGAGGGGCCGTTCGCGCAGGTGATCATCAGCCTGATCGAGGCGGGGACGCTGGTGCGCATCGCCGACAACGTGACCTACCACGCGCAGACGCTGGCGCGCGCCGAAGAGGTGCTGCGCGAGTACATCGCGAAGCATGGCAGCGTGGCGGTGGCGGATTTCCGCGACCACCTGGGCGTCTCCCGCAAGTTCGCGCTGGCGCTGCTGGAGCACTTCGACCGCACGGGCGTGACCCGTCGCCGTGGCGACGAGCGGGTGCTGGCACAATGAACGGGAGGGCATGGGTCCCGGTGGGCCCCCTGGACTTCAAACCCAGTGTGGGGCAGGCAGTCCTGTCCCGGGTGGGTTCGACTCCCACGCCTTCCCGCCAGAAACGACGGCTACGGGCTACGAGCTGCGAGCCGCTGGCTGCGGCTGCATCCCGGTCGCGTGCCACCGGCAGTCCTGCGCGCGCGCCGATGCGCGAACGCCAACGACTGAGGACCGAGCGGGCTTACAGGCTCGCCCCTCGACAACGCCTCACCTCCTCCCGGGGGGCGTCCCGCCCATGACCACCCGCACCGTCGGCATCGACCTGGGCTCGCGCACCACCAAGATCGTCGCCCTTGAGGGAGACCGCGTCGCCTTCGCCGAGGTCTTCGACACCGGCCACGATCCCCTCAGCCGTGTGAGCGAGCGCCTCGCCGAACTCGGCGACTGCCCCACCGTCGCCACCGGCTACGGCCGCCATCTGCTGCGCGAGCGCTTCGGCCATCGCGCCATCACCGAGATCTCCGCCTGCGCGCGCGGTGTCGCCCATCTGTCGCCCGACGCGCGCCTGGTCATCGACATCGGCGGCCAGGACTCCAAGGTCATCCTGGTCACCCCCGGCGGCGGCTTCGATGACTTCGTCATGAACGATCGCTGCGCCGCCGGCACCGGCCGCTTCCTCGAAGTCATGGCCGGGACGCTGGGGTACACCATCGAGCAGTTCGGCCCCGAGGCGCTGCTTGCCGACGCGCCTGCCAGGGTCAACTCCATGTGCACGGTCTTCGCCGAGTCCGAGGTCGTCTCACTCATCACCTCGGGCGTGGATCGGCGACGTATCGCGCTGGGCCTGCACCACTCGGTGGTCGAGCGCGTGGCGGCCATGGTCCCCCCCGGCGCGGCCACCGATGCGGCGATATTCGTCGGCGGTGTGGCGCACAACCCCTGCGTCGTGGAACTCCTGCGACACCGTCTCAAGACCGCGATCAGCGTTCCCGACGAGCCGCAGATCGTCTCCGCTACCGGAGCCGCCCTGCTCGCGCAGTCACTTCCGGAGGGCTCGGCATGAGCGAGCGTCACCACGCGATGTACGAAGAGCTGGGCATGGATGTGGCCTGCCATGAGCAGATGGTGCGGTCCATTCACGACAGCTTTGAGCGCTGTGTGCTCGGCCAGACGGACCGACCTGAGGGCATGGCGTACTTCGACTCGCTGGTCGAGGCCGCCCACGGCTCGCGCGTGCAGGAGATCCTCGACCACAAGGCCGCCGGCGGCGCCTTCATCGGCACCTTCTGCATCTACGTCCCCGATGAGGTCGCGTGGGCACTCGGGGTCCTGCCGATGGCACTGTGCGGCGGCTCGGGCTTCAGCGTCCCCTACGCCGAGTCGCGCCTGCCCCGCGACATCTGCCCGCTGATCAAATCCACGCTCGGCATGGCGTTTTCGGGCTGCTGCCCCTTCGGCGGTATCAAGGACATGGCGGTGGGCGAGACCACCTGCGACGCCAAGAAGAAGACCTGGGATGTGATGGCCGCCTGGGGCGTCAACATGCACGTGATGGAGGTGCCGCAGAAGAAGAACGAGCGCACCGCCGCCCTCTGGCGCGAGGAGGTCCGCGACTTCCGCGCGCGCCTTGAAGAGCTGTCCGGGCGCGAGCTGCAGGCCGACGCGCTCACCGCTGCCGTGCGCGTGATGAACCGCAGGCGCCGGGCGCTGGCGGATCTGCACGCCTTCCGCGCGGAGGAGCGTCCGCCCATCAGCGGCACCGACGTCCTGGTGGTCACGCAGGGTGCGCTGGTTGATGACCCGGAGCGCTTCAGCGAGCACCTTGAGGCCCTGAACCGCGAGCTGGCCCGGCGCGTAGCGCGGGGCGTCTCACCCGTGCCCGGGGGCGCGCGCCGCATCATGGTCGGCGGCTCGCCCGCGGTGATGGGCAACTGGAAGCTGCATCACCTGATCGAGACCTCGGGCGGAGTCGTGGTCGCCGACGAGAGCTGCACCGGCACACGCTATTTCGAGCACCTGGTGCCCGAGATCGAGGGCGACGTGGACGCGCAGCTTGTGGCCATTGCCGACCGCCACTTCAAGATCGACTGCGCCTGCTTCTCGCCCAACACCGAGCGCATGGAGAACGTGGTGCGGCTGGCGAAGCACTACCGCGTCGAGGGCGCGATCCAGTACGTCCTGCAGTACTGCCACGGCTACAATGTCGAGGCCATCAACGTCGCGGCGGCGCTGGACGAGATCGGCGTGCCCGGCCTGACCATCGAGACCGACTACTCGGAGGAGGATACCGGCCAACTGCGCACGCGCATCGAGGCCTTCGTGGAGATGATACCAGCCGCACGGTGATCGAGGGGGACTGAGGCGCCGTGGTGGCGCTCTGGCTCTGGAACATCCTGCTCCTGCTGGGCTACGTCGCGGCCGCGGTCTACATGATCGTGAACCCCGACGTGGTTGGCCAGGCACGAGGCTGGGCAGGCCGCAGCGGCGGCTACATCGACACCGCGACCCCCGGCTGCATGGTGCGCTTCGCCGGCTGCGTCATGCTGGCCGTGCTGCCCGGAGTGTTCCTGGGCGGCCTGGTCGCGACGTGGTTCGGGGTGGTCATCGGCCTCGCGGTCGCCATCGGCCTCTACGTCCTCGCCAACCGCATCCTGCCCTGACTCGTCCCCGCGGCAGCAATGGCCCGCGAGTCTCCGCCGGGGGGCGGTGCAGCCGCGTTCTGCGTCGCTCCGGTCCGGGCGACCACGAGCGCCGGTCGTGAGGACCGGGAGTTGTCGAGCCCATGGCGATAGCCGTGGGGGAGGTCTGAGCATGAGGACCGCCTGCTCCGTGCTGTTGCTGACCATCTGCAGCGCGATCGCCCTGGCCGGCGAAGCCGCGCCTGCGCATGACCTGCAGCTTCCGGCCATCGAGCCGCTGGCGCGACCGGCGGATGACTGGAGCTTCAACGAGTATTGGGCGACCGGCCGGATCGGCCCGCGCGAGTTCTACATGGCCGCGCAGGGGCCCTACCTGTGGTTCCAGGAGGAGTCGATGGATCGGCTCCGCCAGGTGGGCCTGCTCGACCGGTTCATCCCCGGGCACACCAATTTCAGCTACATCAAGTACTACCTGCCTGAAGAGCGCGCGCGACTCCGGCCTGACTCGACCATGCGCCGCATGATCGAGATCATGCTCGACAACGGCTACCCCATCCACACCATCTTCTACACGCGCTTCCAGGGGAACCCACCGCCGTCGCAGGAGCTGCTCGACATCATCGGCGACCGGTGGATTGGCGACGGCCAGCCTGAGACCGTCTACCGCCTCGAGCCGGTCTTCCACTACCTCAAGACCGGCGAGCGCTGGGTCGGCTCGTCCATGCACCTGTGGGACCCGGAGGTAGCGAAGCGCTTCTTCGCCGAGGACCTGATCCCCCGGCTCGAGCGGGAGTTCCCGTTCCTGCATGACCTCGACCATCAGTGGACCCGCCCGGAGCTGCGCCGACTCTCGGACATCTACTGCGAGGAGTTCTACCGGCCGGTCGGCCGCTGCCTGGCGTGGGGGATGTACGTGGGCAACTACCACATGGCCTCGCTGCCGAGCACGGTCGCGGTGGGCGAGAAGGGCGCCGACGCCTTCGCGGCGGCGCGCCTGCGCGGGATGAACCGTCAGTTCGGCGGCGGCAAGTTCACCGTCTGCTGGCGTGGGCATGAGCCTACCGAGCGCTACGCCTACATCGAACGCGCCTGGTTCAGCCGGCGTGGTGATTCCTGGGGCCTGCCTCTGCCGCACATCTGGTACTACATCTACCGGCCCTACCTGATTGGCGCCAACTACTACGTCAACGAGGGCTTCCCCGGAAGCTGCATGCAGGACATCGAGGGCGACGGCCAGATGGAGCTGTCCACCATCGGCCACATCGTCACCGACATGCTCGACTTCGCCGACCGCCACCCCGACCGCGGCACCATCGTGGCCCCGGTCGCGCTGATGCTCGACTACAACCGCTCGGTGCCCGCTCGCGGGGTGAGCTACGTCGGCTACAACCTGCCCAACGACGCCGCCGACTTCTTCAACCAGGGGGTCTTCGAGACGCTCTTCCCCGAGCACCGCCATGCCGAGGGCGTCGGCGGATATTCACGCATCGGCCCCTGCGGCGAGATCTTCGACCTGCTGCAGCCCAACGTACCCGGCGTCGGCCCCGACCCGCGCGCGCTGGCGAACTACAACACGCTGATCGCGCTCGGGGGGATGACCTTCGACGAGGCGATGGCGCGAGCGGTGATCGATCATGTGCGGGCCGGCGGCACGCTGGTGCTATGCGCGCCCGACATCACGCCCAACCTGCCCGCCGACTTCCTCGGCTTGAGCCTCGGCGACGCGGTCGAGACCGCCGGCACGGTCACCTGCGCCATCTGCGGCCGGGCGACGGACGAGGCGCCCTTCCACCTGCGCACGGCAGAACTGACCACGGCCGAGGCCATCGTGACCGACGCACAGGGCCGCCCGGTGGTCACGCGTAACCGCTACGGCGACGGCGCCGTCATCGTGCTGCTGCCCGAGTACGCGGTGCAGGACGAGCAGTTCGAGGCCCGTGACTGGCGCGGCGTGCGCCATCAGCAACGGCCGCTGCTGCGCTTCGTCGGGCATCTGCTCGAGCACCTCGCCGCCGGTGTCGCGCCCGTCGAGGTGCGCTGCCGCCCCGAGGATCGCCGGGACCTGTCATGGCACGTCGCGCGCAAGGGTGATGGCTGGGTCGTGACCATGTACAACTTCTCCTGCGCGCGTGAGGAGATCGTCCCGGTGCGCCAGGGCACCGCCTCGGTGCACGCCACTTACCCCTACCGGGAGATCCCCTTTCAGATCGTCTGCCGCACGCCCGTGCAGGACGTGCTGGAGTGGTATGAGGATCGTGACGTGAACTGGGCGCTGGTGGACGGTCGCGCGGTTGTCTCCGAGACCATGCACGGTGGCGAGATCCGCGTCTATGAGCTGCAGCCGACCACCATCGAGCTGCCGCCGCGCACGCGCCATGTGAACTACGCGCTCAACGCGCCGGTGACCGCATCGTCATCACTGGCAAACTACCCGCCCGAGAACGCGGTCGATGGCCGGCTCGACAACGACAGCTTCTGGTGGTCGGATACCGACGCCGAACGTCACTACGTCTTCGACCTGCCGCAGTGGCTGCAGGTGGACCTGGGCGATACGCGCACCATCAACCAGGTCTTCGTGCGCTTTCACACCTGGGACGACGAGAGCCTCGACACACGCCTGCGGGTCTACAAGTTCATCGTCGAGGCATCCGAGGACGGCGAGGGCTGGCAGACGGTCATCGACGAGAGCCGCAATGAGGATCCGGCCGAGCCCGAGGGCCTGCGCCGCTGGTTCGACCCGGTGCCCGCGCGCTACGTGCGCCTGACCGTGCAGCGCAACTCGGCCTTCGCGGGCGCGCAGGTGGTGGAGCTTGAGGTGCTCGGCCCCGAAACCGAGCAGTACCGCCCGGTGCGGCGCAGCATCGTCCCCGACTGGGAGGTGCAGTACCCGGCCGCGGTGCGCGCCATCCCCCCCGAGCGCATCACCTGGCTGATGGACCTCGAGCCCGCGCAGCTCTCACCGGGGTGGCTGCCCCCGGGGAAGACCTGGGCCGAGATGAACGGGCCGGTGAAGCTGGTCACCGACAGCTCGGGGCAGGGGCGCGATTACGAGCACTCGATCTACGGCGAGTCGGTCTTCGATGCCACCTGGCGGCTCGACGGGAGGTATGAGACCTTCGTGGCCGCCGCGGGGCTCGGCACCACCAAGGGCGACGCCTCGGTAGAGTTCATCGTCTACGTCGATGGCGAGGAGCGCTTCAACTCGGGTGTCTACCGGCTCGGGCGGCCGGTGCTTCCGGTGGTAGTGGACCTGTCCGGCGCGCATGAGCTGCGCCTGGTGACCACCGACGCGGGTGATGGCATCACGAATGATTATGCGTGGTGGGGCGAGGCACGCCTGATTGACCCGTAGCAACGGCGGGCCGGTCAGGCGACTGCGCGGTCGCT
>CAZTZN010000057.1:0-23862 GCA_964617715.1 uncultured Armatimonadia bacterium | reverse complement strand
CAGATTGCAGGCGGCTGCCGTCACATGTGGATTGGTTGCCAGCCAGTCACCCCACCTGGCGATGTCTTCGGATGCGCCGAAGTAGATGTGCGGGACGACGGGCAGGCCCGCCTGCATCATGTCACGGTAGAACACGTGTGCCATACGGATGCGCATCAAGTGGGTCATGCGCGGCTGATCCATGTAGACGGAGTAGTTCGGCGAGATGATCAGGTTGAAGCCCACATCCGCTAACTGGTCGATGACTCGGGCACTGTCGCGACGGGCCCAGATCTCCTCGATGAAACGATCCCGCGCGTAGCAGAACAGTATCATCTGCGTACCCGCCGGAACGGCGAAATAGGATCTCAGGTCACGGGCGCACGCTCTCAGTTGGAGGCGTCCTGGCGTGAGCACGGTATCGAGATGAAGACCATAGGCCGGCCACTGCGGAAGAGCCAAACCTCGTGCCTGTCGCTCAAGCACCGGGATGTACTGGGGAAGAGCCGAGCAAACCGTGCGCGACGGGCTGTAGTCGAGCGCCAGCGTGCCCCCCACATCAGCCATCCACTCATGGAGGCGTCGGTCACGAGGACTGATGATCCCCGATTCCTCGGAATCGTTGACGCCGTCTGCCGCACGGAGACACGGGCCGTGGTTCCCCGAGCACAGGCTCCCGGCCATGCAATGAGTGCAGATCTCTGCGAAATCGAATCCTCTCTGCGAGTTCATCCAAGCACCTCACACGTGCACACGAACCCAGACCTCTACGGTATCCCCATCCGCGCTGGTGCTGGTCACCATGGTGCTCACCAGACGTCCGCGCGCAAGCGCGTCCGTGACTGCGGACGCCGGTTCCGCGGGAAGCCTGCCGACGACCTGATTGCGCAGCGCGACAAGCACGTCTTGCCCATCTCGGACAGGAGCTAGCGTTACGCCACTCGGGATGTCCTCGACGCGGCCCGCGAACGCGTGCTCCTCGACATCCAGAAGCGGACCACGCCATTCCCAGATCTCGTCTGGTGCGACTGCGTCGATCTCCACCCCGGCGCGGGACGGGCGGGCGCGGCCGAGCTGGTCCGGCTTTGGGGCCCTGTTCGTTCCCATCGCGAACTCCTTTCACGACTGTCATAGTGCCATCACAACAAAGTATACCAGAGTGGCTGAACCAGAGTCAACATTTGACGATGACCCATCACATGTGTTATGGTCACTCGCGGCCCTCCCTTACACACCTATTGAGAGGATGGACGGAATGATCGGCGGGCGAGTCAGGCAATTAAGGGAGGAGCGCGGCTGGACCCAATCGGAATTGGCGGCAAGGGCCGGACTGACTGCCAGTGCCGTTTCGCAGATTGAAAGCGCGAAGCGCTCCCCCAATGCTGAGACCTTGCAGAAGCTTGCGGATGGTCTCGAGGTGAGCGTTGACGCCCTCATGGGGCGCAAGTCGGATGAGATGTTGCTCGCGGGCGACCAAGACGCTCGTGTCCTCCTCAGGGGGCTCCAAGACCTGTCACCCGACGACAGGCGAGCAGTACGAGCGATGGTCGATGCGCTTCGGAGGAAGAAGAGAGGGGCCGACGAGTGATGCGGGGCACTGAGCCAGCTGCCGCAGCACTTGAGGTGCGCCAGAGTACCGGCCTGACCCGGATCCCAGTTCCCGTGACCGAGATCGCTCTAGCGGTTGCGGACTCGTTTGAGGAACACCCGCTCTCAGAGACGATTGACGGCATGTCAATCTGCACGGAGAATGGCACGATCATCGTCGTCAACAGCAGAATCACGTCGCGGGGCCGAAAGCGATTCACGATAGGCCACGAGATCGGCCACGTACAGCTCCACGAGGGCAGGTTTGAGTGCATGGCGAGAGATGTGGGCACGACCCGCTCAAAGGACCCGAAGGAGCGGCAGGCCAACCAGTTCGCGGCGGAGCTGCTGATGCCTGCTCCCGAATTCCGCAAGGTGGTAGGCGGCGACGCGCCCGGTTGGGAAGCGATACTTGCAGCGGCGGAAGAGACCTCATTCGATGTCTCCATCACTGCTGCGGCCCTCAGGGCAGTCAAGTTGTCTGATTGCCAGTGCATGCTCGCAGTCACTCGTCGAAGGCGCATTGAGTGGTGCGCCACATCTGAGACCTTCGATGTGTGGAGGAGGTGCGCTGGACTGATATCGCCGGACTCGGCCACTGCGGAGGCGACTGCCGCTCCTCCGGGGACGATAGTCGACGGCTATGGAGACGCCTGCGCGTGGCTTGATGACAGGCGCATTGCGGAGGATCAGGTGTACTTCGAGGAAGAGGCCTTGAGCTTGGGCAACGGTCAAGTGCTAACGTTGCTGGTGCCCGAGGTGGACGTCGAGTTGGACGCGCTGGACTCGACCCCTCAACTCGACGAATAGTCCCTGATCCGGGGAGGCACGCCATGTTCTTCGTCGAGGCATCGGGGACACCCTACGAGATCGGCCGCCAGCTTGGCGAGCAGACGAAGCTGGCGATCGCGAACTCGCTGGACATGCTCACCGCGCGCTTCCGGCACTGGGACGACCGGCAGTTCCGGTGGGCGCGCGATCGGCACATGTCGTACACCGAGCGCCGCGTGCCCGAACTCATCGAGGAGACGCAGGGGATCGCCGACGGTGCGGGCGTGGACTTCCGATGGCTCTACCTGGCGAACTTCTACTCGTCGATGCGCTTCGGGCTGGAGGGCTGCTCGAACCTGATCTTCACCGAGAGCGCCGACGGGCCCATCCTCGCCCGCACCTGCGACCTGCCCAGGGCCGAGGGCAAGCACGCGGGGCTGGCGCTGGTCAGGCCCGACGGGGGGCCGGCGGTGCTGGCGACGTACTGGCCGGGCACGACCTGGCGCGGCACCGGCATCAACGAGGCCGGGCTCGCGGCCGGTGGCTCATCATGCTCGGCGGCGGTGCCGATGCCTGAGGAGTCGATCAATCCGCACGCGCTGCCCACGTGGGTCCTGTCGCGCGCCGAGAGCGTGGCGGACGCCCTCGCGATGCTGGCCTCGGTGGACGCACAGCCGTGGGGAGCCAACCACGCGCTGGTGGATGCGGGCGGGGATGCGGCGATCGTCGAGAAGGCGGGGGCGTACCAGGCGGTGCGCCGCGCCGAGCGCGGGCGGCTGTGGTGCACCAACCACGCAATCACCGCCGAGCTGTCCGCCTTCGCCGTTGATGATCCCGAGCGCCGGGCGGAGTCGAGCGCGCGCTTCGACGCCATCGAGCGCCTGAGTTTCGAGGGCGAGCCGGGCGTCGAGCTGGCGCGGAGGGTGCTGGCGTACAACGGGCGGCCGGGGGCGCTGTCACGTTACGGAGATGACGATCCGCTGGGCTACGACACCGAGTGGGCCTTCATCGCGCGCCCCGGCGCGGGCGAGCTGGAGGTGTGCTTCAGCCACCCCGATCGCGATCCCTGGCATCGCTTCAGGTTGTAGCCCGGCCGCCGGTCGGATGTGCCGTGAACCCGCCCGCGCACCTCACCGGTCCTCCGCCCTGCTGTATCTCCTGGTCAGCGCGGCCACGCCATCGTGATCCTCGCCGCGGGCGATGACCACCAGCCCCGTGGGGCCGGCCGGGGCCGCTGCGCGGTCCATGGTCAGCGCCGCCGCCGACATATCGAGGTAGACCGGCCCGTCGTGAGTCGGGACGAAGCCCTTGGCGCGGTAGACCTCATCGGCGACCGCCTCCAGCTCGCGGCGCAGCGCATCGGCATCCACCGGCTCGGTGAGGGCGATGGCGAAGCGCGCGTAATTGGGGTCGGTGCACAGCGCGTAGTCCCCCTCGAGGCCGCGCACGCGCGCGCTCGCGAACAGCTCGAGGTCCACGCCGCAACGCACCGTTCGCATCACCGCCGCCGCCGGGTTAATCTCACGCACGATCTGTTCGGTCGCATCCACCTCGGCGGGCGCGAACAGGTCAATCTTGTTGATCAGCACCACGTCCGCGGCCTCAACCTGCGCGCGGATGTTGGGCAACGTATGCACGAGGCGGGGGAGGCTCTTGGGATCCACCACGCTGATGATCGATGCCAGCCCGTAGACCGCGTCGAGCCCGGTCTCACGCAGCATCTGCTCAATCACCCGGGGATCGGCGACGCCGCTGGCCTCGATGACCACGCCGGCCACGGGGTCGTCCTCGTGGTGGAAGCGCTCGGGGATGCGCTGCAGGTGCCCGAGGAACTCGGTCACCAGACACCGGCAGAAGATGCTGCCGCCGGGGATGGTCACGACATCCTCCTCGGCGTCCGCGAGCAGCGCCCCGTCGATATCCTGGGGGGAGAACTCGTTCACCAGGTAGACGATCTTCTCATCGCGATGCCTATCAACGATCCGGCGCAGCAGCGTCGTCTTGCCACTGCCCAGAAACCCGGTCACCAGGCAGATCGGAATCATCGGCCGCTCTTCTCCTTCATGCGCTGTCTGATCGCTTCCACCAGTCGCGGCTGGTCGGGGATGATGGACACGAAGGTAGGCCTGCCGTCGATGCAGATGGTGGGCACGTGGCCCGCGTCGAGCCGACAGAACATGCCCAGGCCTTCGCGCTGAGTGATCTTGTGCTCGCGCACCTGCACGCCCTCACCGATCTCCGCCGCCGCGCGGCTCGCCGCGTCCACCATGTACTGGCAGGGCGCGCACGTCGCCGAATCGAGCGTGATGACGTCGAGGATGACATCGGTCTCGTCCGTGTAGTCGGGCAGCTCGATGTCGCCGAAGTCGTCGGCGTCGGCCTTCGTGGTCACCTGGCGGGCGACTTCACGCTCGTACTCGTCCACCGCCATCAAACCGGCGGCCGCCACGTTCGCGGGCGGGGTATCGTAGGGGAGATCGCAGCCGGGGGCGAGGATGTACCCCGCGCTGTCGCCGATGTCTATGCAGTCCAGCGCCGCGCGCTCGGCGTCCTGCTCGGTGCCCAGCAGCAGCACGACCGTGAGCTGCAGGTTGCCGCCGAAGGACTTGCCGTGCGCGCGCGCGATGTCACGCAGCAGCGCCAGATCCACGTTCTCGTCCACGGAGATGTTGTCGCAACGGGTCTGCGCCATGACCTCGAGATTGCGCGTGGCGTCACCGCAGCAGAACAGGGAGGCGACCGCCTCGCGCTCGTGAATGTGGTCGAACAGCGCGTTGGCGGGCTCGGTCACGAACTGCTCGAAGTGCTCGGGCGAGATCTGGCTGATCATCGGGTCCACGACCGCGACGACATCCGCGCCGTTGTCGATGTATGCGTCCGCGGCCTTCATGCCCACCTGCGCGCAGTAGTCAACCAGAGCGCGCACTTGCTCCTCGTTGTCGAACATCTCCAGGAAGATGTTGTTGCCCAGCAGATGCAGGGCCAGCGTGAACGGCCCGCAGATGAGGCCGTAGAGCGCCACGCGGTCGCCGATCTGCGCCTTGACGGTGCGCAGCGCGGCCAGCACCTCGGGGAAGCGCCCGCGCTCGGCGCTGAACTCGGGGAGGTCGGTGAGCGCGGCGCCGTCGGCCAGCGGGTGCGTGACCACGCTGGGGGGGCCGTTGTGCGCCCAGCGCAACGCGCAGCCGAGGATCTCGGCTTCCATCTGCAGATCGAAGGCGATGGGCAGCCCATCCGGCCGATAGAGTTCTTCGGCCCTGAGCAGGCCCTGGGCGATCAGCTCGCCCGAGCGCAGATACTCGTCGGCGGGCCTGTCGATCAAGGCGCCGCCGTGGCAGCCCACGAAGGGCACCCAGGCCGGACGCGGCGTGGGCTCATTGCGGATCGCCCTGAGCAGGACCTCTCTGCCGGTCATCGCGGTCTCCTGTCTGATGGTGTCGGTCGCGCCTCCGGGCGTCGGGCCGACTCGATGGATGGGCTGGAGTGCAGTGCACAAGTATAGCGCGAGTGATGCCGCGGTTCTTTCCGTTTGCGCCGGGTTTTGGTAAAATGGTACGGAATCTCAGGATGTCGGCATGATTCGGCCGGCGGGAGCCGGGAAGGTGCCGGGATGACCGACGCCGGGACGTGCGGGATCAACGAGAAGACCTTCCGCCGTATCGCGGGCGCCTACGCCGAGCACTGGCACGTGGGGCTGTGCGCGGTGGATGCGGAGGGCCGCGCGCTCTTCGAGGGCGGGCTGTGCGCGTGGTGCCCGGGGGAGTCGGGGTGCGATGAGGCGCGCGTATTCGCGATCAATGAGGGTCTGCGCTGGGGCGAGCCCTCGATCGTCCAATGCCCGGGCCGGCGCATGCTGTGGGCGGTCCCGCTCATGCACAACGCGCGGGTCCTGGGCGGGCTGCTGGCCAGCGCGACCGAGGAGCAGGTGCTCAAGGGCATTGACGGTGGGCCGGCGCTGGATATCCCGCGCATGTGCGCCGATCTGCGCGCGCTGGCGGAGGAGGAGAACCTGACCAATGCCGCGGCGCTGGCGGCCAACCGCCGCAGCTACCACGACGAGCAGCAGCGCGCCCACGCCATCCACGCCTTCAAGAGCGGCGTGCACTACTCGATTCGCGAGCTGTACATGCGCGAGGAGCCGGCTCTGATGGCGGCGATCCGCTCCGAGGACCGGCGGGCGGCGCGCGAGATCCTCAATCGCCTGCTCATGACCGTCCACTACCACGCCGGTGACCGCCTCGAACTGGTCAAGAGCATCTTCCTCGAGCTGGTGGTGACCATGAGCCGCACCGCGGTGGAGGCGGGCGGCAATCCCGAGGAGTTCCTGGGCATCAACTACCGCGGCATGGTCGAGGTGGCCGAGATCGGCTCCGAGGAGGAGCTGGCGGCGTGGCTGCGGGACATGCTCGAAGGCATCATGGCCGCCATCGAGCGCCACCGACGCAAAGACCCGGGCTTCCTGCTGTTCGAGGCGCTGGAGTTCATGCAGAATCACTGCTGCGAGAACATCTCGCGCGACGACGTGGCCCGCGCGGTGCACCTGTCGCCCTCCCACTTCTCGGCGCTGCTACGCCGGGAGTCGGGCGGGAGCTTCACCGAGCTGCTCAACCGCATGCGCGTGGACCGCGCCGCCGAGATGCTGGCGCGCACCGACAAGTCGATCGCGACCATCGCGCTGGAGTGTGGCTTCCGCGACCAGAGCTACTTCACCCGGGTCTTCAAACGCTACCGGCACACCACGCCCCTGCGCTACCGCCGCGACAGCACATGAGGGATCGCGGCCTTCGCGCCGGGCGGGCGTTGCACATCCGGCCCACGGTCTGATATGCTGAGCGACGGCGCTGAGGAGGGAGTCGGCATGCCGGTGCCACACGATGAGGCCTTTCTCCAGGAACTCTGCGACATGTTGCCGCAGGTCGTTTTCGAGACCGACGCGGAGGGCTGGATCACCTTCGTCAACCGCAGCGCCTACAAGATGTTCGGCTATGCGCCTGAGGACCTGGACGCCGGCATCCACTACCTGCAGACCCTGGCGCCTGAAGACCGGGAGCGAGCCCGCGAGCGCTTCGCAAACGCTCTCGAGACCGGCGCCCAGGACCGGATCGAGTGCACGGGGCTGCGCAAGGACGGCAGCACCTTCCCGCTGGTCGTGTACTCGCGGCCGGTTATCAGCAACGGTCGGGCCATCGGCCTGCTCGGCATCCTCATCGACGTCACCGAACAGAAGGAACTCGAGGCGCAACTGCTGCACTCGCAGAAGATGGAGGCCATGGGGCAACTCGCGGGGGGCATCGCCCATGACTTCAACAACATGCTCACCGCCATTCAGGGCAATGCCCAGCTCCTGGAGACAGCTCTGGCCGACCAGCCGGAGCTGCTCAGCCTGGTCGAGGACATCCTGACCGCGGCACGTCGCTCGGCGGACCTGACCCGGCATCTTCTGGCCTTCGGTCGCAGGCAGGTCCTGCGGCCCAGACTCATCGATGTCAAGCAGGTGGTCGCTGATCTCGAGCCCATGTTGCGCAGAATCATCCCCGAGAACATCACTATCGAGACCCACCTGGCGCCGGATCTGCAGCCGATCGAAGCCGACCCGGCACAGATTCAGCAGGTGGCCGTCAACCTGGCGGTGAATGCCCGCGATGCCATGCCCGACGGCGGCGTGCTGACGCTGACCGCGGCCAACTGCATCGTGGACGGGACGGTCGGGGCAGCGGGGGACACCGTTGATCCCGGCGCCTACGTCATGCTGGCGATCAGCGACACCGGCATCGGCATGGACGAAGAGACCCAATCGCGGATATTCGAGCCGTTCTTCACCACCAGACCCGGCAGCGGGGGCACGGGCCTTGGCCTTCCCGCGGTCTACGGGATAGTGCGGCAGACCGGGGGCACGATTCGAGTCGTGAGTGAGCCGGGTACCGGCACCACCTTCCAGGTCTTTCTGCCGGTTGCATCTGCGGAGGTTGACGCCATGGACGGCGCGCACGCGCAGTCACCTGGAGAGGCAGCCGAAACGCTCCTTGTTGTCGAAGACGAAAAGGTCGTGCGCAGCCTCATCGTGGAACTCCTCGAGCGTTTCGGCTACACGGTCCTGGCGGCCGAGACGGCGGACGAAGCGCTTGAGATCTGCCGGAATCACGAGGGGCACATCGATCTGCTGGTTACCGATGTGGTCATGCCCGGCATGGACGGCGTGGAGCTGGCGGAGGCGGTCACCCGCATGAAGCCCGACATCGAGGTCCTCTACGTGTCCGGGTATACCGATCGCGATCTGGCGTTCCGCGGCCGCTTGGAAGAGGAGGTCCGATATCTCCAGAAGCCGTTCGATGTGCAGGAGTTCCTCGCTGTGATCCGGGAGATCCTTGACGCGTCGCGATAGGGAGTACTCCCTCGCGAAAGCGTGGATGGTCCGCTTTGGGGGCGGTGGCCTATGGCTACGATTCTGGTCGTGGACGATGAGAGTGTAGTGGCATCAGTCCTGCAGCGATGTCTCTCGAAGGAGGGCCATGAGGTCTACGCCGCGGCCGACGGCGCGCAGGCCCTGAAGCTGGCGGTGCGTGTCCGCCCCAATCTGGCGATCCTCGACATCAACATGCCGGGGATGGATGGCCTGGCGTTGTGTCGCGAGTTGCGCGCTGTTCCCACGTTCGAGGGCATGCGTGTGCTCTTCCTCACCGAGCGGGATGCCGTTGCCGACCGCGTCGAGGGGCTGGACGCCGGCGCAGATGACTACCTGCCGAAGCCCTTCGACCTCGACGAGTTGAGGGCACGGGTGCGCGCCCTGCTCCGGCGCGGGCAACCCGAGCCCGCGGCCGACGAGAAAGAGCGCGTGCTGCGGGCCGGGGAGATCTCACTCGACACGGCCGCCCGGGCTGCGGTGGTGTCGGGCAAGCAGGTCGCGCTCACCCCCGTGGAGTTCGACCTGTTGACCTGCCTGGTGAGCCATGCGGGCGAAGTGCTCAGCCCCGAGCAACTCCTCCAGCGAGTCTGGGGATATGCTCCGGGTACCGGGGACGGTGGGCTCGTCCGCTGGCACATCAAGCAACTGCGAGACAAGATCGAGCCGGCTCCGAGGTCGCCTCGCCTGATCAAGACCGTCCCCGGTCACGGATACATGCTGACCGGGTCCCCTTAGCATCGGACAGACCGTCGGCCCGCCGCCCCCATCGCGCCCCGGGCACCCCGTGCCTCTCTCGGGATCGCCGTGAGCCGGGCGCGCATCCCAACGAAACCCCAACGCCGCCCTCGACCACTGCGGGTTATACTTTGGACGCACTTTTGTGCACCCGCCGTCAGATCCCGTTGAAATCCATGCAGAACGCAGAGCGGGCGGGGAGAAGCGTTATCTGATCTCAGGAGTTGATCAGACGATGGCGAACTGCGAACTGCTATCGAGCGGCGAATGGGCATGGGGCGAAGCCCCGCCCGACTGTGAGGAAGAGCGCCCGTTTGAGTTTTCGATAATCCACGCCGAAGACAATGTCCGGATAGCCGTTCTCGTGCTCCTGCTGGTCTGCGCGCTGAGCGCTCCCGATCTGGTGACCAACCGGCTGCTCATGTACATGGGGCTGATCACCGGCTCCTTCCTCAGCATGTGGGCACGGTTCGAGGCCAACTGGGTCACACTGCGCCAACTGGGTCGGTTGGGCAACGGTGCGGTCGTGGTGGTGCTGGGAGATCTGCTCTGGCTGTCGCTGGTCGTGGTGGGCACCGGCGGCCTCAACGGCCCCTTTGCCGCCCTCCTGGTTGCCCCCATCCTCTTCTCCGTGGCCCTGTTCAGCCGCTTCCGGATCGCGGTGATGCTGGTGACCGGGATCGTGACTCTCATCTACTTCTCGCTGGCGGCGGCGGCGCAGGTCGCCCCCTGGAAACTCGTCGGCCTGCTGCTCGCAGTGATGGCTCTCGCCTGGGTGGCACACGGCGTCTGTCGTATCCTCGAGCGCGAACGGCGGGCGAACGAGCTGATCGTTCGCAGCATATCCGACGCCGTTGTGCTCCTCGACAATGAGGGGCGGGTGACGGTGACGAACCGGCAGTTCAAGCGCCTCACCGGCATCCCCCCCAGCGCCATACTGGGGGAGCGTGCGCAAGATCTGGTCAAGTGCGGCGTATCCGACACCATATCGCGCGTCCTCCAGGACGTCGCCGACTGCGATGACGACGCCATGCACCGCACGCGCGAGATCACGGTATGCGCACCGGAGGAGATCGACCTGCGCATATCGACCTCGCGCTTCGTAACCGCCTCCGGTGAGTGCGTCGGCTACGTCGTCATCGCCCAGGACATCACTGCGATCAAGACGGCCATCCGAGCGCGCGAGCATGGCCTGTCGATGCTCTCTCATGAGATCCGCTCGCCGCTGACAACGCTGAAGGTGACCGCCGCCATGCTTTCCGCGCTCGCCGATCGCGCGAGCGAAGAGAAGCTCAGCCGGTTCGCGGAGGTACTTGAGGCCGAGACCCAACGGCTGGTCTGGACTGCGGGTGAGCTGCTCAATATCACCGCCCTGGAGGAGCCCGACGTCGAACTGCACAGGAGGCCGTGTGACCTGGCGGCGCTGGTGCAACGGGTACGTCGGGTCATGGACCTGCGCGCCCGTCGGAAGGGCGTCACCATTGATGGGCGGACGACCGGCGATCTCGCGGCCGTGCTCGTTGACCCCGACCGCCTGCAGAGTGCCGTTCACCGCCTGTGCGAGAACGCGGTCAAGTACACCCCGTCGGGCGGTCACGTTGAGATCGACGTGACGAGGTCTGAGGACACCATCACTATCGCGGTGAGCGACACCGGCCCGGGCATCCCACCCGACAAGCACGAGCTGATCTTCGAGAAATTCGCCCAACTCGACGACGACCGGCACCGCGACAAGACGGAGCGGGGCGTCGGTCTGGGCCTCTACGTCGTGAAGCGCGTCGTGGAGCTGCATGGCGGCGAGATCAGTGTCGAGAGCGAGGTCGGCAAAGGCTCGACCTTCACCATCCAGATCCCGATCAGCGATGACGGGGTTGCACCCGAGCCCGACCGAGTTGCCGGGAGCTTCGCTCGCCTGCCGGAGACGGCACCTCAGCCTTCGTGACGCATTCCCGAAGCCTGCGCTTGATCCTCTCGATGTGTGGATCAGGCGCAGGCTTCGCCATCGCCCGTGACGAAACTCCCCACAGGCGCCTGAGCGTCGCACGCGGGCGTCGGAGGGCGTGGGGCAGGCCACCGGCCGGTCGCGCGCCTGTGTTCACCGATCCATCCGCACGCCCTCGCCATGGGGAGGCGTCCGCCATGCTCCGCTTGTTGCCCGTGCTCCTGCTGGTGCCGCCGGCCGCCGCGTGGGGCCAGCCCGCCGACTGGTGGGATGCCCGCTGGCATCACCGCGCCACGGTCCCGGCCGACGCGCCAGGGCCGACCATCGAACTCGACGCGAACTTCACCATGCTGCTCGGCCCCGGTACCCGGTTCGCGCCGGAGTCGCTGCGCCTGGTGGCGCAGACCGCCGATGGCCCCGCACTTGCGCCGCTGCGCTTCGAGCCCCTTCCCGGCTACGATGCCGCCACGGCCGCCGCCGGCCGCGTGACCGCTCTGCTACCCGAGCGCCTGGCCGGCACGCCCGCATATCTTTACTTCGGCACCACCGACGAGAGCCCATGGCAGCCGGGGCCGACCTTCGCCGATGGCCCGCCCGCCAACGAGCGCGCCGCCGACCCCGGCCTGGAAGGCGCCGGCACGGAGGGCTCGCCCTGGCAGATCTCCGGGCCTGAAGTTACGCTCGAGGGAGAGGCCCGTACCGGGGAGCGCTGTATCGGCTTTGCCAATCCCGCGGAGGATGACATCAGCGACATCTTCCAGCAGATCGCTCTCGAGCGTTCGCGCCCGTTCCCGATCGTCATCTCTGGTTGGAGCAGGGCCGAGGATGTATCCGGGAACGCCGACTTGCAGTATTCGCTGTGGGCCGACCTGCAGTACACCGATGGCAGCTTCCTCTACGGGCAGGCGGTGGCCTTCGACACCGGGACCCACGACTGGCAGTTCCGCGAGCTGACCATCCATCCCGCCAAGCCCGTGCGCTGGATCAAGCTGCACGGCCTGTTCCGTCGCCACTCGGGCCGTGCGTGGTTCGACGACCTGTCGGTTCGCGAAGTCGAGCGCTACACGCTTTACGCCGCCGAATGCTATCCTGGCGCCCCGGCCGCCCCTGCTCAGCCGCTGACGGTCGCGACTGAGGACGGCCTCGCGCTTGCGCTCGAGCCCGCCACGGGGGCGGTGGCGCGCGTCTCAGTCGGCGGGCGCGACTGGACCGATTCCCTGATGGCGCCGCACAGCGGCCTGCTGATTCGCGATGCCGCCGCAGGGAGCCTGCCGCTTCCGGTCGGCGGTGAGCTGGCGCACAGCGACGATGGCCTGCGTCAGACCGGTGGCCTCCCGGGGCTGGGGCTGGAGGCCGAGGCCCGCTACATCCCGCACCCGGAGTGCATCGAGATCGCAGGCGAGGTGCGCGATCTCACCGGTGAGGACCGCTGCGTGGACGTGATCTTCCGGCTGCCGGTTGCCGTTGCGGGCAGACGGTGGCACCGCAACCTGCGCAAGAGCGCCGACGTGACCGGGACGGGCGCCTTCAGCGAGTCCATGCGCGTCGCCGGGCAGGACGTCGCCCGCTTCCCCTTCTGCTCCCTGGGCGATGATCTCGACGGGCTGGCGCTGGCGTTCCGCATGGACGAGCCGGCGACGGTTACGACGTCATTCGAGAACACCGGCGAGGTGAGCTTCCTGCAGGTCAGGTTCGCCTTCGGCCTCAGCGCCGCCGCCGACAGGTATCCCGCCCGCGCGCCCTTCCGGTTTTACGTCTACCGCCACTCCGGCGAGTGGGGCTTCCGCGCGGCGGCCGCGAAGTACTACGCGCTCTTCCCCGAGTTCTTCCAGGTGCGCGCGCAGCGCCAGGGTTGCTGGTTCTTCGGCACCATGGATCCGACCACGATTCCCGATCCTGAGGACTTCGGCTTCATGTACGACGAGGGCCCGCACGACGTGGCCTGGAACCGCGAGCACGGCATCTACTCCTTCCCGACCACCAACGCGCAGGAGATGTGGGTGGTGATCGGCGACTACGACGAGCCCCAGCCACCTCCGCCGACCGACGAGGAGGTAGCGGCGAAGCTGCGGGAGATGGATGATTGGCCCACGGAGGTGATCGAGCACTGCGCGATCCACGACGAGACCGGGACAGTCCCGTGGACCGGCTGGCACAACCAGGTGTGGGGCGGGGTCGCGGGCAACGCGAACCGCTGGATGCGCATGACTTACGTCAACGCCGACCCCGAGCTGCCGAGCCTCAACGTGTGGGAGAAACGCAACGAGTGGTACGACCGCGCCGTCGCACGCTTCGCCGAACAGGGGCGGTTCGATGGTCTGTACATCGATCAGGTGATCATGGTCGGCGCTGAGAACTACCGCCGTGATCACTTCGCGACCGCCGACCGCCCGCTGTCGTACTCCGAGCGCACCATGAGGCCTGTGCTGCCGGTGTGGATGTCCTCGGCGGAGTTCCATCGCGCATGGTCCGAACGCATCCGCGGCGAGGGTGGCCTGATGATGTGCAACATGCCGGCCTCCAGCTACATCTTCTACGCGAGCCTGTTCGACGTGACGGGTTCGGAGGTCTCGCCCGGCCGTCAGACCGCCGAGCAGACCGATCTGCGCCGCGTCTTCGCCTATCACAAGCCTATCACGCTGCTGCTCGAGTGGCACTGGGAGGGCAGGCCGGTCATCACCGCTGAGGAGATGGAACAGTACATGAATCGCTGCCTGTTCTGGGGGATCTTCCCCGGCATCTCCAACGCCGGCCCCGAGGGCGGGATGAACTACTGGCAACACCCCGAACTCTACGAGCGCGATCGGCCCGCGTGGCGGCGCTACATCCCGGCCATCCGCGCGGTGGCCACCGCGGGGTGGGAGCCGATCACCCATGCGCACTTCGGCGCGCCGCAGGTGTGGGTCGAACGCTGGGGGCCGGACGCTGACGGACGCGTCTACTTCACCCTCCGCAACGAGGGCGAGACCGTCGGCGACAGGCTGTCCATCAACCTTGAGGCGATCGGGCTGGCGGCGCGCGCGCTCACGGCCCGAGATCTGCTGACCGGCGAGGAGCTGGAGGCGACCCGCGAGGGCGCGGCGCTGCTGATCCCGGTCACGGTCGAGGCGCAGCGATCGATGGCGATCGTGGTCGAGCCCGCGGGGTAGCCTGCTCCCCTGTCTCGCCGTTCAGTCCTCGCCCACCCGCAGCAGCCGCAGGCAGTGGGGGATGGCGGTCACGGTCAGGCCGTCGCAAAGCTGCGCGGCGGCGCCCAAAGTCTCGCCGGTCACGACATCGATGACCGCCTCCCCCTCCGCGGCGCTCACGATGGTCGGATCACAGCGCAAGGTGGCTTCGATGGGTTCATCGGCCTGGCTCATGAGGCCGACCATCCGTCGCTCCGGCCAGGCGTAGACGAACAGCTCATCGCCGCCGCTCACGTCGAGGCGCCCGGCCTCAGCCTCTCGGTGCGTGGCCAGGAAGATGGCCGAGCGCAGCAGGCGCGAGAAGCCGCACTGCGCCGACCAGCCCGCCAGCCACACCGCGCGGCCCTGCCCGACCTCGCGCACGGTCATCCACGGTGAGGTCGAGCCATCGTCCCCCACCAGCGCGCAGGCCACCGTCAGGTCATCGGCGATCGAGCGCGCGCTTGTTCACCACCGCGGCTTTCGACCCGCCACGGCGCCCGGACAGGGCTGTCCGGGTCACGGCAGAGCCCCACCGGCCGTCGCCGTCCGCCCGTGCGCCTCCTACCCCGCCGCCCAGGTCACGGCGTTGAGCAGCAGTCGCGCCTCGGCTCCCTCGGGCTCGGCGTCCTCGGTGTCGGCGTTCAGGCCCACTGCCAGCCCGATGGCGACGTACCGCCCCTGCCCGAACTCCCCGGCGATGACCACTGCGTTCTCATCCCCCGCGCTGCGCGCCAGGACCGTCCCGTCCGGGCCGGGCCGAAGCTGGATCTGATCGTAGTAGCCCTGCGAATGTGGCACGTCCAGCGTTATGCCGCCGGTCACCGGGTGCTCGGCGATGGCGACCCACTGCTCCTGCCGCGTCTTGTCGATACCGCCCGCACACACCTCGGGGATGATCGCCGGCAGGCCTCGGAAGCCCGCGGCGTCGTGCGTTACCACCAGCCCTCCGCCGCCGGCCACGTACTCGCGCAGGGCCGCCACCGCCGCCTCGTTGATCGCGTCGGGGACCTTCGGCTGGGGGACCACCGCCGCATCGCACGGCGCAAGCATGGCCGCGGCGATACGTGCCATCGGCAACGCCTCGACCTCGGGCCGCCCGCGCAGCCACGACAGGATCGCCGAGGAACCGTAGGCCGCCGGTAGCACGCCGATGTGCGGGCGATCGGTGGTGAACTGCGGCGGCCCGAAGGCCGCGGCCTGCTCGTCGGTCAGCGGCCTCAGCGGCGGCGGGCCGGCCTCCGGGTCAAGCTCCCCCGCCAGATGCATCCACACGGTGCCTTCGCAACCGGTGCGCCCCACAGGCTGCCCGATGTCGGACACGCCCTGGATGTCCACGCGCACGAAGTACCTGCGCGCCGGATCGACCTCGGGCACCTCCAGCGTGTAGATGTTCGCCTCATTGCGCACCGCCGCCACGCCACGATGCTCATCCACTACGATCTCGGTCAGATCGTCCGGGTTATCCCTCGGCGCCGCCAGCAGCGCCACGCGGAACGCGGTCAGGCCGTGCCAGCCGCCGGTGTAACGGAAGCCCACGCTCCACGTGCCGGGCAGGGTCAGCACGTCCGTGACCTCGAACTGCTTCTCCACGCGCCGCTCGGGCTCGAAGTCGCTCGCAGTCCATGTCCCCACGGCGTTCAGGCGGTAGGGCTTGCCCGGATCCTCGATCCCGAAGGCCGCCAGCGCCTCACCGATCTCCGCCGCCGTCCTGTCGATCACCTCGATGGTGTCGTCGAGGCGCGACGCCCCGTTCCAGCCCTCGATGGCATCGCGCCAGTCGCGCAGGCCCTGAGTCGCCTGCTGGGCCGCCAGCGCCATCGCGAACATCTCCTCGTTCAGGCGCGCGCGCAACTGCTCGGGCGGCATCTCCGTATCCGCCATCGCCAGAGTCATCGCCCGGATCCCGCGCAACATACGCAGCATCCCACCGACCACCCTGGCCTCGGTCACCAGCGTGGGCGCGTCCCACGCCACCGCCGTCTGCTCGGCCCACTCGCAGGTGGCGATGTCGGCATCGAGGTGCTCGTCGGTCGGGAAGTAGCGGTACATGCCGGTGCCCAGGCTGGGCACGGTGCGCTGCTTCACGTAGGTGGCCGCTCTGCCGAAGAAGTTGCTGAAAGGCACGCGCGAGCCGTAGAGGTCCCAGCCTGCCTCACCCATGCGCACCGCCCACTCGGCGACGGCGTCGGGGTCGGCGAAGCCCTTGCGCGTGGCCCACGCGGCGGCGAAGTCGCGCGGGGAGCGCCCCTTGGCGTTCCACGACCACTCCGCCGCCGCCAGCACGTTGAACTCATAGCAGCGGTTGTCGGGCGTGGCGTAGCCGCACAGGCAGGAGAGCCCGTCATCGACGAACTCGTTCATGCGGTAGTGGATGAACTGCGGGCCGGTCCACGGGCATACGATGCGCCATGATGCCGTGAGCTGCGGGTAGCAGCCCAGCCAGCCTCCGTTCGCCGCGTAGTCTTCGAGCAGCGGGTAGATCATCTCGTCGCGGGAGCTGTCGTAGGTGCGGCCACCGTCGTAGTAGGTCACCCCGACCTCAGGCGGTATCTCGGCCAGCACCTGATCGTTGGTGGGGTAGCTGCCCTGGGTGAGCAGGATGCGCAGGCCCACGTCCGGGTGCCTCTCGCGGTTGCGCCGCCACGCCTCCACGTAGGCCCGGGCTTCGAGCGCATACTGGCTGTATTGCCGGCACTCATCGCAGCCGCACTGCATGCCCTGGATCTCGCTGAGCCAGCCGCAGATGTCGGTGACGCCCTCGACCTGGCTGAGCCCGTCCATCCAGCCCGCGAGCACGTCGATGAACTCGGGCTTCGAGGCGCACGGCGCGATCAGCCCACGGTCCGGATTCTCGAGGTCATAGCCGACGCCGACGAGCTGCGGATATGCCTGGAAGATGCCCGTGCGCAGCAGGTGGTCGAGGTGCGTGATGATGGGGACCACCTTCAGCGCGTTGCGTCGGCCCAGCGCGATGGTCTCCTCGGGGACCTGCACCGTCGGCGTGCCGTCCTCCTCGACCGTCAGCCTCACGTGCGACTCGACCAGGTTCATCTTGTGCGCCGCCATCCACTCGATGTCCGAGTTGGCCGAGCCGCCCCACTCGCCGCGCTCGGCCAGATCCGGCCAGTCGAGCACCTCCATGACCGGGATGGCGACCGAGTCGGCGGTCAGAGTCGCCTCCAGCATCTGCCGCAGCGTCTGCGCCGCGTAGTAGACGCCCGCCTCGGTCAGGGCGGTCAGCACCAGCTCGTCGTCTTGAAAGGGCACGATTGCGTACGCCTGGTCGGAGTTGGGCAACGCGCGCAGGCGCGCCGGATCGATCACATTCTCGCGCCCGCGCACCGAGCCGGTGTCATCGCACACTCCGATCACAATGCGGAAGCCACCGCCCCGAGGTTCCACGCCCGCCCGCTCGACGAAGAGCGCGTCGAGCTGTTCGGCTGCGGTCCGCTCGGCCGGACCGGCGTCGCGGCGCAGGCGCACGCCCACCTCCGCCGGCGCCAACTCGACCTTGCGCGTGATCGTCACCTGTTTGGGCAGGGGGATGGTCCAGCGCAGCCACGCGTGCGCCTCGGCCTTCGAGACGCCGCTGGTCACCGGCGCGGCCATCACCGCGCCGACAGTCACCGTCGCCACGACTACGATCAGTATCGCGCGAGACATGCTCACACCTCCGGGTGAGGTCGCGGGTCAGCATCCATGGTGACTTCTTGGTCAGAAGGGCCGGTCTCTCCTCCCGCGGGCGAGATGTCCGGCCGGGGTCGAAGGCAACGACGCCCGACAGCGACCGCCCGCGGCCGGGTACCACGGTGGAAGGCGGGACCACGAGAACCGCAGTACAATGCCATCCCGGAGGGCGGACGCCCTCGCGCAGGGGCATCCGCCGCAGGCGACGAATTCCTCCGGCGGGGTGTCCTGCCCTGACTCCCATGAGATCTCGCACCACGCGCACGCTCATCATCGTTGCCCTGGTGGCCTTCGCCACCGGGTGGTCGCTGCGCTCGGCGCTCACGCCGGGGGCGGGCCCACGCGCACGCGACCGGCAAGCGTCCGAACCCAGGGCACTGTGCACGCGCGTGATTGACGGCGACACCATCGAGCTTTCCGATGGGGAACACGTGCGCTACATCGGCATCGACACGCCGGAGATGCGACCGGTCGAGGCATGGGCCGAGGCCGCTACCGAGGCCAACCGCGAGTTGGTCGAGGGGCGGATAGTGCGCCTGGAACTCGACGTACAGGAACGTGACCGCTACGGCCGGCTGCTGGCGTATGTGTGGGTGGGCGATCTGCTGGTGAATGAGGAACTCGTGCGCCGGGGCCTCGCGCAGGTCTCCACCTACCCCCCGAACGTGCGCTACGAGCGGCGCTTCCTGGCCGCGCAGCGCGAGGCGCGCGCAGCCGGATGCGGACTGTGGTCGGACGAGGTGCCCCCCGCGCCCTGACCCCGCCCTGCGGCGGCTACGCGCCCAGATGTTCGCGGAAGAAGTCGGCGGCCAGGCGAGATACGTGCTCGAGCTGTCCGGGGCCCTCGAAGAGATGGCCGGCGCCGGGGATGACCGCCAGCTCCACTCTCGTCCTCATGCGGCCGACGGCTTCGCGGTTGATTCCCAGCACCGGCGGATCGTTCCCGCCGACGATCAACAGGATGGGCGTGGAGAGCTGCTCGAGAGCCTCGTTCGCCATGTCCACGCGCCCGCCACGGGAGACGATCGCCCCGACGCCGTCGCGCCCGGCGGCGGCGACGATAGCCGCCGCGGCTCCGGTGCTCGCCCCGAAGTAGCCTACGGTCAGGTCGGCTGTCTCCTCCTGCTCCTGCACCCAGCCCCGCGCCAGCAGCAGCCGCCGTGCCAGCAGGGCGATGTCGAAGCGATGCCGCTGGGTGAGCAGGTCGGCATCCTCCTCCGCGGCGGTCAGCAGGTCCACCAGCAGCGTTGCGAGGCCCGCCTCCTGCAGCACCTGCGCAACGAAGCGGTTACGCGGCGAGTGTCGGCTGCTGCCGCTGCCGTGGGCGAAGATGACCATGCCCACGGCATCGACGGGTATCGTCAGGTCTCCGTTGATCGCGCCCTCGGGCGTGTCGATGCGGATCTCGCGGGAGTTCGCGCCTGTCGCCTGACGGGTCACCGTGATCATCACCTGCATGGGCCGCCCGACCCGCGTTGTCCTGTCTCCACTTAGTGTTTGCCGCGCGCACACAATCCCCTGCCCCGCGTGTCTGCGCGAGGCGATTCGTGTCAGCTTCCGTTCCACGGGCGGCCGACGCAGGGCCGCGGTGACTTCGGAGACGCAGCGACTACCGCACCACAAGCTGCTTCGCCCAGAGCGTGTCCTCGGCCAGGGAGCCGCCATCGGCGGCGCGCACACTCAGGCTCATCGAGTACGTGCCCGGCGGCATCGTGCCGAAGACGGCCACGCCCTCCCCCGGCGAGGTCGGGCCCACGTCCGCGAGCATGACCGTCTCGCTGCGCACCTCTTCGCTCTCCGAGCGCAGCGTCAGCTCCAACTCCACCGACGCCCCCTTGCGGCTCGTGACCAGGCGCACGGGGATGCGCACCTCGTCGGCTCCGACCGGTCCATCCGGCAGCACTACCGCCAGCGCCAGCGCTTCGCTCGCGTAGTCCACGCGCTCCAGCCCGCTGAAGGCAAAGAGATCGGCGCGGTGCGTCTCCCGCGCGCCGGGGGCCAGGGGCGAGGAGGAGAGCACCATCTCCTGGCTGATGACCGGGGTGCCATCGTCCTCGCCCGCCCACGAGCAGAACACCACCTGGTCGTCGAAGTCGTCGGTGCTCAGCACCGTGGCTGCGCCCAGCCGGCAGGAGCTGTCCACCAGCGCCATCCAGCGCTGCGCGGGGGCGAGGAAACGGCTCCAGCTTCCGGTGGGCGCTTCGGCGAGCAGCATCGGCTCGGCCGATACCTCCGCCAGCGCGCGCCGGCGTTGCGTCGTCGCCGCCACGGGCACGAACAGGCGCTGGGTTCCGCCATTCAGATCCGCCGCCCCGCCGAGCATGTACATCGCGTGCAGCCGATAGCTCTCCCCAGGTGTCTGATCGCCCGTGTTGGTGATCTCCACCGTGACCTCGACCACCGACGAGCCCGCGCGGATGCGCATGGTCCGCGTGATCATGCGATGGCGCACCTGTACGGCGCAGGTGGCCGCGGTGTTCTCGACCACGCTCGCCTGCCACGGTTCCAGCGAGTAGGCGCCGCCGGGGTAGAACCAGTCGGTAAGCCCCCGGCCGTTGCGCTGCTCGCGGTAGATGGGGATGGGCCGGATGACCTGCTCGCGGGTGATACGCCCCGGCGCCAGCACCGGCCCGGCTCCCTTGAGCTGCAGGTCCGACAGCGCGCCGCCCATCGCCGGCAGCACCCGTGCTACGATCAGCTCGTTCTCCATCACCAGGTAGGTGACGCCCTCTACCGTCTGCTCGCGCATGGTGCACTCGGCCCACGCGGGCCCGAGCATCACACCCGCCAGGAGCATCGCCAGCCCTCGCGCCCTCATCACAGGCCCTCCTCCTGTCTCAGGTCCGGCCGGATCATCCCCCACAGATCCGGGTGCGGCGCCCATCTGCACTGTGTTCGCAGGCAGCTCAAGATTCGCCTCTCACCCTCAAACATCGCGTTCGCGTGCCGCCGGCGCACTGTTCTTGACAAACGAGGGGCCCGGCAGGTCCTCCGCGGGCGGCAGGAAGATGCTCGACGCCCGAGCGACCGTGGTCGCGCCGCCCGGGTCGGGCAGGCAGGTAGTGGGGGAGAGACACCGAATACCCCGGACGCAGGCAAATGCATACGATGGGGAGGTTGTCTCATGGACGCGCTGGATGTATTCGTCAGAGACATGGCCGGGGTGGCCGCGCCCAGACCCGTGAGCGGCGGGGTGCCGTTGGCACCGAACGCAGCGCCCGCGGGCAGCGTATTCGCGCTGGCCGATGCGGACGGCACGCCGGTGCCGCTGCAGGCGCAGGTGCTCGGCCGCTGGCAGGACGGCTCCGCGCGCTGGGTGCTGCTCGACTTCGAGGCCGACCCGCCCGCCGGTGGCGAGGCGCGCTACACCCTCACCTGGGATGGCGGCCGGGTCGCCGTGCCCGATGTCCCCTGCGCGGCTGAGGGAGACGCGCCGGCGGTCTCATGCGGGGCGGTGCGACTCGCAGCCGGCAGTGAGGGTGTGCTGACCATTGGCGACCGGCTGGAGATCGGCCTGCGCCTGGTGCTGGAGGGAGACGTGACCTGCGCGGCGCGTGTGGAGTCGGCAGAGGTCGAGTGCGCCGGCCCGGTGCGCGCCACGCTGACGATTCGCGGACAGTTCATGCGCCCCTCGGGCGAGCGTGTCTTCAGCTTCCGCCTGCGCGCCTCCGCGTGGGCGGGGCTGAGCAAGCTGCGCCTCGAGCCCCTGATCATCGTGGACGCCGACGAGGGCGTCATCCAGCGCATCGCGAGCCTCTACCTCGACGTGCGCCCCCGCCGGGGAGCGGTGAGCGCGCGCATCGGCGGCGAGCCCGGTTGGGAGGGGGCGGCCGGCGCCTCAGTCGGCCTCATGCAGATCGACGATCAGACCTGCCGGCTCCAGGGAGCCGAAGGTGAGGGCGGCCGCGCGCCCGGCTGGGCCGAGATCAGCGACGATGCCGGTACCATCGCGGGCGCCCTGCGTGATTTCTGGCAGCAATGGCCCAAGAGCCTCGAGGTCTCTGCCGAGGGCCTCGCGGTCGGCCTGTTCCCGGCCTTCATGGTCGAGGACTTCGATCACATGCAGCCGTGGTGGAAGTACCAGTACCTGTTCGAGGACGCCTGCTACCGCCTGCGCACCGGCCAGGCCCGCCGTTGGGAGGTGTGGCTGGACCTGCACGGCGACGGCGCGGCGCTCGCGGCCGCCGCCGACGCCCCGCTCATGCCCATCCCCGACCCGGCGCAGGCCATCGCCACCGGCGTCTGGGACGAGATCATGCCTGCGGGCGCGCCGGAGATGGCCGAGTACGACCGGTGGGCCGAGAAGCTCTTCGAGGCCTACTGCAGCCCCATCGAGGAGCAGCGCGACTACGGCGCAATGAACTGGGGCGACTGGTTCGGCGAGCGCGTGGTCAACTGGGGCAACCACGAGTACGACACCACCAACCAGCTTCTGATCCAGTTCGCGCGCACCGGCGACCCGGAGTACTTCTACGTGGCCGATGCAGCCGCCCGGCACTCGACCGAGGTGGACACCGTCCACCACGTGTGCGACGACCTGTGGGACCACTTCTGCGAGACCACCGGTGGCCCCAGGCGCGGCGAGCCGGGCGAGGAGCCCGACTACCCCTACCGGCCGGGCATGGTTCATCAGCACACCGTGGGCCACGTCAGCGGCTTCTACGATGTCGAGACCATCCGGCAGCTCTTCATCGACAAAGGCGTCGGGCGCGCGCCCAACCCCTATCTGTGCCTGGGGCCCACCAATCTGGGGCACATCTTCACCCAGGGCATCTCGCGGCACTACTTCCTTACCGGCGACCCCTTCATCCGTGAGACCGTGCTCATGATCGGCGACAACCTCGCGCAGCTCGTCGAGGACCGTAAGTTCGCCTTCATGGGCGGCAGCCACGCCGGCCGCGTAGCCGGCTGGACCATGCTGGCGCTGGCGGGCGCGTACGAGATCGACCTGGGCGAGCGCTATCTCGCGGCCATGCGCACCATCGCCGAAGACGCGCTGGCGGCTCAGGACCCCGTATGCGGCGGCTGGCTCTACTACCCCATGGCCCCCGATCACTGCATCTGCAAGACCCAGCGCCACACCGGGATGGCGGGCTTCATCACCGCGGTGCTCATCAACGGGCTGGCGCGATACTACCAGCTCTCCGGCGATGAACGCCTGCCCGAGGCCATCGACCGCGCGGTGACCTTCCTCGACCTCGATACCTGGCACGACCAGTGGAGCGGCTGGCGCTACACCTCGTGCCCGGCCACGGCGCTGCGCGGAGTGAACCAGCCGGGCGTGACCATGATGGCGCACGTCAACGGTGTGCGCTTCGGCGAGAACCCTGAGCACCTGCGCATCCTGCGCAAGGCGTGGCGGGAGAAGTTCGGCAAGCTGCTGGACCAGGCCCCCACGCAGGGCTTCGGCAAGTCGTACACGAGCACCATGTACGGCTGCGCCGAGACCGCCGGCATCCTGGCGCATAACCCGGAGGACGAGTAAGGCGCAGGGCGGGGAGAAGAACGCCGCCGCCGTGATCGTGCCGTTCGTGAAGAGGCCCGCCCTCCCGACAGGGGCGCCGGGGGCACAACGGCAACGGCCCAGG
>CAZTZN010000056.1:22800-23869 GCA_964617715.1 uncultured Armatimonadia bacterium | reverse complement strand
CCCCGCCATCTCAGCCGGGCGGTTCACCGACAATCAGGATCTCCCTCCCTGCCCCCGCGCCTGTTGACAGCCCTCGCGGGGCTCTGGTAGAATACACGCGCATCTGAGCGCCGCGATGGTGGCGGCGCCTGTGTCTTGTCGCACATATGCCGAGGAGATTACTGTGGTGCACGAATTCCGAGAGATGCGGCGGGCCATGTGCACGGCGGTTCCGGGCTTCCGGATACGGCCGGATGCGCCACAGGCGCCAACACATCTGTGACACCAGTCAAGGGCCCGCTGCATCCTGCACGCAGCGGGCTCTTTCCTTGTGAGAGCACGCACATCACTGCACAGGCTGAGCGAACCATGGGTGAGCAGGTCCTGGTCCTCAATCAGAACTACGAGCCACTGTCCGTGTGCGGCTGGCAGCGGGCGGTGTCGATGGTGTACGTCGGCAAGGCGGTCGTGGTGGAGAGCGACTCGCGAGTGTTGCACTCGCCCAGCACGCAGATGAAGATGCCGTCGGTGGTGAAGCTGTCCTACCGGGTGAACCGGCCGCTGCCCAAGTTGAAGCTGTCGCGTCAGAACCTGCTGGCGCGCGACCGCTACACCTGCCAGTACTGCGGACGGCGCGGCAGGAGCCTGACCATCGACCACGTGATCCCGCGTGAGCGCGGGGGCACGTCATCGTGGGAGAACCTGGTAGCCTGCTGCAGCGACTGCAACAACAAGAAGGGCAACCGCACGCCGCGCGAGGCGGGCCTGCGGCTGATCCGCCGCCCGCGCCGGCCCAAGTTCATCCCCTATCTGAGCTATGCGACCTTCACGGCGGCGGTCAAGAACCCCATGTGGCGTTACTACCTCGAGCCCTTCGCCCCGCACCTGGTGGGGTCGTAGGGCGCGCAGATGGCTGAGGAACGGTCGTGGCGGCGACGGCCCCCCCGTCGCCGCTTGCCGTTCTGGGGTCATGCATTCCCCCGCAACCTGGCCGCCCCCGTCGGGGCAGCACGAAGGCAACGGCGACGGCAAACACGGACGGGTGAGGCGGCCGGTGTCACGGAACGACTCTGCATCGACGTTCGGAGGG
>CAZTZN010000056.1:20287-22700 GCA_964617715.1 uncultured Armatimonadia bacterium | reverse complement strand
CGTTGCTCCGGACGGTAGTGGCAACGGCAACGGAGGGGGCCGGCCTCTGCATGGCGGCACCGGCGAGCGGTGCGCGGGCGAGGATGCCCATGCCACGGACGAGCCGGCAGGGGCGAAGCCGCATCGCTCGCCGGTGGGGCTGCCCGACACGGTACAGGAGGGCCGTGGCAGGTCCGGCGGCACGGGTGGCGAAAATGAACCGTGCACGCGACGGCATCCACCGGGGGCGGCGGGAGGTCCATCGATGGCTCTCTTCGACGATATCAAGGCAGTGCGCGAACTCAAGACGCCGCAGCGACTGCCGGTGTTCTGCCTGTCCCAGGAGTTCGACGCGAAGTTCGGCGGGCGCACCTATCACGACTACATCCAGTCGCCCGAGAACATCGTCGAGACGCAGCTCAAGGTGCTCGACCAGTTCGGGTGGGACTGGGTGTGGCTGCACCTCGATGACACGCTGGAGTTCGAGCCGCTGGGCGTGGGTGTGGCGGAGGGCGGCGAGAACGTGGTGCCCTGCACCGCCGACTACCGGGATCTCGACCGCGAGACCCTGCGCTCGCTGAAGGTGCCCGACCCCCGCAGCGCGCGCATGCCGCTGCTGCTCGACGCCGCCACCGGCCTGCGCGAGGCCCTTGGTGACTGCAAGTGCATCACCGGCCGCGTCGCGGCACCGTTCAGCGCGGTCACGCTCATCTTCGGCATGCAGGACATCTTCCTCGCCATGATTGACGACCCGGTGCTGGTGCGCGAGGCGCTGGCGTTCGCCGAGGAGCAGGCCATCAGTTGGGGGCTCGCGCAGATTGAGGCGGGTTGCCATGCCATCTGGCTGGGCGACTGCAACGCGTCGGCGCATCTGATCTCCCCGGAGCACTTCGAAGAGTGGGCGCTGGAGCCGTGCCTGCGCGTGACCGAGGCCTTCCAGCGGGCGGGCGGGCTGGTGTTCCTGCACAACTCCGAGGAGAAGCTCGAGGGGCTGCGCCTGCAGGCACAGACCAGGCCGGACCTGCTGTCGGTGGGGCCGGGGCTGGAGATCGCGCAGGCCATCGAGGAGTTCCGCGGGAAGCAGGCGCTGGTGGGCAACATCGACCCGATCGCCATGCTCACCGACGCCACGGCCGAGGAGGTCGCGGCGGAGACTGAGCGGCAGGTGCGGCTGATGGCGGAGGGCGGGTGTGTGCTCAACTCGGGCGAGTGCGTGCCGCGCGAGGCGAAGCGCGAGAACCTGCAGGCGATGGCCGACACCGCGCGCCGGGTGTGGGAGATGGTGGGGCCGGAGGCGGGATAGGCAGCGCGATGGATCAAGATTCGCAGATAGCTGACAGGCATTGGCGCCATGCGAACACTGCGCCCGGTGGACTCGCTGGCGGGAGGGTGCGGCGATGGCCGAAACGATGAGGGCGGCGGTGCTGCACGCGGTGCACGACATGCGCGTGGAGCAGATGCCCATGCCACAGATCAGCCCCGAGCGCGATGTACTGGTGCGGATACGCTCGGTGGGGATCTGCGGCTCGGACGTACATTTCTTCGAGCGCGGGGTCATCGGCAAGATTCCGCTGCGCGCGCCCACTGTCATGGGCCATGAGGCGGCCGGCGAGGTCGTCGAGGTCCTCGACGAGGCGTGCGGGCTCAAGCCCGGCGACCGGGTGGCCGTCGAGCCGGGATACACCTGCCGACGCTGCGAGTTCTGCCGCTCGGGGCGCTACAACATGTGCCCGGACGTGGTCTTCCTGGCCGCGCCCCCGGTGCACGGGGCGTTCGCCGAGTACCTCGCCTGGCCGTCGGACTTCCTCTTCCCGCTGCCCGAGAGCATGTCGCTGGACGAGGGGGCGATGCTCGAGCCGCTCGCGGTGGGCGTGTGGGCGGCGCGGCGCTCGGGCGTAACCGCGGGCGATACGGTCGCGGTGCTGGGGGCGGGGCCCATCGGCCTGGTCACGCTGCAGGCGGCCATCGCCCACGGGGCGGTGCGCGCCATCGTCAGCGACCTCGTCCCGATGCGCCTGCACATGGCGGCGAAGCTGGGCGCCACCGAGGTCATCGACGCGTCACAGGCCGACGCCGAGGCGGCGATCATGGAGCTGACCGGCGGGCGCGGGGTGGACGTGGCCTTCGAGTGCGCAGGCACTGTCCCGACGCTGCAGATGGCGCTGCGCGTTGCGCGCAATGGGGGCGTCGTGCAGATCGTGGGCATGCCCGCCGAGCAGCATCCGCAGATCCCGCTCTACGAGATCATCAACCGCGAGCTGGACCTGCGCGGATTGTTCCGCTACGCCAACTGCTATCCGCCGGCGATCGCGCTGGTCGAGGCCGGGCGGGTGGACGTGAAGTCGCTGGTCACGCATGAGTTCGGCCTGGACGAGACGCCCGAGGCCATGCGTTTCGTCGCCGCGCACAAGGACGAGGTCATCAAGGCAGTGGT
>CAZTZN010000056.1:0-20187 GCA_964617715.1 uncultured Armatimonadia bacterium | reverse complement strand
GTGACTTCGCGCTGAGGTGAGATGATGGACTGGGAATCGATCCGACCGCTGTTGCCCGGACTGGCCATGCTGGTGGTGATGATCTTCATCTTCTGGCTGGTGATCGTTCGGCCGACGCGCAAGAGCCAGCAGGAGCATCTCGACCTGATATCGAGCATCGTGCCGGGTGATCGGATCATCACCGTCGGCGGTATCCACGGCAAGATCCTGCGCGTACACGAGAACAGCTTCGAGCTTGAGGTCGCTCGGGACATCGTGATGACCTTCGACCGCCGGGCCGTGCGCAAGCTGCAGGAGGATGAGTGACGCGTCGCGGGAGCGCCCATGACCACCACTGCGCTGACCATCGCCGTCGCCGTGCTGGCCGCGCTTGTCATCGGCCTGGGCATCGCCGTCGCGATGCTCCACCGCGAGCAGCGGCGCATGCGTATCGCCGATCCGACCGCGCGCAAGGTCGCCGACGCCCTGCGCGCGGGCGATGACGAGGCGGCGCTGGGCGAGCTGCTCGGCTACCTCGAGCAGGTCAACGGGCGTGTACAGGCGCTGGCCGAGCATGCGCGCGCCCTCGACGCGGCCCTCGCTGAGTTCCGCGACCGCTCGCGCACCCACCTGCAACGCATCGGGGTGGTGCGCTTCGACGCCAGCGATTCGGTCAGCGGGCGCCTGTCGTGCGCGCTGGCGATTCTCGATGCGCATGACAACGGCTTCGTCATCACCACGCTCTACGACCTCGAACGTTCGCGCACCTTCCTGCGGGGCGTGAAGGCCGGGCGTACCGACAGGGAGCCGCTCGCCGAGGAGCGACGGGCCATCGAGATGGCCGTGCGCGGCGGCATCTCGGCCGACGCGGGTCAGGCGGGTGGAGACGCGGATGCGTGAGAGCCTGTCCGCCTTCGAGGCCTGGCTGGCGGTGGACCGGGGGCTGTCGGGCAATACTGTCGAGGCCTACACGCGCGATCTGCGCGACTTCGCCGAGTTCCTTCGCGGGCGCGGCGTCGAGCGGTTCACCGAGGTGTCGCGCCAGGATGTCATCGACTTCGTCAGCTTCCTGCAGCGCGAGCGTAAGCTCGCTCGCACCACCATCGCCCGCAAGCTCTCCAGCGTGCGCGCCTTCTATCGCTTCCTGCTGATTGACGGGCGCGCCGACGCCGACCCGGCCGCCGACATCGACCTGCCCAAGCCCGCGCCACGCCTGCCCAGGGTGCTGACCGTGGAGGAGTGCCGGCGGTTGCTGGAGACCCCTGACCGTTCGGAGGCCCAGGGCCTGCGCGACGCGGCGATGATCGCCCTGCTCTATGCCTCGGGGCTGCGGGTGTCCGAGCTGGTGGGGCTGCGCATGCACGAGCTGAACCTGGCCGAGGGGCTGGTGCGCACGGTGGGGAAGGGCTCGAAGGAGCGCATCGTGCCGGTGGCGCCCCTGGCGCTGCACCTGGTGCAGCGCTACCTCGACGAGGCGCGGCCGCAGTTCGAACGCTACCCCGGCGAGGACGCGATCTTCCTGACTGTGCGCGGTCGCGCCTTCTCGCGCGGCGGGTTCTGGGCGCGGCTCAAGCAGTACGTGCGGCTGGCCGGGCTGTCTGAGGATACCTCGCCGCACACGCTGCGGCACTCGTTCGCCACCCATCTGCTCTCCGGCGGAGCGGACCTGCGCGCGATCCAGGAGATGCTGGGGCACGCGAACCTGTCCACGACGGAGATATACACGCACGTATCGACCGAGGACCTGCGGCGCATCTACGACGACGCGCACCCGCGGGCGTAGCGGTGGGCGATTGCCGAGGGCGGACCGAAAAGCGGGCCGCTGAGGGCCCTCGGGTGGCGGGCGGCGATGGCAGGCCGCGCATGACAGGGAGGTCGCAACCATGTTCCGCACGATGCTGATTGTCGCGGCAATTGCGGGGGCGGTGGCCCTCGCACACTGCGATGACTTCGTGGTGATCCGCACGGCCGTGCCTGAGACCGACGGCCTGGCGCGTGTGCCGCTGCTCGCGACTACCGATGCCGACGGGCTGAGGCAAGCGCTGGGCATCGGCGAGCTGCCTGAGGGTGTGGTCTATGCGCAGGAGATGCCCTCCGGGCGACCGGTGGAGATGCAGATCACCGTCACGCCCGACGGGCAGGCGGAGTTCGCCGGGCTGCTGCCCACGCACCCGCCGGGCGCGCGCGAGATCCGCGTGTGGCTGCGCAATGCCCCCGCGGCTCCGCCCGCGCCGCCGGTGACGCTGTCGGCCGAACGCGCGGGGGAGATCGTGCGCGTGCGCACCGACGCGTACCAGGTCGTGCACGATCCGGCGGTCAACGCCGGCATCCTCTCGCAGATCACCTTCGCGGCCACCGACAAGGTCTTCGCGCCGCGGATGAACGATCGCGTGCACTCCAAGCAGATCGGCGGTTTCGCGCTGCGCAAGGACCCGGACGCCGAGGTTACGCTGGTCGCCGACGGCCCGTACATGGCCGAAGTGCGTGTATCCGCCCGCTACCTGGGTGACGGCGGCGCGGCCCCCGAAACCGGCCCGCGAGCGGTCTACGTCTTTCGCTACTGGGCCGGGCTGCCGGTCTTCAGCGCCTCCGCCCGTATCGAGCAGGATGCGGCGTTCGCGTGGAATGAGCTGCACTTCCTGGAGGTTCACTTCCAGGACCAGAGCTTCACGCAGTTCGTGGTGGACGATGCCGAGGAGGTCAGGGACTTCGTCGATGACAGCCAGACCATCCGCGGCCCGGGCTGGGGCGCGCTCATCGACGGCGAGAACGTGCTGGGGCTGACCGGGGGCGTGCTCATCTACGACGGTCTGCAGGACTACGGGCGCTACCTGCACGGGCCGTGGGAGGCGTGGCGCGATCGCGACGCCGGCTTCCGGCGCTGGCTTTACGTGAACGCGGGAGCGGACGCGCTGCAGGAGCTGGACAGCATTGCCTCGGGACCGGTGGCGGCGGAGGATGGCGTGCTGGTGACCGAGGGCTTGGCGGAGCTGTTCGGGCGGCTGCACGCGCGGGCGGCGGTGGTGGGAGACACGGCGCAGGCCGGGCGCATCGACTGGCGGGTGTCACTGATCGAGACGGCGGCGATCGCCGGCGCCCCTCTCGGGCAGGTGCAGGCCGCGGCGACCGCGCTCGAGCAGGTGATGACCGCAGGCCGGTGGCGCGGCTTCGCGCCGGATCTGCCGGGCGGGCGGCTGCTGCTGGCCGACGACGGGCAACTGGGCGTGGGCGTGCGCCTGACCGATACCGGCGTCGAGCTGGTGAGCCTGTATGATATGATTTCTCGGCGCGAGATGCTGGCGGAGCCGTGTGATCTGTTTGAACTGGCGCTGACCGACGCCGAGCGCACGCCGGCGAGTCTGGGCAGCGGCGACGGGTGGCGGCGCTGGAACGCGCAGATGGCGGGCGACGAGACCTCCGCCACCATCAACGCCAGCTTCGAGAGCCCCACCGCCGACGGGTTGGGGGCGATGCAGGCGCAGGTGAGCTGCGAGATCAGCGGCGGCGAGTCGCGCTGGCGGCTGAGCGTGCAGAACGACACAGGGTGGAGCATCGATCGGGTGACCATGCCCGCTCTGAGCATCCGGGCGCTGGGCGAAAGCGGGGTTGATGACACGCTCTACGTGCCGCAGGGCTACGGGCGCGGCTACGCTAACCCGCTGGGGAACGTGCACCGGTATGTCGGCTACTACCCGAGCGGGTCGTGTGCGCTGCCGCTGCTGATGGTGACCGATGGCCAGGGAGGCGTCTACGTGGCGGCGCACGACCCGGCCTCATCCACGCGCAACATGGTGTCGAGAGGGGGCGCGGTGACCGGCGGCGTACCGCTGAGCATCGACACCCCCGCGCCCGACGCCTCGGTGGCGGGCAACGACTTCACCACCTCAGGCGAGATGATCATCGCGCGGGTAGGCGGTGGCTGGTATCCGGGCGCGCAGAAGTATCGCTCGTGGCTGCAGGAGAACGCGCCGTGGTGGCCGGCGGGCGACCCGGACTACGGCCGCGACGACCGGCCCGCGTGGCTGAATGACGTGGCCGCATGGGTGCTCTACGGCGGCGGGCCGGACGCCGTGGTCGGGCCGACGAAGGCGTTCGCGGAGTACATGGGCCTGCCCGTGGCTATCCACTGGTACAACTGGCACCAGATCCCCTTCGACAACGACTACCCGCACTACTTCCCCACCAAGGAGGGCGTAGCTGCGGGCGTGGCGGAGCTGCAGGCGGCGGGCGTGCGCATCGTGCCCTACATCAACGGACGCCTGTGGGACACCGACACGCAGAGCTTCCAGGATGAGGCCTACAAGTACTGCACGCGCGACCGCGATGGCGAGCCCTACATCGAGGTCTACGGTTCGGGGGAGAAGCTCGCCCCCATGTGCATATCTCAGCAGTTCTGGCGCGACACGCTGTACGAGATCGTCATGCGGCTGATGACCGAGGTCGGGGTGGACGGGGTGTACATGGACCAGATCGCCGCTGCAAGGCCCCGACTGTGCTATGACGTCAGCCACGGCCACCCGCTTGCGGGCGGACACTGGTGGGTGGACGGCTACTGGAGGCTGCTGGACCGGCTTCAGACCGACATCGCGACCGTGAGCCCCGACAAGCTGCTGACCACTGAGTCCAACGCCGAGAGCTACGCGCGCTGGTTCGATACCTACCTGATGTGCAACTCGCTGGGTGACGGCTTGGTCCCCATGTTCCCCGCAGTATACGGATCCAAGATTCTGGGCTTCGGTCGCTACATGAGCAATGCCGACTGGGATGCGCCCGAGACGCTGGCGCAGAAGCAGGGGCAGCTCTTCGTGTGGGGCACGCAACTGTGGTGGAGCGCGCCACAGGTGATCGACCACCCCTTCGCGGGCCCGTGGCTGCGGGGTCTGGCGCGTTTGCGCTACCGCGTGCGTGAGTTCTTCAACGACGGGCGCATGCTCGCGCCGCCGACGCTGGAGGGCAATGATACGCAGGTGTGGGCCGACTGGCACCGTGGCGGGAACCTGAGCGCGACCACGCCGGCAGTGTTGGCGACGATCTGGGGCCTGCGCGACGGGCGGATGCTGGTGCCGCTGATCAACTGCTCGCAGGAGCCCCAGACGGTGACCCTGGTGTTCGATCCGCGCGACTACGGCCTGGGCACCGATGCCCGCTTTACCGTGCAGCGGCTGGGCCCGGAGGCCACGGAGGACCTGGGCTCGTGGCAGGGGGCCACCGAACAGGAGATCGAGCTGGCGGGCACCGAGGCAACGGCGCTGGTGATCACGCCGGCGAGATGAATCCGGCTGCGGCCAGCATCTTCACAATAATCCTTGTGCGAAGGAGGTGTGTCGGCGCGGGAGGCGAATCACCCCCGCGGTCCGGCGCCTGGACGCCCGGCACAGCCCCACCATGGCATCGGCGTGGCGGTGCTTGAGCCGGCCGGGCGCGCGAGAAAGCGGACGAGGTCGTGCGGTTGGGCGCAACCAACCTGCGTCTGACCTGTCAAACTCAGACATACGGGCATGGGGACAGGTCCGCGCTACCGCTGTCATGGGGACTGCAGGTGGCCGGGCTGGGGTCTGGAGAGGTCGTTCCAACTCACAGCAGGGAGGGTAACACCATGACACGTCTCGTCATCTGCGTGGTCCTCGCGACCATGCTCATGTCGGTGGGTGTCGCTGTGGCGCAGGATGGTCAGGGTAGCTGGGCCGACCGCATCAGCATCTCTGGCTACTTCCAGGTGCGCTACGTGGACACCGACCAGAGCGGACAGTTCGACAACTTCGACTTCCGCCGAATGTACGTCACTATCCGCGGCAACATCGACAGCCGCAACACGGGCATCATCACCTTCGCGCGTGTGGGCCCGCAGGACCCCAACATCGACCTCTACAACGCCTTCGTGGACTACCGGATCGAGGACCAGTATCGGGTGCAGATCGGCCAGGTGCCGACCTGGTTCGGCCTGGAGGCGTGGGAGAGTTCGTCGGTGCGCCTGCCGCTCGAGCGCGCCAAGATCCTCGAGGGCACACCCGCCGGCCTGGGCTTCTGGTGGCAGGGCGCGTCGGACCGGGGCATCTGGTTCCGCCGCATGCCCTCGCCGGGCATGAGCTACGAGCCGATGATCGTGTTGGGTGTGTGGAACGGCCAGTTCCGCAACGATGACCTCAACGACGACAAGAACCTGAGCCTGGACCTCAAGTGGGACAGGCCGTGGGGTCAGTTCGGGTTCTCGTGGATGGACGGCACCTTCGTCGGCGCGGGTGCGGTCGAGACCGACCGCAACGCCTGGGACGTGTACGCGCGCGTTCTGCCGAACACCCTGGCCGGCCCGGTGGGCTGCCAGTTCGAGTATGCCGATGGTGAGCTGCTCGGCGCGGATCGGGACGGCTGGTATGGCCAGCTCGTCTACGACGTGGGCACCGGCAAGGACACGCTCTATGCTCGCTACCAAGAGTACAATGCGACGATCGATGCGAGCAACTTCGCCGACTACGACGGGTGGACCATCGGCTGGGCGCACCGCGTGTACGACAGCAGTGAACTCACCGTCGAGTACACCGACGGCGACTGGAGCCGCACCGGCATGGTTGACGGTGTGGCCGGGGACAACAGCGAGGACATGCTCGCGGCGCAGTGGCAGTACGCCTTCCGCTAGTCCCCACAGGCGGACGTGATCTGAGCGGGCAGGTTCCCTCGGGAGCCTGCCCGCTTTGTTGCTGCGGACGGCTCGATGCTCCGAAGCTGTCGGAGGGATTGTGCTGCCGGCAGCGAAGGATGTTCCAGCACCGCGGATGCCGTGCCGGGTCGGATGGAGTGTGCGGCGTCGCGGCCAGTTACCTGACGCGGAGTGTGATCCGTCAGTTCATGACCAGCACAGCACCGGGCGTGACTTCGCGGTTCACCGGCTGTCTGCTTGCGGCGGCGGTCGGCGACTGTCTGGGTGCCGCCTATGAGGGCTACAGCGGGACGGACCTGGCCGAGGCCTACTACGACGGCCGCTTCCAGCCCGGCTCAATGACCATGGGCGAGTGGACCGACGATACCTCGATGCTCATCGCGACTGCGACGTCGGTGGCGGAGATGTCGGCGGTGAAGGGCGAGAGTCTGGCGCGGCACTACCTGGCGTGGTTCGAGGCCGGGGGCCGGGGTATCGGGCGCGCCACCTACCACGCGATGAAGCGCCTGCAGGCGGGCGTGCCGTGGGAGCAGGCGGGCGAGAAGGGCGAATACGCCGACGGCAACGGCGTGGCCATGCGGGTGGCGCCGGTGGGGCTGCTGCACACTCGCGACCTCGACGGCCTGTGGGAGGACGTGCGTGACTGCGGCGTGATCACGCACCGCAACGAGGAGGCGCTGGCCGGCGGGCTCGCGGTCGCCTACGCGGTGGCGCGCGCCGCGGCGGGTGAGCTTGACCCCGAGACCATCATCCTCGAGGTGCTCGACCAGCTCGAACCTTCGCGCCTGACCGACGGGCTGTCGGAGGCGGCCCGGCTACTCGAGACCGGCGAGCCTCCGTTGACCGCGATGCCGGCGCTGGGTCTTGGCGGTGCTGCCTTCGAGACCGTGCCTACCGCGTTCTACTGCTTCCTGCGCTGCCCCGATGATCTGCCCGAGACCATCGTGTCAAGCATCGTGGCGGGTGGGGACACCGACACGCGCGCATGTATCGCCGGCGCGATGTCGGGCGCGCACAACGGCATGGAGGCGATCCCCGCACGGTGGTTGCACGATCTGCCGCACCGCAACGGCATCGAGGATGTGGCCCGGCGTCTGTGCCGCGCGGTAACGCATGGCGCCGAGTAGCCGTCCTCCGGCCATCACTGCTTCTCGGCCCCGGCGGTCCGGGCAACCGGGCTGACCTCCGCAGGTGATCGACATGCCGGATGACACACGCCCGGCCTGGGCCGACGCCTTCTTCGCGGCGCGCGACGAGATGCGCCGCTGGATCTCCGACGCCCTCAAGCGCCACGGCGACGTGCCCTTTGCCGGTATCCACGATGAGGGCAGCTTCATCGCCTCATGGTTCGGCTTCCACCAGATCTTCGGCGCCCCCGAGGTTCTCGAGTTCGCCCGCTTCCTGCGTGACGGCTTCGCCGCCTGGGCACGGCAGCACATGCACCACGGCTTCTACCGCGAGGGCGAGGCGCACCATCAGACCGAGATCTTCACCTGCTTCCTCGCGCGGCTGTGGCAGGTGGCGCCCGACGATGCCACCGCCGAGCTGATCGTCGATGCCGCGCATCACATCGGGAACTGGGTCGAGGGTATCCCGGCCTGGTACAACTGGGATGCGCACCGCTTCCTGAGCTGGCGTATCGGCACTGAGAGGGTCGGCTCGGGTGCGTCCTCCGGCTACCAGGTCCCGGACCACTTCCGGCTGATCCAGATGGCGTTGGTGGCCCACCGCATCACGGGCGAGCAGCGCTATCTCGACCTGTCCGCCGCCTACGCGGCCCGGTGGACGCGCGCGATCCTGGAGGCCCCCTCCGGCGGGCTGCCGACGGTGCTCTACTCGGGAGACTCCGAGGCCGATCGCGACGAGGTGCTGCGGGCGGTGGGCGCGCACCACCGCGGCGACTCGCCGCTCGACCGCGTCGAACCTCATGTGCCCGCGGGCACGATCGATGTGCTGCTGGACCTGTACGCGCTCACCGGCGATGAGGCCTGTGCGCTGGCGGCGCGGCGACTGTGCGAGGCGCTGTTGCCCGCGCTGGCGGACCCGTACTCGAACCCGCCCGGCGCGCTGCTCAACCGCTACCGCGTGGCAACCGGCGACGGCTCGCTCGACCGCGACATCCACGAGCGCCTGACCGCGGGCATCGAAGAGCAGCTCGCGGCCCTCGACGGGATGCTGCACTTCCTGGCGAAGACGCGCATGAGCGGCTACGCCCTGGCGGCGGGGCGGCTCTACGCGGCGCTGGCGGACAACCCCTTCGCGGCGGATCGGCTGGAGGATCGCGCCGAGCGCTACCGCGAGCTGGTGGGGGAGCGGCCCCGGATGGGCGCGCGCGTTGAGACGCCGGTGATGGTCATCGAGACGCTGAGCCGCAAGCCGGTAGCGGGGATCGGCAAGCGCTCGGACATGGTGCGCTGGGGCTGGGAGAACGAGCTGGGAGCGCTGCGCCCGACTTCGAGTCCGCCACCCCCGTCGCTGATGCTGGCGTGGCAGCTTACCGGCGATGACGCCCTGGCGACCGGTGCGCTGCGGCTGATCGCCGAACGCATGGCGCTGGCGCGCAGCGCACTGCGCGACGGCCGCACCCACGGCTGCGCGGGCAGCACCATCGGCGCGGTCGCCTCGGGGCACGGGCGCGACGGCGGCTACGGGAACGTGACCGGGGCGCTGTTGCCGCTGGCGGCGGGGATGCTGCGCGACCTCGCGCAGGAGCGGCCGACGGTGCGCTTCCGGCGGCCTGATGGCGGAGAGCATCTACCCGCGCAGGTGGCCTCGCTGGTGCGTCTGCGCCCGCGGGCGGACGCGCAGGTGTGGCTGCATAACGATGGGGACGCGTCGCTGACGCTGGACGTGGCCGGGCCCGCCGGTGAGTGGACGCGGGTGGAGTTGGGGGCGGGGGAGACGACAAAGCGGCGTGTGCGGTAGTGGCGGACGTCACCCCATCGGCGGGGTGCCGTTGGCGTTCCGTGGCGCGGGCACTCCTGCCCGTGCTCCGTAGGAGACACCGGTAAGTCAACGCGGTCCCTGGGGAGGCAATGATCATGCTGCGCACAGGATGGACGATTGCGGTTCTGATGTTCACCACGCTGGCCGCGCAGGGAGCGGTGGAGCTGCTACCGGGAGGCTTCTTCGCGCCGGGCAACTTCGGTCAACACAATCTCGAACCGGGCCCGACGTGGCTGCGCACCACGCACGACTACATGCTCTATGTCACCGAACCCGGGCCGGTTACCGTCACTATGACCTGCGAGCAGATCGGGGGCTACCGGAGCAAGGCCACGGCGCGCGTGGAGTCGCCCGACGGTGAGCTTCTCGCCGAGGGCGCCGCAGAGGTGGGGGAGAGCGTCACACTGAGCTTTGAGGCAACGCGAGTCGGGCCCTGCATCCTGGAGGCTGGCGCGGGCGGCAACGCCTTCACCCTGGATGCCCGGGGCGCCGGGCTGCTGCTGCCCGCCGGCGCCAACGGCCAGCGCTTCGACGGCATCGTCAGGGCGGCTCCCATCTACCTGTTCGTCCCGGCAGGGGCACGGGAGTTCACTGTAACGCTGGGCGGGCAGGGCAGCGGTGAGACCGCCGCCGCACGGGTGCTCGCCCCGGGCGACACCGAGGTCGCGGCGCTTAGCACCGCGGACAGCATGACCGCCACGGTGACCGTCCAGGTGCCCGAGGGCGCTGACGACAACGTGTGGGCGCTGGTGATCGGGCGGGCGGAGCGCGGGATCTTCGAGGACTTCAACGTGGTGTTGCAGGGAGACGTCAGCCCGTGGGTGGCTCAGCGGCCCGAGGATCTGCTGTGCCCGGTGATCAATGCCGCCAGCTCGCGGGTGTCACGGGCACGCCGCGACCCGGTGTTGCCGGTCAAGGTCACTACGTACATCGACCTGGCCGAGCTGAACGACGCAGCGGTGGTGGCCCGGGCCGCACCCTTCGAGGGCGGGGACCCGGTGTGGTCGCGGCGGCTGACCGAGCTGCCTGAGCGAAGCGCCGATCTCGCGCCCGAGCAGCGTCTGCCCGACGGCAAGTACCGCTGGTCACTGGTGCTGCTGCAGGGCGACGAGCCCGCGAAGAGCTTCGAGGGCACATGGTGGTACGTGCCCGCTCCCAACTACCTCACCGACGATGGCGTGACCCTGGTGAATGGCGAGCCGTTCTTCGCGCGCGGGCTCTACCATGTGAAGCCGGAGGACTACGAGCTGGTGAGGGCGCAGGGTTTCAACGCGGTGCAGTGTCCCGCGCCCAACGTGCCGGCGGCCGAGGCGGCGGGGCTGAAGGCAGGGGTACAACTGTACGCCTCCGGACGTCCCGGGAGCGAGCGCTGGTGCGCGGCCATGGACAGCGTGGTGGACAACGACTGTGTGTTCTCGTGGTGGATCCAGGACGAACCGGGCGCCTCCGCCCCGGTGGTCGAGATGCTCGCGGATGCGTACATGTACATCCGCACTCACGACCCGAACCGCCCGGCGTACACCTGTCTGAACAATCCGAACGCGTACGAGGTGTCGGCCCCCCAGACCGACATCGTCTCCGCCGACGTGTACCCCATCGGCCGCAGCCCGCTGACCACGATCTCGGACACCCTCGACCACGCGCGCGCCGTCATCCCTGAGCATGTCATGTACTTCATCGGGCAGGTCTGGCCGTGGCCCAACGGGCCGATGGTCACGCCCGCGCAGCACCGCTGCATGACCTACCTGGCGCTGGCCCACGGCGCCCGCGGGCTGTTCTGGTACTCGTTCCGTGATCCCGACTGGTACCTCCCGGAGAACAATCCGGAGCTATGGGCGGAGATGAAGACCGTCAACGATGAACTGATCGTGCTCGAGCCGGCGCTGCTGACCGTGAATCTCGCCCAGATGGTCGTCGCGGCGGAGGGCGGCGAGGTGCATGTGGCGCTCAAGCGCGTCGGCCCCGAACTCTACATCATCGCGGTCAACCCGGGCGAAGAGCCCGTCGGCGCTACGATCGACGTGGCCGACCTGGCGCCCGGCGTGAATTGCGCCCCCGAGGTGCAGGTGCGCTTCGAGGGCCGCGGCGTGCGCCTGAGCGATGGCGTGCTCACCGACGAGTTCGATCCGCTGGGGGTGCATGTTTACCGGCTGCGGGTGCGGTAGCCGGCCACCGCGCCGGCGAAGCCGTTGGCCCCCGGCGCCCCACGTACGCGAACGGGCCCGGCTCACCTGAGCCGGGCCCGCGTCTGTGCATGGAGGCGCTACTGATCGAGCAGTTGCAGGCACTTCTGAGCGATGTGCTCGCCGGTGAGGCCGAAGACCTTGACCAGCTCCCACGGTTCGCCCGACTCGCCGAAGCGGTCCTGCACGCCAATCATGGCGAAGCGGATGGCCTTGTCGAGATCGGCCTCGCAGATGGCGGCGGCCACGCGGTTGCCCATGCCGCCCACCTGGTGCTCCTCGGCGGTCACGACGATGCCGGTGTCACGCGCGGCGGCGGCGACGGCGTCGGAGTCCAGCGGCTTGACCGTATGCAGGTTCACCACGCGGGTCTCGAGGCCGTTCTCCTCCTTGAGGATGACCGCGGCGCGCATGGCCTCGGGCACCATCGGACCGCAGGCGATGATGGACACGTCCTCGTTCTCGGAGGCGTAGTCGGTAGCCAGCACGGTCTCGAAGGCATCCACGAACCGGGCCGCCGCGCCACGGTAGCGGATGACGTTGGCCACGCCCAGCTCGAAGGGCGTCTGTTCGGTGGTGACCACGGGCGTCGCCTCGCGGGCGAAGCGCACTACGGTCGGCGCGTCGATCCCGGCGGCGGCGATGGTGGCCTTGGCGGTCTCGATGGCGTCGCAGGGCACCATCATCACGTAGCCGGGGATGGCGGTGATCAGGAAGATCTCCTCCAGCGCCTGGTGAGTGGCGCCGTCGGGGCCGACGGAAACGCCGCCGTGGGCGTCGGCGACCTTCACCGGCAGGTGGCTGTAGCCCACGGTGGTGCGGAGCTGGTCCCAGTTGCGCCCGGTGGAGAAGACGCCGTAGGAGCCGATGAACGGCACCTTGCCCTCGAGGGCGAAGCCTGCGGCGACGGCGGTCATGTTGGCCTCGGCGATGCCGCAGGTGACGAAGCGGCGCTTGCGTTCGGGGTCCTCGTTCTTGGTGTCGGGCTTGTAGAACCAGTCCATGCGAATAGAGCCGGTGATGTCGGCGCCGTGAGCGACGACGTTCGGGTCGGCGCCCACCTGCGCGATGCCGCGGCCGAAGCCGTTGCGGGTGGCGTCCATCTCCACCTGCATGTCCTCGCCATCATTCCACCACCAGTTGCGCCCGAAGATCGGCACCTCGGCATCGGCACGTTCGGCGGCGATCCGGCCGTACTCCTCGGCGAAAGCCAGGATCTCATCCACGCGCTCGGGTGGGAACTTATCGGCGACGCCGATGCAGCGCAACGCCGAGTCCAGCGACTCCTCGCCGTAGCGCCCGTCCTTGGGCGGCACGCCGTGGTAACCCACGACGTTCTCGGCGAAATGCACGCACTTGCCCTTGATGGTCTTGGCGACGATCAACGTCGGTCGCCCCTGCACGGCGTCGGCGCGCTCGAGCGTGCTGAGAATATCGTTCATGTCATGGCCGTCGCACTCCAGGATCTCCCAGCCGAAGGCGCGGTACTTGTCGGCGATGGACGCGACGTTGCACACCACGGCGGTGGGGCCATCGATCTGCAGACCATTGTCGTCGATGATGGCGACCAGGTTGGCGAGCGCGTGGTGTCCGGCGAACATCGCGGCTTCCCACACCGACCCCTCCTGCTGCTCGCCGTCACCCATGATACAGTAGACGCGGTAGTCCTGGTCGTAGAGCCGGGCATTGAGCGCCGAGCCGCAGGCGATGCCCAACCCCTGGCCGAGCGAGCCCGAGGAAACCTCGATGCCCGGTAGCTTCCGGCAGTTAGGGTGGCCCTCGAAGGGTGAGCCGAGCTTGCGTAGCAGGACGGTCTTCTGGATGCCCGGGATGTCGGCGAACTGCTCCAGCGGCTCGTCGTGGTAGGCGACGGGCATGTCCTCGAAGTACCCGGCCATCCCGAGCGCGGCGTAGATCATGGGAGCCTTGTGCCCCGCCGACCAGAACACGCGGTCGCGGCCGGGCCACTTCGGGTCGGCGGGATCGTGCTTGATGTGCTCAAGGTAGAGGGCGGCGGCGATGTCGGCGATGGACATGGTGCCGCCGGTGTGTCCGGATCCGGCGGCGTGCAGCGCGATCATCACCCACGCCCGCATCTCCTGCGCGGCATCCTGAAGTTCCTCGATCGTGTAACTCCGGCGAGGTTGCATGGTCTTGCTGTCCAGTATGGGCACCGGGGCACTCCTCCTCGTGATGCGTCGGCACGAATAATCGTCGCTTTGCCCTCAGACGCCGGACCGCGCGTCCCCTCCTCCGCCCCCACGGAGGTTGGGCCACGGCTCCGTCGAATCAGTCGGGCGATGGCAGACATGTACGCCGGATACCTCGCGACGTCCGGCTCTGCAACGCCGGAGGCAGATTGTGATTTCTCCAACAGGCGCGAATCTCCTTGTTCTTCTATGCGATCAGTTGCAGCGCGATGTGACCGGGCCCTACGCCGGGCAAGTGGTCACCCCGACCTGGGAGAGGCTGGCGGGTGAGAGCGCGGTGTTCGACCGGTTCTACTGCGCCACGCCGCTGTGCGTACCCACGCGCCCGTCTATGATGACCGGCCGCTGGCCGCACGCCCATGGCTCGACCTCGTTCGGTGAGGGCTACGCGACCATGAACCCGGGGGAGGAGTTGCTGATCGACCGATTGCACGATGCCGGCTGGCGTGTCGGCTACGAGGGCATCTGGCACATCAACCGCGCTCCCGGCGAAGACCGTTCCGACGAGTACGCGCACTTCAACTCCTCGGGCTTTCCCTACGCCGCCCACGAGGCGGCCATGGCCGAACAGGGCATCCCGGCAGGCTCGCAGCGCGGGACGGTGCGCACGCCCACCGATGACGGCCATCACGACTGGAGCTTCAGCATCCCGGTGCCTGCGGCGTGGACCGGACCGGTCGAGGAGCACCCGGACATGCTGCGCGCACGCGCCATCGCCGACTTCATCCTGGATACGCCCGACACGGAGCGGTTCGCGGCGTGGTGCTCACTGGGCGCGCCCCACCCTCCATTGCTGGTGCCCGAGCCCTGGCTGAGCCTGTTCGACCCGGCGGAGATCGAGCCGCCGCCGGGATTCGACGCCGACCCGCAGGAGCTGCCTGTGCCCGTGGCCGAGGCCCCCGGGCGCCAGGCGGTGCGGGGATGGAGCTGGGAGCAGTGGGCGCGGGGGATCGCCGCCTACCTGGGTTTCGTGGCCTTCGCCGACGCCTGCCACGGTGTGGTGTTGGACGCGCTGGAGCGGTCGGGGCGGGGGCGGGACACCATCGTGGTGATGACCTGCGACCACGGCGAGATGCTCGGAGCGCTCGGGCTCTATCAGAAGGGCGTGCTCTACGACCGCGCCTGTCGGCTGCCGCTGCTGATGCGCGGGCCGGGCATCACGCCCGGCTGGCGCACCCAGCTCGCCTCGCACGTGGACCTGGCGCCGACGATCCTCGACCTGCTGGGACTGGCGCCGCTCGAGCGGGCGCAGGGCCAGAGCCTGGCTCCGGTGCTGGCCGACCCGCAGGCCCCGGGGCGCGAGTTCACCTTTGTCGAGATGAACGGGCACGTACGGGGTGGCTATCACCTCCGGGCGGTGGTGTCGGAACGCTACAAGTACATCCACTACCACGAGCAGACCGACACCGACCAGCTCTTTGACCTGGCGGTAGACCACGACGAACTGACAAACCTCATGGAAGATTCAATGCACGCTCAGATACGGGCACAGATGCAGGCTGCGCTGTCGGAGTGGGCGGCCAGGACGGCTGACTTCATCATGTAGGATACCGTGGAGGCTTCAGGACAATGCTCTTGTAACGCTCGCGAACGTCAAGAAAATGTCCGTTTTAGCTTGACTCAGCCGGTCGTACGCGCTACTCTGTTAGGAGACCGTTAGGATTCCGTTAGGTGTCCCTAACAGAGTTGAGTTGATATTGAGATGAAACTCGCGCGGCGGCTGGCATTGGTGGTGCTCGTCCTGTTGGCGCACCTGGTGGTTGAGGCCCGGTGGGCACAGTGCGATCTGCTACGCGATCATTTCGGCGTGACACTGACCCTCGACGACGGGCGGCCTGACACGATCAACGGCGGCATGGTCTACTACTTCGCCCAGGGCACCTTCGCCCCCACCCGCCATCTGGATTCGGTTGATTACGTCGTCAACGACTGGCACGGCCTGTGGCCGGCGGATGGGACCAGCGGGGAGATTCCGGCCCCCGATGCCGGGCAGCTGCCCACCGGCTTCGAGCCCTATGATGTCGAGGCGTTGTACTTCGATGATGACGAGCAGAACCTTTACGTGGTGGTCGTCACCTCCTTCGATCAGCCGCCGGGGAAGGGCAGCGATGGGCCCGGGCACCGCAACGATATCGTGGTGTCGGGCGACCTCGCACTCGACCTGGGCCTGAACCAGCCCGCCATTGACGGATTCAGCTACGACTTCGGTGTGAACCTGAATGACGAACGCCGTCGAGACTCGCGCAACGCCAAGCCGGGCAGGGGTGTCGTCGGCAACACCCTGTACCGCACTGAGAACGATGACTGGTATCTGGGGACCCCCGACTCCGCAGTGGCGGGTGCGGGCGAACTCACCAATTTCGACCCGCGCTGGAGGGACTTCGCCGGCATTGAGCTGGGCGAGGTGACCGTCAGCTACTATGACTACGATTTCGGTGACGGCCGCGAGGAATGCGGCTACCCGACGCGGGTGATTGAGCTGACCATCCCCCGCCTGCTGCTTCCCGGCCTCGGCCACGGCAGCACCCTTCAGGTGAGTTGGCTCATGGGGGGGCGCCAGGATGGCTCCAACGACTACGGTGCCCTGCGTTTCGACACCCCGCCCGACATTGATCAGGCACCGGAACCGGGAACGCTTCTGCTCGTGATAGCTGGAGTGGTGGGTCTGCTGGCGCGACGACGGCATCGAACACGCTGATCCCGGTGCCGCCGCGTGGTCACCCACCTGGTTGCGGCAGCCCCTCGGCCTCCGTGCCGCAGCGTATGATCTTTCGGAATGCTGGACTCGCCCTGCGATATGTGGTAATATCTCTCTCGCGACGCCGGGTGCGTCACGTAAACGCCGCGTAGCTGAGCATTACTTGAGGCGGCGCGCCCCGCAGTTGCAAGCGCGCTGGCGGCGGCGCCGAGGGGGGGACCGTCAGGGGGGACTGGCGGTCGGGGAGATGCGGGGCCCCCGAGGGGGCGGCGCCCCGCAGGCGCGCACCGGACGGACCTCTGCCCGTGGTCTGACCACAGCCTCGCGTGAAGGAGGAGACACCGGCCTGCTCAAGGCCGGTGTCTCGCCTTCGTGGGAGGGCGTGAGCGCGCTCGACGCGAACCTCTCGCCATGTCAGATCAGTCTGCCCTCGGGCAGTTCTTTACGCCGCGTGCGGTTGTTGACTTCGCCTTCGATGCCCTGGCCGTGTTCGGGGCCGGTGTCGCAGGCGCGCGCGTGGCCGACCCCGCCTGCGGACCGGGCGAGTGGCTGCGCGCGGCGCTCGAGCGCGAGGCCGCGGCGGTGTTGGGCGCCGACTGCGACCCGGCGATGACCCGTGCGTGGGTCGCCTGGGGCTTGGGGCGCGATCCGCGCTGCACGCTTACGGTGGCAGACGGCCTCCGCGCCGGAGTGTTGCCGGAAGCGGCGTGTGACCTGGTCGTGGGCAATCCCCCCTTCGGCACCGACCTCGCCGACAGCGATCCGGAAGCGCTCCGGGAGTTGGCGCGCACCTGCCGTCTGCCCTTCCCCGACCGCGCCGGGCGCCTGGCGGCTGAGCCGTCGCACAGCGATCTGAAGCGCCTGGCTCGCTACCCGGTTGAGCTGCTGTTCCTTGAGCGTTTCGCGCGTCTGTGCCGTCCCGGGGGCTGGATAGCGATCATCCTGCCCGAGGGTGTGCTCAGCAACAGGCGCTGGCGGCATGTGCGCGCGTGGCTGCTGGGTGCGATGACCCTGCACGCGATCATCGGCCTGCCGCGCTCGACCTTCCGCGCACACGCGACCACCGCGAAGACCTGCCTGCTGCTGATGCGCGCGCAGCGCCCTGCGCGTGGGCACGAAGTGGCGCTGGCCGAGGCGGACTCGTGCGACGCCGAGACGCTGGCGGCATTGCTCGCGCAGTTGCGCGCGGGCGCATCAGGGTCGCTTGACCCGCCGCCGGGGCTGGTGCCTCCGCCCCTGCAGCGCGGCTGAGCGACGGCGTCTCTCCCCGGTGCTCGTGCTGCTCCGCCCATCTTCTCCTTCGGACGCGCGCACGTGTCGCGGGGCGGGCGGCGAAGGAATCGTGGCGCCGGCGGTCGAATCGCCGTGTGGCCCGGCTATTCTCTGCCGCGGAGTGATCTGCCATCGCGCGCCGCCCGCTCACGCTGCGATCCGTGCTCCTGGGCGCCATCTGCGCCGCGGCGGCCTGCTGGATCGTCTCCTGGGCCGAGATGACCGTGGGCACCATCCAGCTCGGCATCTGCCAGTTCACCCCCGTCGCCATCGGCCTGCTGCTCGTGATCGTGGTCGCCAACCTGGTGCTGGGGAGGCTCGCACCGCGGCTGGCGCTGGGCCCGCACGAGGTCATCGTGGTCTACACCATGACGCTGGCGGCGGCGCTGACCATGAGTCGCGGGCTGCTGGAGCGCTGGATCCCCGCACTGATCTCGGTCAACTACTACGCGAACCCCGCCAACGCCTGGGCCGAGCTGTTCTTCGAGCACATCCCGCAGTGGGCGGTGCCCTTCGACATCGAGGGCGACTCCGCGCAGTGGGTCGCGACCGCGTTCTACGAGGGCCTGGGCGCCGACGAGCTGCCGTGGCGATTGTGGCTGCAGGCGCTGGCGGCATGGCTGCCCGTGGTGCTGGCGATGTTCCTCGCCTACTTCTGCCTGGCCTCGATCCTGCGCCGGCAGTGGGTGGACAATGAGAAGCTTGCCTTCCCGCTGACGGTGCTGCCGGTTGAGCTGTCCGAGCACATCCACTGGTCGCGCTCGATCTTCTCCGACCCGATCATGTGGATCGGCTTCGCCCTCCCCACCCTGGTCTTCACCCTCAACGGTATCCACGCCCTGCGCCCGTCGGTGCCGGAGATCCCGGTGCAGTACCGCCTCAACACCCTCGTCTTCAACGCGATGGGTCGGCCCTGGCGCGACCTGGGCTACACCACCGCCTACACCTCGATGGCCGCGGTGGGCTTCGGCTACTTCCTGCCCGCCCAGGTGCTGTTCTCGCTGTGGGCGTTCTTCGTGATCATCCGCATCCAGAACATCGTCTTCTCGGCCTTCGGCGCGCCGCTCGAGGCCATGCCGCTGTATCCGACCAGCATCTGGAACGGCTATCAGGTCGCGGGCGCCTACCTGGTGCTCACGGGCTACCTCATCCGCGCCGCGCGCCCGCACCTGCGCGCGCTCTGGCAGGGGGCGCTGCAGGGCCGCGACCCCACCCCTGGGCGGGCCGCGCACGCCGACGGGGCCCGGCCCGCACTGGCGCCGCGCTGGGAGCTGATCGGCCTCGCGGTCGCGGTGATCGTGGCGACCTGGTGGTTCACGCTGCTGGGGATGAGCCCGTGGATGGCGCTGCTCGAGACGGTCGTCTTCCTGCTGGTGGTGTGCGTGGTGATGGCGCGCGCGGTGGCCGAGGCGGGGTTGCTGATGACCGAGACCAGCTTCCGGCCGGTGGACCTGGTGCGCCTGTTCGCGCCCATGCGCAGCCTCGGGCCGAAGACCCTGACCTCGCTGTCGCTGGCGGATGCGGTGTTCACCCGTGACCTGCGCGGCAACCTGCTCTCGACGCTGCTCGATGCGCTGAAGATGGCGGACGGCACCGGCCTCGACCGCCGCCACCTGTTCGGGGCGCTGGCGATTGCGCTGCTGGTGGCGCTGGGCTTCGGGGGCTGGCTGCACCTGACGCTGCCCTACGAGCACGGGGCCATCGGCATGTACAGCTACGTCTATCGCGGCAACCCGCTGCTGGGCTTCCGCTACTTCGCGCCGGTGCTGGGGGCGGGCGACGAGTATGACGCGCGGCTGCCGATCTTCTTCGCGTCGGGGGTGGGGTTGACGCTGGCGCTGAGCGTGTTGCGCATGAGGTATACGTGGTGGCCGCTGTCGCCGCTGGGCTTTGCGCTGTCGGGCTCGTGGAGCATGATCGTGTTCTGGTTCCCGATGCTGATCGCGTGGCTGGTGAAGGGTGGGATCGTGCGCTACGGGGGGATGAGGGTGTATCAGCGGCTGCGCCCGCTGTTCTTCGGCCTGATCCTGGGCGAGTTCTCGCAGGCGGTGTTGTGGGCGACCATCTCCGGCCTGTGGCGCACCCCGGCCCCGTTCTTCCCCTGGCCGTAGGGCTTGGGGCAGGCAGAGGGCCCATGCCGGCTCCAAGTCGTGGGTCGTTCGGAGGGCGGCTCTTCAGAGCCGCCGTCGTTTCCGTTGGTCACAGCACACGGCGGCGCATGTGAACATGCGCCCTCCGTACGGC
>CAZTZN010000055.1:0-24131 GCA_964617715.1 uncultured Armatimonadia bacterium | reverse complement strand
GGCATGGAGCCCGGCATGGAGCCCGGCATGGAACCGGGCGGTCCGCCCGCGGCGGTTGAGCCGGGCGGCGCGGGTCCGGAGCCGGGAGCGGAGTAGGGTCGCGGGCCGGGCCAGGACTGGGAGGGCCGGAGCACTCGAAGGCAGCACAGACGTTGTGGGAGCGTGGCGATGGGCCGGATACCGACAGTCGCAGTCATCGCAATCGGCCTCGTCCTCATCATCGGCCTGAGCGCCGTGATGTTCTTCGTGGTGCTGAAGCCGCAGCGGGAGGAGCTGGCTGCGGTCAAGGCGACGCTCAAACAGCGCGAGGAAGTGGCGGCGAAGTTCGACCAGGCCACGGCCAGGCTTGCCGAGGTCACGCAGGAGTGGTTGGACAAGCAGGACCAACTGCAGGCGCTGCGTGAGACACGCAGCATCCCGATCTCCTTTGCGCACCCGGCGGCGGCCATGATCGCTCTGTGGTACGAATACCGTGAGGATCTGCCGCCACTGATCGAGGACTGGGTTGAGTCTACGGGCTGCACCATCGAGAGCGGCGCATCGTTCCCGGCGCCGGCTATGTCGCCACCAAGCGCACCTCCCAGTGGCTTCCTGCAGGTACCCGACGGCCAGACGATCACACTCACGGTGAGTGGCGACCTGGTCTCGCTCGAGCGGCTCTACCGCTCCCTCGACCAGTTCCCGCGCGTGGTCACGGTAAGCCAGCTGGTCATGGAGGCCGATTCGACGGGCAACACGCTCACGGCGCAGGTGCCGCTCAAGTTCTACCTGCTGGTTGAGGCCCCGGCCGGTGCGGCTCCAGCCGCAGGTGGCGCCGCCACCGGAGCCGGGATGGGCGGTCCGGGGATGCCGGGGATGCCGGGGGTGCCGGGTGAGCCCGGGATGCCGGGCGAGCCGGGGATGGAAGGTCCGGGAGTGCCGGGTGAGCCCGGCATGCCGCAGGAGCCGCCGGAGGCAGTCCCGCCCGCGTGAGCGCAGTGCGTGGATACAAGCGGCGCGAATACGACACACCACCGCCGATTTCTGGTATAATGTTGGGCGACGCAGGCCCGGAAGGGTTCACGGTGATCGGAGAGCAGAAGGCCAAAGCACTGTTCGCTGGCGGAATAGCCCTGTTTGTGACGGGGCTGGTCGTGCTGATGCTGTTCGTCATCCCGGCCGCGCAACACAGCCAGGTGGCGGTGGCGCAGGGAGACGTGCCTGAGGCACCAGCGCCGGAGGGGATGCCGCCGGGCGAGCCGATGCCGCCTGGCGAGCCGATGCCGCCGGGCGCCGGGGGCTATCCCGGCCCCGGCCCGGGTGGGGAGATGGCAGGTGGAATGCCGGCGGCAGGCGGTGGTGCGGGTGGTGCCGCGGGCGGTGCCGCGGGCACAGTCATCAGTGGTCAGCCGCCGCTGGAGCCGAGTCGCCCTAATCCGTTCGCGCCGCGTTCGGCGGTCGCAGTGGGCGAGCTGGCGGCCGTGACCGCGACCACGTATGGTCCGGACTGGAGCCGGTTGCCGATCGCCGAGCGTGTGGCGTTCGTGACGCCCGAGATTCCGCCGGCACCGACGCCACCGCTGCCGCCGTTGCAGGCTCCGCCCGAGAAGCAGATCCGCGTGACCAGCATCCTGTGGGATGCATCGGGGCAGGCCCAGGCGGCCTACGAAGACCCCGAGGGTGAGACCGGGGTGCTGCGTCCCGGGGACCGTATCGACGGGTTCACGGTGACGGGGATTTCGCGCAGCGGGGTGACGTTGCACAGCCCGGGTACGGGTGAGACGCTACAGCTCGAGCTGCGGCCACGGGCCGAGAAGCGGGAAGAGCCGCGATCGCAGAGGCGGCCGTCGAGGCGTGGTGGGCAGCAAGGCGGACAGCGGCCCCGGCCTGCGTTCCCGGCCGCACCCTAGTGGCGGCGGGAACGCCGGACACACATGGTGGTTCTGAGGTGCGCAGCAGGAGGTAGACGAAGATGTCCATGGCACGGGTGGCGACGGTATTCGCAGTCATAGCGATGTTGGTGGCGGGCTCGGTGCTGCCGGCGATGGCTCAGGACGACGAGGTCCGGCTTGACCTGGACTTCAATGGCGAGACGCTGGGGCAGATTCTGCAGATGCTCGGTCGCGGCTACAACCTGCAGTACACACTGGGCGAAGATGTGGACCCCGACATGCGCATTACGACGCATCTGCGTGGTGTGACGCTGGGGCAGGCGCTCACATCGATCCTCGAGCCCAACGGGCTGCTGGCGATCGACCAGGATGGCCGTTACATCATCAAGCAGCGGCCTGAGCCCCAGGCGCGTGACACTGAGGCCACGACGGTGGTGCCACAGGCCGCGGCGGGCACACGGACTCCGCCGCCCTCGCCGACGCGGCAGCCACGGAGCTACGTGCCCGGCGCCTCGACCGCTGGCGAGGATGAGGAGGGAACGGATCAGGAGGCCGACCGCATCCTCGAGATCATCTGGCCGCGATATCTGGGCGCCGACATGGCCTCCAGCATCTTCGGGGGCAGCGTCATCGAGCCCGGCGGCTACTACGGCGGCGGCAGCGGCGGCAGCGGCGGCTATGGCGGGTATGGGGGCAGCAGCTACGGTGGCGGTCGTGGCGGGTATGGGGGCAGCAGCTACGGTGGCGGTCGTGGCGGGTACGGTGGCAGCAGCTACGGTCGGAGCAGCGGCGGTCGCAGCAGCAGCTTCGGTCGGAGCAGCGGCGGTCGCTCGGACTACGGCTACTGATGGTGACGGCTCCCGACGTCCCGGGAGCCTGACGGGCATACAGTCGTGAGACCGGACGCAGTTGTAGTTCGTCGTCGGTCACGATGATCTAGGGAGGGCCCAATGGTGACGCTCCGAAATCGGCAGATGAGACCCTTGATCGTAGCATGCGTGGCAGCAACGGTCATGGCAGGCCTGAGCGCCGGGGGAGCGCTTGGCGCCGACACGCCCGGCGACGAGCAGCGCCCGATCAACATCGACGTGCGCGACATGCAGATCGGCGACGTGCTGCGCATGCTCGGCCAGGCCGCGGGTGTGAATATCATCGTGGGGCAGGGAGTGGAGGGCGAGATTCAGTCGCTCACCCTGCGCAACGTCTCGGTGGAGACGGCCCTTCGACTGATCACCGAAGCTCAGGGCTACTACTGGCGCCGGGATGAGAATGTATACGTGGTCAGTGCAGAGCCTGCACCCGGAGCCCGGGAGGGTGCCGAGCCCGCGGTGAGCCCGCCGGAGTCGTCTGCCGGCCAGCCACCGGAGGAAGAAGTGGGAGGCGGCATTGTGCCGCCGCCGCCCCCGGTGCCCGAGCCGGGCGCGGGCAGCACGCCGCCTCAGATCATCACTCAGCTAATTCCGCTCTCGTATGCGGGCGCAAGGGAAGTTGCGGCCCTGTTCGGCGGGACGGTGCAGCCAACCACAAGTGGTTTCATGCCGCGGGCCAGCAACTTCCTGGCCGCCAGCGGTGGAGGCGCCAGCGGCTTCCCGGCGATGGGCGCGATGAGCACCGCCCCGGGGCGGCCGGCAGGCCTGTCGCAGTTCGAGGACGCAGGCGGCCTGGGAGGCCCGGGCAATATCGGCGGAGGCTTTACCGGCGGGGGAGTGGGCACGACGCAGGGCGGCCTCGGCACGACGGGTCGGACGGGCACGACGGGCGGGACCGGTGGCACTATCAGCCTGCCGGGCCAGATGGAGCCGCCGGTGGCGATCCTCAGCCACAACGCGCTGCTGGTGCGTGGCACCCGCGAGGAGATCGATGAGTTCCGGGAGATGCTGCAACTGCTCGACATGCCCGCGAAGCAGGTGGAGATCGCCACGAAGTGGATCGACGTATCGACCACAGCGTCGCGTGCGTTGGGTATCGACTGGTCGGTCACCAACGGGGCGCTGGAGATCTTCAACCTGGGCTTTGCTCCGGGCGAAGCGGCCAACAACGGGATCCGCTACGGGCGAGGCCGCTGGTGGGCCGAGCTTGCGGTGCTCGAGAACAACAGCATGGCCACCGTGATCAACGAGCCGCGCGTAACCTGCATGAATGGCATGCCGGGAATGATCGCCTTCGAGACCGAGATACCCTACTTCGCGGCCCAGATCAGCTACAACCAGTTCGGGCAGCGGACGGTTGACTACACTTCGGAGTTCGTTGACGTGGCGAACGAGCTGTGGGTGGTGCCGCAGATCAACCCCGACGATTCGATCAAGATGCAGCTCTCACCCCAGCTCCAGGACCAGGTAGGCACGGTCGAGGGGCCGAACGGTGAGCGCATCCCGATCATCACCACCCAGTACGTGGAGACGATGGTGCGGGTGCAGGATGGCGAGACAGTGGTGCTGGGCGGGGTGATCCGTCAGGACGAGTCCACGAACCTGCGCAGGACGCCGCTGCTGGCGGACATACCGATCATCGGGAAGCTGTTCCAGGCGCGCCGGACGGAGAAGAACAACACCGAACTGCTCATCTTCGTCACGCCGAAGATCGTGCGTGATCGCGCGACCGAGTAGGAGACGAGAAGCGCCGGCACATCGGCGACAACGGGTAGGGCACGGTGAACGGCACACTAGCGATGTGCCGTTCATCAGTAAGGGGTAGTGATTGTGCGATCGGCGATAGAGCTGACGACGGCGGGGGAGTCACACGGGCCCGCCGTCGTCGCGATTGTGGAGGGCATTCCCGCAGGCCTGCCCATCGCGGCGGCGGAGATCGACGCCGACCTGGCGCGGCGACAGGGTGGCTATGGGCGGGGGGCACGGATGGCGATTGAGCGGGATCGCGCGCAGTTGACCGCGGGGGTGCGGCACGGGCGGACGCTGGGCTCGCCGATCTGCCTGGTGGTGGCCAACCGCGACTGGGAGAACTGGGCGGAGGAGATGGGGCCGCAGGCGCCGCCGCGGGGGTGGGCAAGTGAGCGGGGGGTGAGCGTACCGAGGCCCGGCCATGCGGATCTGGCGGGCGGGGCCAAGTTCGGGCACGCGGACCTGCGCAATGTGCTGGAGCGGGCGAGCGCGCGGGAGACGGCAGCCCGGGTGGCGGGGGGGGCGGTATGCCGCAAGTTGCTGAGCCTGCTGGGTGGCGTGGTGCGCTCACGCACGGTGGCGATCGGGGGCGCATGCGACGAGGCCTTCGATGGGAGTGCTGAGTCGTGGGCACGGATTGAGGCGTCCGATGTGCGGTGTTCGGACGACCAGGCAGCCGCCGCGATGAGAGAGCGGATCGACGCCGCCCGGGATGCCGGCGACAGTGTCGGAGGCGTGATCGAGGTGGTGGCCGAAGGGCTCCCCCCGGGGCTGGGCAGTTGTGCCACCTGGGGGCAGCGGCTGGACGCGCGCATCGGGCAGGCGATGCTGAGCATCCCGGCGATCAAGGCGGTGGAGATCGGCGCGGGCATGGCGGCCGCGTCGCTTCCGGGGTCGCAGGTACATGATGCGATCCTGCCGGGTGGGGGCGATGGCCGGCCGTTTGCGCGGGCGAGCAACAACGCGGGCGGGATCGAGGGCGGGATGACCAACGGTGAGCCGGTGATCGTGCGGGTGGCGATGAAGCCGATCCCGACCCTGACCTCGCCACTGCCGTCGGTGGACGTAAGCACGGGAGAGCCCGCGCCGGCTCATGCGGAGCGGTCGGACGTGTGTGCCGTGCCCGCGGCCGGAGTGGTGGGCGAGGCGATGCTGGCGCTGGTGCTGGCGTCGGCGGTGGTGGAGAAGTTCGGGGGCGACTGCGTGTCGGATATGCTCGCGGCCTTCGAGCACTATCGCGAACGTCTGGCCCTGCCGTGGCAAGAGAGGCAAGCGCAGGACGATGGATCTTAGACCCCCAGCCGATGCGATCGCCATCACAGGCTTCATGGGCACGGGCAAGACGACCGTGGCGCGGATCGTGGCGGAGCGGCTCGGGTTTGACGTGGTGGACACGGATGAGCTGATCGAGGCCGAGGTCGGAACGCCGATCCCCGCCATCTTCGAGGCCCACGGCGAGGAGCGGTTCCGCGATCTTGAGAGCGCGGCGCTCGCGCAGGCGCTGAGCATGGGCCGCATCGTCATCAGCACGGGAGGGGGCATGCTCCTGCGGCGGGCGAACCTCGAAGCGCTGCAGCAGGCGGGGCCGATCATCTGTCTGACCGCCAGCCCGGACGCGATACTGCGGCGCGTGGGCGGCGATGGGTCGCGCCCACTGCTGCAGGTGGCGAACCCGGCGCGACGGATTGCCGAGCTGCTGGCCGAACGAGAGCGCGCCTACGCGCAGGCGGACGCGCATGTGGACACGACGGAACTTTCGCCGGAGGAAGCAGCCGCAGCGGTAATGCGGCTGCTGGCCGAGGAGCCGCGCACGCGTTGGCTGACGGGTGGACGCACCACCATCGCGGTGGCGATGGCGGACGCGCGGTATACCATCACGGTCGGGCGCGATGTGCTCGACGACATCGGGGCGCTGTGTCCGCCGCGGGAGGGTGGTGTGCGTGCGGCGCTGGTGACCACCGAGCGCATCGCGCCGTTGGTGGCCGACCGGGCGATGACCGCGCTGCGCGGCGGGGGGTGGGAGCCGCACTTGATGGTGGTGCCCGATGGCGAGGCGAGCAAGTCGCTGGCGGTGCTGGGGGAGTTGTACGAGCAGATGGCGGCGGCGGGCCTCGACCGCGGCAGCACGGTGTTTGCGCTGGGCGGCGGGGTGGTCGGCGACCTGGCCGGGTTTGCCGCGGCGACGTGGATGCGCGGGATCGACCTGGTGCACCTGCCCACGACCCTGTTGGCGCAGGTGGACAGCAGCATCGGCGGCAAGACCGCGATCGACCTGAGCGGCGGGAAGAACCTGGTGGGCGCCTTCCACCAGCCGGTGGCGGTGTTCAGCGACGTCGGGACGCTGGAGAGCCTCCCGCCCGAGGAGATGCGGTCGGGGCTGGGAGAGATCATCAAGCACGCGTGCTGCTTCGACGCCGTGATGTTCGAGTTCATGGAGCGGCGGGCGGGCACGGAGCTGGCCGACGACCCGCCGGCGCTTGAGTACCTCGTGAGCAGGAACTGTCAAATAAAGGCGGGCGTGGTTGAGCAGGATCCGCATGAGCGAGGCGTGCGCGCGGTGCTGAACTACGGGCACACCGTGGGGCACGCGCTGGAGCGGGCCGCGCCGGGCTGGTCGCTGCGTCACGGTGAGGTCGTCGGGGTGGGGATCGTCGCGGAAAGCCGGCTGGCGGCGTGGCTGGGCGTGGCCGACGAGCAGACGGCGCTGCGACAGGAGCGGCTGGTCGCGGCCTGGGGGCTTCCCACCAGCGTGAGCGGGATCGACGAGGATGCGGCGGTGGAGGCGCTGGCGCGGGACAAGAAGATCGTGTCCGGGCGGCTGCGCCTGCCGCTGGTGCCGGAGGTGGGCAGCTTCCGGATAGTTGAAAACGTAAGCATCGATCTCGTGCGCCGGGCGGTGCGCTCGGTGCTGGGCCAGGGACGGCGGCAGGATGCGCGGCGCTGACGGAGGCAGGTGGGCGGGCGGCCCGGATGAGCGGCTGGAGCTGCGCGAGGAGTTGGCGGCGGCCGGTCCGTGGCGGCGGTGGGTGGCGGTGGATCGCAAGACGGGGGCGGTCGTGCTGCTCAATCGCGCCACGGCCGATGCAGCCCAGCCCAGCGAGGAGGCGCGCAGTCGGGTGGCGCGAGCGAGTCGGCTGCGACATCCCGCGCTGACGGAGGTGCTGGGCTTCGGCGAGGATGCGGCGGGCCGCTGGGTCGTCGAGGAGTTGGGGCGCGCGCGGCCGGTGAGTGGGGGTGGGCGGCCGCCGCGGGGCGAGGCCCTGGGCGAGGCCCTGCTCGGCGTGCTCGAAGCGCTCGCCTACGTGCACGGCAACGGGATGGCCCACGGGGCAATCTCGACCGGAACGGTGGTGGCGGATGGACGGGGCCTGGCCCTCTCGGGCGCCGCCCTGGGCGCGTCCGGCTGGGAAGGGGGGGCCGCGGCCGACGTGCGGGCATGGGCGGGCGTGGCGGTGCAGTTGCTCGACGGCGAGACCGCACAGGGGCCGGTGAACTCGACGGTCCTTCGGGCGGCGCGGGCGGCGATGAGGGTGGCGGAGGATGAAGCGCTTGAGGCGGGCGGCCTCGCCCGCCGGATTCGGAGGGCCGCCGAGGGGCGACGTGCCGGGGGCGGAGCCGCCTCGGTAGAGGAGAAAGTTGAGGAGCCGAGTCGTGACGAGAGCCTGGCGATGAAGGTCGCGCGCGTCGCGGGAAACCTGCTGCTGGGCGTGCTGACGACGGCGCTGACCATCGGCGTAGTCATCGGCGCGGTCGCGCTTGGCGTCCTGTACTTCGTGGACCAACTTCCGCGGGAGGTCCAGGTGCCGAACATCATCGGGCTCGACGAGCAGGAGGCGATCGCCACCCTCGAACGCGAGGGTCTGCGGGTGGGCAATGTGCGGCGCGTGTATCGCGAGGACATGGAGGCGGGGCAGGTCGCGGCGACGAGGCCTGAGCCGGGGATGACGGTGCGCGAGGGGCGGGAACTCACGCTGGTGCTAAGCCTGGGCCCGGCGCGGGTGCGCGTTCCGCGGATGGTGGGGCTGCAGCTTGAGGAGGCGCAGGCGCTGGCGGCGAAGGCGGGGCTGAGCGTGGTGTCCGGGGGCAAGACGCGGTCGCAGGCGCCGCTGGGGGAGATCGTCAGACAGACCCCGGCCCCCGGCGCGAACGTGGCACGCGGAGACCAGGTGACGGTGTACGTGAGCGGCGGACCGAGCTTCGGAATGATCGAGGTCGAGACCGGCGATGGTGAGGAGAGCGTGCGGGTGTACTTCCGAACGATCTCGATCACGGTGCCGCGTGGCGACCCGCTGCAACGCGTGCGCGTGCTGGAGGGCTACGGCGAGCCGCTGGAGGTCACCTACGATCGGCTGCACAGGCCGGGCGATCACATTGAGTTCGAGACGCACGGGCGATCGGGGAAACGGATCGAGGTCCTGATCGAGGGGGAGCGCGTCTACAAGACGCAGCTTTGACGATGACCCCGCACGAGAGCGATGATGCACGGCTTGAGGAGGCGGCGACGATTCGTGCCGCCCAGCGGGGCGACAGCAGCGCCTTCGACCGCCTGGTCGATGCGTACTACCGCAGCGTGTACAACACCGCCTACCGGATGCTCGGTGCCGAGAGCGCCGCATCGGATGCCACGCAGGCCACCTTCCTCAAGGTCTACGAAGCCCTCGAGTCGTTCCGCGGTGACGCCAGTTTCAGCACATGGCTCTACCGCATCACCATGAACGTCTGCCTCGATGACCTGCGCCGGCGCAGAAACGAACCGCAGAGTCTGACCGCTGAGGACGACGAGGGGGAGCCGACCGGGGAGCGGGACCTGCCCGACGAGTCCGACGAGCCCGCGCGCAGCGCCGAGCAGAAGGAACTGCAGCGGCTGGTGCACGAGGCCATCGGCCGGTTGCCGGAGGACTTCCGCACCGTCATCGTGCTCTACGACATCCGCGGGTTGTCGTACCAGGACATCGGCGAGGCCCTGGACATCCCGCTGGGCACGGTCAAGTCGCGGCTCAACCGCGCGCGCCATGCCCTGCGGGAGGAGATGGCGGGGCACCTGGAACTTTTCGATATCTAGCCCCGTCATACCGGTGACCGCATATCCGTGACCCGGATGCGAGGACGTCGCCCGTGATGACCTGTGATCTGTGTCGTGACCGACTGACCGAGCTTCTCGAGGGCGAGCTTGCCCCCGAGGCAGAACGCGCGACGCGCGCGCACCTGGCTCAGTGCTCCGAGTGCGCGCGCGCCTTCGCGCAGATGCAGGCGGTGGTGACGGCCCTGCACGGCCTGCCCGAAGTCGAACCGCCGGAGGGGCTGCGCGAGCGACTGCGCGCAATCCCGGTGGTGGCCGCGCCGCCGCATGTCGGCGGCTGGCGGCGGGTGCGTTACGTCGTGGCGACGGTCGCGGCCGCCGCCGCTGCGCTGCTGATGATCTGGACGGGCACGACGCACTTCCGGGGGGACGTGGTCGAGCCCGTGGGCGGCTCGGCTCCGATGCTGGGCAGGGAGACACCTCGGGGCGGTGAGCGTACTTCCGAGCCGGTTGGCGAGGCGGCGGCGCCCGCTGAGGAGATGGTGGCGGAGGTAGCGGTCGCCGAGGAGGAGGCGTCGGCTGAGGCCGCGGCTGCAGGCGCCGAGAGCGAAGCGGCGTCCGAGCCGATCGGGTCGGACGCGATGGGCTCTCGAGCGGTGACGACTGCTCCCGCGCGTGAGCGACACGCCACTGACAATCGCGCCGATGGTGACACCGAGGATGCGGGCCGACCGGCCGCCGGGCGGTCGCGTGCGGAGCCGGCGCCCGCTCCTCTTCCGAGCGACACCGCGGGCGGCCCCGTCCCGCTGAGCGTCCCGCACGCTACGCGCGCGGCGACGGGGCCCGGCGAGTTGGAGATGTCCGCGTCTGCTGCCGGAGGGGCGGCCGCGGGAACGCAGAGCCCCACAGGATCGACCGGCCCCGCCGGGCTTGCCGGGCCTGCCGGGCCGATGAGCCCCGCCACGGCGGTCGGTGCCGCGCCCGAGGCGGCGAGGGAGGCGGTGGCCGACGAGGGAGCCATGCCGAGCGCGCGGCTGGCCGCGCCCGAGCCGCAGTACCTGGATGCGGGCGGTTCGAAGGCGGTAAGCAGCGGCACCGGGGAGGGCAGTCCGTTCGTGGTTTCCGTGATGCCGCCGCACCGGCGCATCGCCGGGACGATCGTGCCCGCGACCATCACCGTGGAGACGGAGGAGGACGTGGCGCGTGCGAGGCTGACGGTGGAGGGCTCGGCCACGCTCGAGCTGGTAAACATCGGCCTCGATGGGGTGCTCTACGACGGGCCGCTGGCCGCCGGCCAGCGGACGGTGTTGAGCCTGCGCATGCTGGCGCGTGAGCCCGGAGCGCAATCCATCACCATGCGCCTGCGCAGCACCGATCCGATCGTGGACACGCGGCTGGAGGTGCGCATGGGCGAGTTTGTGATGCCGGTCCCACCGGAGCAGCGCACCGTGACCTTTGACTTCACGGACACCCCGGTGCGCGAGGCCATCGACAGCCTGGTGCGGCAGTCGGGGTTGCGGGTTGTGATAGACCAGAGGATCGACCAGCGCGCCGTGACCATCGCCGCGCCCGACCCGATTCCCGCCGCCGCTGCGGTGCGCAGCATCGCCGCCGCCGCGGGATGTGCGGTGCGCGAGGCCGACGGCGCCCTCATTATCGAGCCGCTGGAGGAGTGAGCGAGTGACGTCGCGTTTACGCAGTGTGTGCCGGGGGTTGATCGGGGCCGCCCTGGTGGCGGTCGCGTGCGGTTGTGGCGCCGATGAGCCGGTAGTGTCCGCGCCGCGGGTGGCGGTGTTCGACTTCACGGAGCCGGCGGAGCGGCCGGGCAGGCTGGTCGGTCGGCGGGCGGCCGACGCGGTGTTTGCGGCCCTCGGCGAGGTGGGGTGGTGGCAGAGGGTAGATCGCGCCGCGGTGTTGCTGGCCTGCGCCGATGAGGGGCTGGCACCACCGTTCGGCGTCGGGTATCTGCAGATGCTGGGGGAGCGGCTGCGCGCGCCGCTCGCGATTGTGGGGTTGGTGCAGGCATGCAGGGTGAACGCTGCGGGGCGCACCGCACAGGTGACGTTGATCGCGGAGTTGGTGGAGACGCTCGGCGGGAACAGCCTGGCGTCGGTGCGGGGGGTGGCGTCGGCGCGCGCGGAGAACGAGCCGCTGGCGCTGGCGCAAGTTGTGGACCGGGCGCTCACCGAGGCGGCGGGGGATCTCGTGCGCGCGCTGACCAACTTCGAGCCGACCGGCGGGCAGGTCGTCACCGTGCTGCCCGACGGCCGCGTGGTGCTGGACGTGCCGGAGAAGCCCGGGGTGAGGCCCGGTGATACGCTGCTGGTGCTCCGTCGCGGCGAGGCAGTGGGGGCGCTGAAGGTGGAGACGGTGCACCTGACGGTGACGCATGCGCAGACGCTGACCGGAGAGGAGTTCCGCGGCGGCGACCGCGCGGTGCTGGTGGCGCGGTAGCCGCGGTGCAGAGGTGTCGCGTCGGGGGGAGGCGAACCCTTGCGGTGGAGCCATGTGGCTTCGCCGCTGTGCTTTCCGGTCAGCTCCGCGCCGGCGGGAGAGGATCGTGAACACCGCGTTCCTGGGCCTCGACGTCGGTAACAGTCGTCTGAGCGCGGCCATCATCGCCCGCGACGGCCGGCCGCTTGCGCTGTCGCGGAGCGACACGCCCCCGCGGGCGGAGGCGGCGGTGGAAGCGCTGCTGGCGCTGGCCGAGCGGGTGATCGGCCAGCGCGGGGCGTCGCCGGAGGCCGTGGGCATCGGCTTCGGCGGCCCGGTGGACCTGAGCAGCGGGCGTGTGCGCGAGTCGTTTCTGAGATCGGGCTGGGAGGGGCTGGCGCTGGGGCAGATGGTCGCGGACCGCCTGCGGCTGCCGGCGTTCCTCGCGAACGATGCCGATGCGGGTGGGTTGGCCGAGGCCAGGTTCGGCGCGGGACGCGGTGCGGCGTCAGTGCTCTACGTGAACGTGGGCACCGGCATCGGGGGCGCCGTCATACTCGGCGGACGACTGCACACGGGAGCGACCGGCAGCGCGGGGGAGATCGGGCACTTCGTGGTGGTGCCGGGCGGGCGGCGCTGCGAGTGCGGCAAACGTGGTTGCGCGCAGGCACTGAGTTCGGGCACGGCGATCGCTCGGCTGGCACGCGCGGCCCTGACAGAGGGTGGCGAGTGGAGTGAACTGCGCGAGGTCGAGACGGAGCTGACGGGCCGCGCGGTGGGCGAGGCGGCGCAGCGTGGCGACGCGCTGGCCACGAGGGTTGTCGGGGCGGCGGCCCGATGGCTGGGCATCGCGGTGGCGAACGCGGTGCACCTGATCGACCCCGAGCGGGTCATCATCGGGGGCGGCGTGGCGGAGCTGGGCGATGTCTTCCTGGCGCCGCTGCGCGCGTCCTATCGGGCGCATATGTTCGGCCCGGCGGTGGACACGCCGATTGTCGCAGCGGAGCTGGGTTACAATGCGGGCGTGATCGGCGCCGCCGCGGTCGCGATGACACAACAGGGAGCGCGGGCGGAGCCGACACGCGCCGCCCGCGAAGCAGGAGGACTCGAGAGATGATCGATCTGACGGATCTGGCGGGTTACCCGCTGAAGTTCGACGAGGAGAGCTGCGGCGTGTCGTTCGGGCCGGAGATGCGGAGGCCGGGTTACAGCACGCGCGAGCTGGACGCGCTGCGACCGGTGCTGCTCGACCGCGACTGCGAGGGCCCGGATGTGATCTACTGGATGTATCGCGACTGCGGGATGCCGGAAGATGCGGCGCTGGGTGAGGCGCGAGGGCTGCGCTACGACATCAGCGCGTTCCGCAGCGTAATGCTCGGACGCGAGCCCATGAAGACCTCCGGGCACTATCACCCCGAGATTCCGGGCACGCATGTGGCCTATCCCGAGGTGTACGAAGTGCTCTACGGCGAGGCGCTCTACGTGATGCAGAAGCTGAGCGACTTCGGCGCGGGGCCGGACGAGGCAGTGGTCGAGGACGTGATCGTGGCGCGGGTGCGCGCGGGTCAGAAGATCATCATGCCCGCGGGCTACGGGCATGTGACCATCAACACGCTCGACCGGCCGCTGCTGATGAGCAACTGGGTGAGCAACCGTTTCACCTCGTTCTACGGCTCGACCGAGGCCTGTCGCGGGTTCGCCTGGTACCTGGTGGACGAGGACGACGAGTTCACCTGGCAGCCGAATCCCGCGTACTCACGCGGTGTGCCGGAGATACGCTTCGCTGAGGTGCGGGAGGTGCCTGAGCTGGGGCTGGTGTGGGACACGCCGATGTATGTGGCGTGCGCCCGCGATCCGGCGAGGTTCGAGTTCCTCAACGATCCGGCGAGCTTCGAGGAGCTGATGTGGGCGAATCTCGAGATCAGGTGAGCCCCGGGTTTGACGACGCCGCCGGGTGGGTACACTTGGGCGCAATACGCGCGGGGGAGTTCGCAGTCGTTCAGGCAGTGCGGAGGTGACGCCATGGAGGGCCGGTTCGAGAGGGAGGGACTCTCCTTCGATGATGTGTTGCTGGTTCCTGCGAAGGCTGAGACGGAGAAGTACGACGTCTCAGTGTCCACGTACATCACGCCATCGATCATGCTGAACATGCCGATTGTGAGCGCGGCGATGGACCGCGTGACCGAGTCGCGGCTGGCGATCGCGATGGCGCGCGAGGGCGGTATCGGGGTCATCCACCGCAACATGGAGCCGGAGACGCAGGCGGTCGAGGTGGACCGGGTCAAGCGGTCGGAGAGCGGGATGATCATCGATCCGGTGACGCTCGGGCCCGACCAGACGGTGCGCGAGGCGCTGAGCATCATGGCGGAGTATCACATCTCGGGCCTGCCCATCACCGACCCGGATGGGCGGCTGGAGGGGATCCTCACCAACCGCGACCTCCGGTTTGAGACCGAGATGGAGAAGAAGGTCTCCGAGGCGATGACCAGCGAGGGCCTGGTGACCGCGCGCGAGGGCACCACGCTGGAGGAGGCCAAGGCGATCCTGCACGAGCACCGCATCGAGAAGCTGCCGGTGGTTGACGGGGCCGGCTTCCTGCGCGGGCTGATCACGATCAAGGACATCGAGAAGGTGGCGCAGTTCCCGGACGCGTGCAAGGATGAGCACGGTCGTCTGCGGGTGGCGGCCGCGGTGGGGGTGGGCGACGATGCTCGCGTGCGGGTGCCGTTGCTCATCGACCGGGGCGTGGACGTGATAGTGGTGGATTCGGCGCACGGGCACTCGAACGGGGTCATCGACACGGTCAAGATGCTCAAGGACGAATTCGAGGGGCTGCAGGTAGTGGCGGGCAACGTGGGCACCGCCGAGGGCGTGGCGGCGCTGGTCGAGGCGGGGGCCGATGGCGTGAAGATCGGCATCGGGCCGGGATCGATCTGCACCACGCGCATCGTTGCGGGCGCGGGGGTGCCGCAGATCACGGCGATCAGTGACTGCTCGCTGGCGGCGGCGGAGCTGGGCGCGACCACCATCGCCGACGGCGGCATCCGCTACTCAGGCGACATCACCAAGGCGATCGCGGCCGGGGCCGATTGTGTCATGATCGGGTCGCTGCTGGCGGGGACCGAGGAGAGTCCGGGTGAGACCGTGCTGTACCGCGGGCGGACGTACAAGGAGTACCGGGGCATGGGCTCGATCGCGGCGATGAAGGAGCGCTCGTCGGTGCGCGATCGCTACGGCCAGGCCTCGGTGACTTCGGAGGAGCAACTGGTGCCTGAGGGGCTGGAGGGTCGCGTTCCCTACAAGGGCCCGTTGTCGGGGGTGATTCATCAGCTCATCGGCGGGCTCCAATCGGGGATGGGCTACTGCGGCGTGATCAACATCAAGCAGTTGAAGACCCGGGCGCAGTTCATCCGCGTGACCGCAGCGGGCGTGCATGAGAGCCATCCCCACGACATCACCATCACCGAGGAGGCCCCCAACTACCAGATCCCGGACAACTGGTAGGGGATGGCCATGACGAGCTACCGCATAGCCGTGATCGCCGGCGACGGCATCGGGCCGGAGGTCGTCGAAGAGGGCCTGCGCGTGCTGGATGCGGTGGCGCGCGCGGGTGACTTCGAGTGCGAGATCGAGCGGATGCCCTGGGGTTGCGAGTGGTACCGCGAGCACGGACGCATGATGCCCGAGGACGCGGTCGATCTGTTGGCGGACTTCGACGCGATCTATCTGGGCGCCATCGGCATGCCCGGCGTGGTGCCCGAGGAGGTGGCGCTGCGCGCCGTCGTGCTGGCGATCCGCTTCGGCTTCGACCAGTACGCGAACGTGCGTCCGGTGCGACCGCTGCCGGGCGCGCCCTACCCCCTGACACACCCCGATCCCGCTGAGATCGACTTCGTGGTGGTGCGCGAGGCGACCGAGGGCATGTACGTAGGTGCGGGAGGACGCTATGCCCCCGACGCGCCGGAGGTGGCGAATGCGCTGGCGCTGCGGCCGGTGTTCACGCGCTCGCGGGAGCTGGCGCTGCAGACCGGCGTTTACAGCGAGGCGGGCTGTCGGCGTATCATCGAGCTGGCGTTTCGCATGGCCGAGGAGCGCGATGGGATGCGCCGCGTGACCAGTGCGACCAAGGCCAACGCGATGGGCCACGGGATGACGCTGTGGAATGATGTCTTCGACGATGTGGCCGCGCGGCACCCGGATGTCGAGGCGCAGTGGGCGAACGTGGATGCGCTGGCGATGCGCTTCGTACTGCGCCCGGAGACGCTGGACGTGGTGGTGGCGCCGAACTTGTTCGGCGACATCCTGACCGACCTGTCGGCGGCGCTGATCGGCGGGCTGGGCTTTGCGCCCTCGGCGAACCTGAGCGCCTCGGGCGGGCCATCGATGTTCGAGCCGTGCCACGGTTCGGCGCCGGACATCGCCGGGCAGGGCATCGCGAACCCGACGGCGGCGCTGCTGACGCTGGCGATGATGCTGGAAGCGCTGGGCGAGCCGGCCGCGGCGCGTGCGGTCGAGGATGGCGTGCGCGAGGTGGTGGCGGAGGGGACGGTGCGGACGCCCGACATGGGCGGCACGGCATCGACCGCCGAGATGGGCCGGGCGGTGGCCGAGGCGGCGGCGCGGCTGGCCGCGGGCAACTGACGGCGCCACGGTGCCCTGAGGCCTGCTCCTCGACGCGAGAGGAGATGCACCATGCACGATGAGCTTCCCACGCGCGAAGAGATCGCGCAGCTTCCCCCCGACGGTGGCCCCGAGTTCAACCGGCTGATCTTCGAGAGCAGCCCCTATCTGCGGCAACATGCCCGCAACCCGGTGGACTGGTACCCGTGGGGTGAGGAGGCGTTCGCGCGCGCGCGTGCCGAGGACCAACCGATCTTCCTGTCGGTCGGCTACTCCACGTGTCACTGGTGCCATGTGATGGCGCGTGAGTCGTTCGAGAACCAGGCAACCGCGCGCGTGCTCAACGAGCACTTCATCGCGATCAAGGTGGACCGCGAGGAGCGCCCGGAGATCGACGAGATCTACATGATCGCGACGCAACTGCTGACCGGATCCGGTGGCTGGCCGATGTCCGTGTGGCTTACGCCGGACGGGCGGCCGTGGTACGCGGGCACCTACTTCCCGCCGAGCCGGGCGGGCGGGCGCCCGGGCTTCCGCGAGCTGGTGCGCGAGCTGGCGGAAAGCTGGCGGGACCGGCGCGAGGAGGTAGAAGCGCAGGCCAACCGGCTTGCCGAGGCGGTGCGCGGCTCGGCGAGGATGCGCGAGATGGCACCGGTGGAACTCTCGCATGTGCTGGCGCGCGGTGCGGTGGAGGCGTTCGGCGATCGCTTCGACCCGGTTGATGGCGGCTTCTCGGACGCGCCCAAGTTCCCCCCGCACGCCGCGCTGCGGCTGCTGCTCGATTACCAGCGGCGCACCGGCGAGCCCGATGCGCTGGAGATGGCGGTGACAACACTCGACGCGATGGCGCGGGGAGGGATCCACGACCACGTGGGCGGGGGCTTTCACCGGTACTCGACCGACGAGCGCTGGCTGCTGCCGCATTTCGAGAAGATGCTCTACGACAACGGGCAGCTTGCGCGAGCATACGCTGAGGCCTGGTGGATTACGCGCTCGCCTGAGCATGAGCAGGCGGCGCGGGGCATCTGCGAGTGGGTATTGCGTGAGATGACCTCACTGGAGGGCGGCTTCTTCTCGGCGCTGGACGCCGACAGCGAGGGTATCGAGGGCAAGTTCTACCTGTGGACGCGCGCGGAGATCGAAGAGGTGCTGGGGGAGTCGGAGGGAGCGCTGTTCGCCGACATCTTCAAGGTGCGCGTGGCGGGCAATTTCCGGGACGAGCCGACCGGGGAGGCGACGGGGCTGAACATCCTCCACCTCGGGCGCCGGGGCCTCGAGCATGAGGAGCTGTGGCCGTGGGTGGAGCAGAAGAAGCCGGTGCTGCGCGAGCGGCGCGGGCAGCGCGTCTGGCCGCATCGCGACGAGAAGGTGCTGGCGGCGTGGAACGGGCTGATGATCGATGGGCTGGCGGCGGCGGGGCGGCTGCTGGACGAGGCGCGTTACGTGGCCGCGGCGGCGCGCGCGGCCGAGTTCGTGCTGACGCAGATGCGCGACGACGACGGCCGGCTGCTGCGCACCTGGCGCAACGGTGAAGCGAAGCTGGCGGGCTACCTCGACGACTACGCGTTCATGGCGCAGGGGCTGCTGGCGCTGCACGAGGCGACGGGCGAGGCGCGCTGGCTCGACGAGGCGCGCGCGCTGACCGACGGGATGCTGGCGCGCTTCGCCGATGAGCGCGGCGGGTTCTTCTTCACCGCCGAAGACGGCGAAGAGCTGCTGGCGCGGGTGAAGCGACCGTTCGATGGCGCGACGCCGTCGGAGAACGGGGTCGCCGCGCTGGTGCTGGTGCGGCTGGCGGAGGCGACCGGGGAGGCGCGCTACCTCGACGCCGCGCGACGCACGCTGGAGACGTTCTCGGCGGCCATGCGCAACGCGCCGACCGCAACTGCGACGCTGATCGTGGCAACCGAGGCGTACCTGGAACTCGCCGAAGAGCGAGGTGGCGAAAGGCCCGCCACAGTGCAGCCCGACGCGCGGGTGGTCAGGACGCCGCTGACGGTTGAGGCCTTCGCCTCACGCCGCATCGCGCGGCCGGGCGACGAGGTCGAGGTCGCGGTCCGGATCGAGATTGCCGACGGCCGGCATATCAACTCGCACGAGCCGCTGCACGACTACCTCGAGCCGACGGAGCTGACGCTGGCCGCGGGAGAAGCACTGGAGCTGGAGGAGGTCCGCTACCCCGAGGGACGGCGCGTGACGCCCGCGTTGAGCGACGAGGCGATGTCCGTCTACGTCGGGGAGACATGGCTGCTGGCGCGGCTGCGGGTGCATGACGACGCTGAGGGTGCGGCGCCGATTCGCCTGACGCTGTCGGCCCAGGCGTGCAACGAGGGGGCGTGCGGACGGCCGGAGCGCTATGCTCTGGAGTTGCCACTGCGCATCGTGGAGGACGCGCCCGCGGGGGGCAGGCACGAGGCCGTGTTCGCGCGACTGCGTCCGGAATGACCGGCAGGTTGGGCCCGTCCGGCGGCGAACCCTGCCGCGCGGGCAGCGGGCCAGCGTGGCTCAGGCATGCAAAGGGTGATGGGCGTGGCCGGGATTATCGACATGGTCACCAGCTTCGGCTGGGACCGCAACCGCCCGACGAAGTGGTCGCTGGAGGACCTGCTGGCGGTGTTGGCGAGGCACGACGTCGAGCGGGCGTACACGCACTCGTGGCGGGCGGTGCAGTACGCCGGGCCCGAGGGTAATGACGAGACGCTGCGCGCGTGCGCGGAGCACGAGGTGCTGCGACCGGTGGCGGTGCTCGACCCGCGGCGTTACTTCGACTGCCGCGAGGAGGCGCGCCGGCGGGTGGGCCAGGGCTTCCGCGTCTTCCGGTTCTTCCCGGACGTGCAGGGCTGGTCGGTCGAGGCGCTGCCCTTCCGGAAGATCTGTGCGACGCTGGGCGAGCTGGGAGCGGCGGCGATCATCCCCGCCGGGGGCTCGGGGCAGCCGACGCGCATCGCCGAGCGCACCGCCGACCTCGGGCTCAAAGTGCTGCTGGTCGGCGGCGGGTACTCGATCATCGGCGAGATCCTGGCGGTGCTGGAGGATTTTCCTCATGTGTACACCGATGGGCACGTGATGGACAGCCCGTTCGCCATCGAGGCGATCATCGAGTTCGGGGGCGAGCACCGGCCGATCTTCGGCAGCAACTCGCCCGACCGCGCTTTCGAGGCGCCACTGCTGATGGCGGAGCACGCGGAGATCACCGATGCGCAACGCAGGCGGTACCTGCGTGACAACGCGCTGGCCTTCGTCGGGGAGGACGCGTAGATGAAGAAGATCGACATGCACGGGCACCTCGGCTACTGGGCGTTCGCGATCCCGAACTGCGGGACCGCCGAGAGCCTGGTGCACCTGTGCGAACGCTACGACATCGAACACGTGGTGGCCTCTTCGACTCAGGCGCTGACCTACGACATGCGCGCGGGCAACGCCGACATGGCGGAGGCGGCGTGCGAGCACGAGCGGCTTCTGATGTACGTCTACGTCAACGCCAACTGGCCGGCCGAATCGTGCGCGGAGATGGACACGTACCTGGGGGAGGAGTTCGCGGTAGGCGTCAAGATCCACTGTGGTTACTCAGGCGTGGCCAGCTCTGACCCGCGCATGTACGATCTGATGGCGGAGATCGCGCGGCGGACCTCGCTGGTGAAGATCCACCCGGGCTCGGCCGAGGACCTGTCGGCGTGGGCCCGGGCGTACCCGGACCTGAATATCATCATCGCGCATGCCTTCGCGTCGGGCTACCGGGCGGCGGTGGCCCTGGCGGAAACGCATCCGAACATCTACCTCGACTTCTGCTCCAGCCACGCGGGCAGCGGCAAGGTGCGCGACACCCTCGACCGCATCGGCCCCGGACAGGTGGTGTTCGGCTCGGACATGGACCTGATTGACCCGGCGTTCGTGATGGGCATGTTCGAGGAGGCCGACCTGACCGAGGAGGAGCGTCGGGCGGTCTACCACGACAACGGCGCACGGCTGCTGGGGCTGGCGTAGAGGGTCTCAGGGGCGCGGGACCGGGGGTTGACAGTCACCGGGTGGTGGGCTATAATCGTGGCCGTTGTGCAAGGGTGCGCCCATGGTCTAGTGGTCAGGATACCGGGTTCTCAGCCCGGGGGCCGGGGTTCGACTCCCCGTGGGCGTACCAGCCATCATACAACTGCCGCCGGCCTGCCCGAGTTGCGGGCCGCACGCGGATTTGCCGGCCGCGCAGGCCCACTGCGCGGCCGTTTGCATTTGCAGCGGCAGACGAGGTGACCGGGGCGTGGGAATGTGGCAGGTCGGTGGCCTGACCGTCGAAGTCGCCGAGGGCGACATCACGAAGGCCGACGTCGAGGCCATCACCAACGCGGCCAACAACCACCTGTGGATGGGCGCGGGGGTGGCCGGGGCGATCAAGCGCGCGGGCGGCGAGGAGATCGAGCGCGAGGCGGTCGCGAAGGGCCCGATCGAAGTGGGGTCGGCGGTCGCGACGGGGGCCGGGGCGCTGCCGCAGCGCTACGTGATCCACGGCGCGGTCATGGGCCGGGACCTCAAGACGGACGCGGTGCTGATCGGCCGCACTACCACGAGCTGCCTCGAGCTGGCGGATCGGTTGGGGGTGGCATCGCTCGCGCTGCCGGCGTTCGGGACCGGCGTGGGGGGATTCGCGATCGATGAGTGCGCGCGCCTGATGATGGATGCCATCACGCAGTTCGCACCACGCGCGGCGAACCTGCAGCGCGTGGTGGTCGTCCTCTTCGGACAGGACAGCTTTGAGCAGTTCGACCGCGCCGCGCAGGCGGCGTGGGGGCAGTGAGGGATCGGATGCTTGCGGCGCTCGCATTGCTGAGCATGGCGACGGCGACCTCGCCCGGGCTCGCCGCCGACGGCACCGCGAATGAGGCGTGCGCGCTCTACCTCGCGGTGCGTGAGCGGCTGGCTCCCCCGGAGGTGGCTTCGCGCGACGGCTTGTCGCTGGCGCTGGACAACGCCGACACGCACAGCATCGAGCTGTTCGGCGACGTCAGCGGCATGGCGTGTTCGGCGAGCGGGGCGCGGGGCGAGCTGTCGCGCACGGTGATGCTCAGGCTCGACGACGGTTCGTGCGTGACCCTCCGGGCCGATGCCGACGTGGACGCCCTCCGCGTGGGGGATCGGGTGGCGCTGATTGCGTCGGTGGCGCGTAACACGACGCCGCGCGAGCTGGTGGTCGAGGCGTGGATCCGCGAGTGGGACCTGCCGCCGCCGGACTCGGAGGCCGCCGAGGATGCGTCAGTTGAGCCCGAGCCGACCTCGGAACTGCCGGCGGTCGCGGAGGGTGACCTCCCTGAGCCGGTTGCGGCCACGGCGTTCCGGGCCGACGTGATCGACGCGTGGAAGGCCTGGGTGCGGGAGCACAACTCGAAGTTGTCGGAGGAGCAGGCGGCCAACATCGTCACGTGGGTGCTGCAGTACGCGCAGCGCTACAACGTGAACCACATGCTCATCTTCGCTCTCATCAAGTGGGAGTCGTGGTTCGATCCGAGCTGCCGCTCGCACGCGGGCGCGATCGGTCTCATGCAGCTCATGCCCGGCACCGCGCGCTATCTCGGCGTCGATCCGTGGAACGTGCAGCAGAACATCGAGGGCGGCGTGCACTACCTGGCGGAGCAGCTCGAGACCTACCGCGACCGCCCGACGTATGAGCGTGTGATCCTGGCGCTGGCCTGCTACAACGCCGGCCCGAACGCGGTGAAGCGGGCGGGGCACCGGGTGCCGAACATCACGGAGACCCAGCGCTACGTGCGTAAGGTCAGCGGCACCTTCTATGAGCTGTACCAGGCCGGGATGCCGTGACGGGTGCGGCGCGACGGGACGGCGGCGGGCGAGGGCCCGCCGTTTTGCCGTACGCCGATCGTCCGGGGAGGATCGCCATGCGCCTCATGGCCGGCGTTGTGCCGTTCGCAGTGATGTGCCTGGAAGCGCACGCGCAGGAGCCGTGGTTCGTGGATGTGACCGCGCAGGTCGGGCTGTCGGGAGGCGGCACGGCCGCGTGGGCCGACTACGACGGCGACGGCTGGACCGATGTGCTCATCGGCGGCACGCTCTTCCACAATGTGGAGGGCGGGCGCTTCGAGCCGGTTGCGTTGCCTGATGGGGTGGCGTCGTCGTCCGGCACGTGGGGCGACTGCGACAATGATGGTGACCTCGACCTGTTCACCTACGGGCGCAGTTTCGCGCTGGCGATCAACAACGGCGACGGCAGCTTTACCCGGTCGGCGGGCCTGCCTGCGGTGCCGGTGGTCCAGTCGCTGGGCGCGGCCTGGGTGGACCTGAACGCGGACGGCCTGCTCGACCTCTACGTGGGCGGCTACGAGACGTGGGAGGAGGCCGTCTACCCGGACGTGATCCTGATCAATGAGGGAGGCGGGCGCTTCCGCGAGGCATGGCGCAGCAGCTCGGCGGGCAAGCGCTCGGCACGGGGCGTGACGGTCGCCGACTTCGATGACGATGGCGACGCGGACGTTTACGTGTCGAACTACCGCCTGCAGCCGAACTGCCTGCGGCTGAACACGGGTGCGGTGCCGATGCCCGAGGTGGCGGGCGAGCGCGGCGTGGCGGGGGTGGCGAAGAGCGAGATCGATTACACCGGCGGCATCCGCTATCCGGTGTGCGGGCACACCATCGGCTCGGCGTGGGGCGACCTCGATGACGATGGGCTGATCGACCTGTTCGTAGGCAACTTCAGCCATCCACCCGACTACCAGGACCGACCGATGTTCATGCGCAACGCCGGGGCGCCCGACTACCACTTCGAGGACATGAGCCCCATCGCCCGCCTGGCGTGGCAGGAGTCGTTCGCGAGTCCCGCGCTGGCCGACTTCGACAACGATGGCGACCTCGATCTCTACTTCACCACCGTCTACGAGGGCGATCACAGCGTGCTCTACCGCAACGAGGGCGGCTGGCGCTTCGTGGATGTGACGGCTGAAGCGGGGATCGCCGCCGAGCGCACCTACCAGGCCGCGTGGGCCGACTACGACGGTGACGGTGACCTCGACCTGTTGACCGGCGGCAAGCTCTATGAGAACCGTGTGGCGGATGGGCACCGGCTCCGTGTCCGCGTGCAAGGCCCGGGCTCGGCGATCGGGGCGGTCGCGCGCGTGCGGCTGGGGCAGCGCACACTCACCCGTCAGGTGGAGTCATCCACCGGGCAGGGCAATCAAAGCGAGATGACCCTGCATTTCGGCCTGGGCGGGTTCGCGGGCCCGGTCGAGGTGGAGGTGCGCTGGCCGGGCGGCGCGACGCGGACGGTGAGCGCGCAGGCCGACACGACGATCACCGTCGCGCCCCCGACCGGCTGAACGGCGAGGCCAGGGCAACGGCAACGGCACCGGCAACGGCGTGGGGGAGGGGCTTTCTTGAAAGAAAGCCCCTCCCCCGACCGCTGCGCGGTCGCCCCCTCCTCAAAGAACTTCAGCCTGCGCGCGGGCACGTTGCGGTCAGGCGGGCAGGTCTCCGCGCGCTGGACGGCGCACGGTTCCACGCGACACCAGCCGGACGGCACCCGGCCGACCGGTCGCCAGCTCACGGCCGGCCGGCGCCCGCGGCCGGCTCGCG
>CAZTZN010000054.1:0-24318 GCA_964617715.1 uncultured Armatimonadia bacterium | reverse complement strand
GGTCGCGGGCGTCGATGGTGTCGGCGGTCAGCGCCTCGATCTCCGTCCACGGAACCGGCCCGAGAGTCTGACCACCCAGACGATAGTACCACACAGGCTCGTCGCGGCTCATCGGTGTCATCTCGACTCCTCCACTCGACGGGCTCGCTACCGATCACGGAAGTGGTACCGGTACGCCGCCACCTGCCCGGCGGGCAGTATCGGCAGGCTGAGCGGCCAGAAGATGAATCCCGCCAGCAGGCCGATGCTCGAAATCAGTGAGAACGAGAGCTGCATCCCCACGTAGGAGAGGAGGTCCGTCCGCGTCACCGCCCACGAGGCCTTCACCGCCTCCCAGGCGCTCATCTGACGGTCCACGATCAGCGGCATGGCGTAGAATGCCGCCGCGCCGGGCAACACTCCCCCCGCGCAAAAGCCCAGCCAGAAGCCCAACAAGCCGGTTGACCCCACGAGCACGGGCGCTTCGGCGACCACGGCCCCGATGACCAGCGCCAGCACCGTCACCGCCGCCGCCGGAAAGGCGATCAGCGCCATCATCGCGTAGAGCGCGCAAGCCTGCCAGAAGTGTCTGAAGCCCTGGAAGATGGTGCCCCCGTCCACCTTCTCGCCGCGAAAGCCCCTCAGCGCCATTATGTAGAGTCCGGCGTGCAGGGCGGGCAGGCACAGCAGGAGGGAGAACGAGCTGAGCACGATCAGCACGATCCCGGCGGCGAAGAACTCACCGCCGTCCCCGCGAATGATCTCCCACCCCTGCTTCAGCCACGGTCCCAGCCCGTGGACCGGGACCAGCGGCGCTTTCGGATCCGCATCCGCCGCATCCTGTTCGGCCACCGCAGCCGCCCTGGCCGCCTCCAACTGCTCGACGACGTCCGCGGCCCGGCGCCAGGCGTCATCGCCCCCACGCGCGACCAGCAGCTCGGCTTCGTCGGCGCTGTCGGCGATCAGCGCCTCGATCTCGGTCCACGTCACCGGCCCGAGTCCCTTTCCGCCCAGTTGGTAGAACCAGACGGCCTCCTCGCCCGAGGCTTGTTCCATGGCCCCTCCACTGTGGCACATTCGCCACGACCCCCACGCTACCTGCAGAACCCCTCCGCGAACTCAGCCAGTGCCGCCGCCGCGTCCAGCATCTCCTGCACCCGGATCTGCTCACGGTCGGAGTGTGCCACGCTCAGTGACCCCGGGCCGAAAACCACGGTGGGGATCTTGAGCTGGTTGTTGTAGAGCCACGCGTCGCACGACGCGGTCATCGCCGAGACCTTCGGCTCGCGGCCCACGGCGACCACCGCGTCCTGCAGCGCCAGCACCAGCGGGTGGTCGGCCTCAATGACGTTGGCGTCGTGCCGATAGGTGAAGTCGATCTCGAAGTGCTCGGCCAGCCAGGGGTCGCCGGACTCGCGCACCGCCGCCTCCATCTCGGCCATGACCTGCTCCTTGGTCCGGTCGGGCAGCAGACCGAGCACGCCCTTGAGATCGGCGCGTTGGGGGGCCTGCGCCGGCCAGTTGCCCGCCTCAAGCATGCCCACGGTCAACGGCATGGGGTTCTCGAACTGATCGAAGAGCGGATACTTGCCCCGCGATTCGGCCAGGATGCGGTCGTGATACTCCGTGAACAGTCCGATCACATCTATGGCCTTAAGCAGCGCGCTGACCGTGCCGCCCGACCCAGAGTGCCCGGCCTGGCCGTAGACGGTGGCATCAAACCACACCGCTCCCCGCACCTGGGGCAGCAGCGCGAAGTCGGTGGGTTCGAGCACCACGCAGGCGTCACCGGTGTCGCCATAACGGACCATCGCGACCGAGCCGTTGCCGCCGATCTCCTCTTCGATCACCAGGTGCGCGATGATGTCACCGGGCAACTCGACACCAAGCTCGTCCAGCAGCCGGAAGAGCAGCCAGACGGTGGTCACCTGGCCCTTGGCGTCGCAGGCGCCGCGGCCGAAGATGATGCCGTCCTCCTCGCGCGCGTTGAACGGATCCACATGCCCGGATGAGGGCGGCACCACGTCCAGGTGCGTGTTCAGAATAAGCGTCTTCCCGCCCCCGGTGCCGCGCCTGACCGCGCGCACATTCGGGCGATCCCCGTAGGTGGTAACCACGGGATAGGAGTAGTCGGGGTCGTCCTTGATAGCCTCGGTGACCTCGACGAACTCCACCTCGTCAGCCACCTGGGCCATGCGCTCATGCATGTAGCGCATCACCGGTCCCTCGTTGCCGACGGTGGACTCGAAGCTGATCAGCTCCGACAGCAGGCCGACGGCGTTCTCATACAGTTCGCCGGCGGCGTCAAGATAGCGGTTGGTCATCGGCCTCTCCCTCGTCTCTCGAATGTGGCGGCAGTATCGAAGCGGGGCCGGGAGCGAACCCGGCCCCGGTGTGCATCACAGCCCCAATCAGGAGCCCGACCGCCGGGCCATCAGTCCAGCGCCAGAACGACCTTCTCCATTATGTCGCAGGACTCCGCTGCGGTGTCGTGATCGATGACCAACGGCGGGGCCACGCGGATGACGTTGCCGTAGAAGCCCACCGCCCCGCAGCACAGACCCTCAGTAGCGCAGGTGTCGATCACGCGCCACATGATCTCCGGCGCGGGCTCCCTGGTCGCCTTGTCGGCGACGAACTCGATGCCCATCACCAGGCCCATGCCGCGCACCTCGCCGATGTACGGGGACCTCTCGGCCAGCTCCAGCAGCCGGCCCTTCATGTACGCGCCGATGGTCGCCGAGTTCTCCACCAGGTTCTCGCGCTCGAAGATGTCCAGCACCGCATGCGCGGCCGCACATGAGACCGGGTTCCCGCCGGTGGTCGAGGACGCCTCGCCGCGTTCGAAGACCGACATGATGCGCTTCTCAGTCATCAGGCACGCAGTGGGGATGCCCGAGCCGATGCCCTTGCCGAGGGGCATGAAGTTCGGGCGCAAGTCTTCGTGCTCGGCGGCGAACATCTTGCCGGTACGGCCGAAGCTCGCCTGGACCTCGTCGAGAATGAACAGGACATCGTGCTCCCGGCACCACTCCTGCAGCGCGCTCAGCCAGCCTTCCGGTGGGAAGATGAAGCCAGCGCCGCCCTGATAGGGCTCGGTGATCACCGCGGCGATGGCCCCGGTGGTCTGGGTCTTCACCACCGTGTCGAGAAAGCGCAGACACTTGAAGTCGCAGGCGTCGGGAGTGAGGTCGAACGGGCAGCGGTAGCAGTACGGGAAGGGCGACTGCACGTGCCCGGTGAGCACCGGTCCGTAGTGATACTTGGTGCCCTGCTTGCCCGCGGCGGCCATGGCCATCCCGGTGCGGCCGTGGAAGCCCCCGTAGAACGAGATGATCTCGTGGCGACCGGTAAAGCGCTTGGCCATGCGCATGGCCGCTTCAGTGGCCTCCGAGCCGGTGGTGAGCATGAAGCAGGCGTCGAGGTTCGGCGGCGTGATCTCGACCATGCGCCGGGCGAGCGTAACGCGCTCGGGCGTGGGGAAGTCGTACGGACACATCAGCCGCCCGACCTGATCCTGAATGGCCTTGACGTGGTGGGGATGACAGTGACCGACGTTGGTCACCAGAACGCCGGAGGTCCAGTCGATGTATTCGTTGCCATCGACATCCCAGATGCGGGCGCCTTCGGCATGATCCCACACGAAGGGCTGCTGGCGGCTGGTGGCGCCGCCCTCGTACTTGTCGGATATCGCAAGCAGTTCGGCCGACTTCGGGCCGGGAAGGTTGTACTTGGGCATGGTACCTCGCTCCTTCGGAGCTTCCTGAGCTGAAAGTCACAAGTCACAAGTCACAGGTCGCAAGTCACAGGTCGCAAGCTACGGCAAACGACGGACGGCGAGGCCGCGTGCCGCCCCTACACACCACCGCGTAGGTCGGGGCTTGCAGCCCGACTCGCAGCTCGCGAAAGTGGCGGGCGCCGGCGGAGGCCGAATCCGCGCTATCGTCCAATGAACAGCATGATGGCCGCAAGGATGAACACGATCACCGACACCAGCACGCCGATGCTGAAGAGCCCCCAACCGATATGCTCGATCCACGCGAGCAGCGGGCCCTTTGGGCCGGCAGCTTGGTCCAGCATCCGACCCACCCCCCTACGAAGAGGTTCAGACCTCCCGGTATGCCTTCCCGCCCAGCCTCGCCTCGACGTCGGTGTTCACCGTGAAGCGCGGGGGCTGTCCGGCCAGGAAGTTGTCCACGTCCTGCATGATCTTGTGCCGGATGTCCCACCCCGCCTCCACCGAGCACCAGCCCAGATGCGCTGAGAGGGTCGCGTTGGGCAGGCTGAACAGCTCCAGGTCCGCCGGAGGCGGTTCGGTCTCATAGACGTCGATGCCCGCGCCCGCGATCCAGCCCTCGCGCAGGGCCGTCGCCAGCGCCTCCGTGTTTACGATCGCCCCGCGCGCGGTGTTGATCAGATACGCGCTCGGCTTCATCAGCTTGAGCTGCGGCTCGTCGATCATGTAGCGCGTCTCTTCGTTGAGCGGTGTGTGGATGGTCACCACGTCGGACTCGCGCAGCACATCCTCGAGGCCGTAGTCGGTGTCGAGGCCCAGTGCGGCGATGCGGCGGTCGCCCATGTAGGGATCGCAGACAATACGCCTGCCGAAGATGTTCTCGGTCATGCGGTAGACGCGGGACCCGATACGGCCGCAGCCCACGATGCCGAGCGTCTGGTCGTGCATGCGGTGGATGTCTCCCAGCGAGGAGAAGTCCCACATGCCGCTGGCGGATGCCTCTTCGAGGATGCGCCGGCTTTCGAACAGCCGCCGGGTGCACGCAAAGATCAGCGCCAGGGCCTGCTCCGCCACCTCCTGCGCGCAGTAGTCGGGCACGTTGGATAGCCGGATGCCGCACTTCGTGCAGGCGGCGGTGTCCACGTTGTCGTAGCCGATCCCGTGCCGGATGATCAGCCTGCAGCGCTCCAGGCGGTTGATGACCGATTCGGGCATGGGCGCCATGTTGACGATGACCACATCGGCGTCGCTGATCTTCGCGATCAGCTCCTCCTCCGGCGCCAGCTTGAGCTGGTAGTACTCGAAGTTGATATCGCGCTTCGCCATCTCCTCGACTTCCCAGTCGAGGTTGTCTTCAATGTAGTCGGTCACGACGATCTTCGTCTGGCTCATTTCGGTCCTCCTTGAAACGGCAGGGGCCGGCTATCAGCCGCCAGCGGTCAACGGTCAGCCGTTAGCGATCAGCGGTTAACTGTTTCCCGTAAGCTGGTAGCTGACCGCTGACCGACAACACCTCGGGGGCATTCGCCGGAAGGGATGGAGGGACCTGCACCATGAGCACCCACGCATGGTGGGCGAGTCACGGCAGGAAGTTGTACATGCCCCGGTGCATCAGGATTCCCGACACGCCCCAGCCCGCTCCAGCCACGAATTCCCCGAGGATCAGCCCCATGAACAGCGTAGACGCCGGCGCGAACGCGCCCATGCCACCATAGTGCAGGATGGCGGTCTTGGCAATCCAGCTCACCAGGATCGAGGGCGCGAACAGAGCCATCGACCAGGTTCCCGAAACGGCGAAGCCCGCCGGGTGGAAGACCCACCACACGTACCGGGTGCGCATCCACGTCAGGAATACGGTGAAGCCCAGCCCCCAGATCAGCGCGCCGATGGCATACCAGTTCGGATCGCCCGGGCTGGTGAGCCAGCGCTCAAGCAGCGAGAACGCCTCGCGGCCCTTGCTCGCCCAGCCACCGCCACCGTAGCGGAAGAACGCGTCGAGCAGGACGCCCCAGCCCAGCAGCAGCGCGACTGCGGTCGCCAGGGTCATGGCCACGGCCATGCCCCGCTGGCTGGTGTTGCTCTCGCCGGCGAGCTTCATGCCCTCGATCTGGTGTGGCATCGGGTGGCCGCGGTGTGCGCGGGTGATGGCGTGCAGGTAGGCGTACACGATCAGATTCTGCTTGCCCAGCGCCTCGGCGCCGAAGACCTCGGTCAGCATCACCTGCGGCCCACTGAAGTGCAGGTCGTGCACCGGCGAGCCCAACTCGGCGCGCACGCGCGCGATGGCGATGGAGATCAGCAGATACAGCGCGATGAAACCGAAGGCCGGCCAGAACGTCATCTTCGCCTGCTGGCAGAAGAACATGAGCAGCGCGATGCCCGCGATGACGCCGGCCAGCGCCCACGGGTAGGGCATGGGCTCGCCCGCGTCGTCGATGGCCCGTCGGCCGATCACACCGCCCAGCGCGGCTCTGATGTGCCGGCGACTGGCCCACAACGAGAAGCCCGCCAGGGCCAGGTAGGCTGCGAAGCTCTGTTCGTTGATCCACGGCGCGCCCGGCAGGTCGCCCCAACCAAGCGAGGACGAGAAGATGCGCAGGAACTTCCACAGCACGTAGAAGAACCACATGGAGAACGCGAGGTCCACCGGGATGAAGAACGCCAATCCCACCGCGAAGGGGAAGACGTTCAGCGGCGTCCAGCCGATGGCGTTCCACGGGCGTGAGTGAACCATCCGGCCCAGGTCGTAGTGCGCCCCGCGCGTGCCCATCAGACTGGGGATGGACGGATAGATCAGGTGGAAGCCATTGATGGCGTCGATGATGAATGCCAGGGCGAAGCCGATCCAGAACAGCCGGTCGGCCAATATGGTGCGCCGCGAGCTGGTCATCTCCAGCGGGATCTGGGCGATCGGGAAGCTCAGCTTGGCCTCATCGGTCCAGTTGCGCCGCAGCCGTGTGTTCAGACACAGCATCACGAACACGAGCGTGAAGATGAAACCCGACCATACCAGCGCCGGACGCACCCAGGGGCGCCAGTAGTCGGTCAGCAGCAGCGGCGCGCGCGAGTCGTAGTAGGCCCACAGGGCATCCGGGTCGGAGACGGTGAGCCATGAGGGCATGTCACGGACGAACAGCGTCTCCCAGTCGTTCTCGGGACTGGCATGCCACACAGGATAGGCAACGACCGGGACGAGCGTCTGAAGCTGATCCAGGCCCACAACCGCCGAGCCAACGCTGAGCATCGCGTAGATGGTGAGCAGCTCGCCCCGCGTGAGCGCCCATGCCGGGCGCAGGTGGCGGATCGCGGCGTTGAGCGCAATCACCACCAGCAGCGTGACGACCACATTGAAGAACAGGGAGACCGTGGTGGGCCGGCTCTGGTGCCAGATGTAACCATAGAGGACGAAGACTACGTTGGGGACCAGCAATGCCAGGCCCAACACCACGGCCCTCCACGTCACCGGACGTGGAGGGCCGACATCCGACCTATCAGGTACGCCATGGGGTGCGAACACCGTCGCGCCTGTCTCCAGGGGCGCCGCGCTCACGCTCGGGTCTGCACCTCGGCATCAGCGGCCCACGCGGGGCACCGACCGCTCAGAGCGAGCTGAGGGCCAGTCAGCGCATATCGGGCTATTCGCCGTCGGCGTGATCCTCGGCGGGGGGCGTCTCTTCGGCCCCACCCTGCTCCACGCTCTGATCGTCGGCGGAGTCAACCGCTGGCGCCTGATCCGCTGCTTCCGCGTCTTCGGTCGCACTGTCCTCATCGGTGGCGGTCGCTTCGGCCCCGGGCGCGGGTTCTTCGGCGGGCGCTCCGAGGTCCATCGGCATCTCCCCGATCGACCCCTCTCCGCCACCCTCCGGCTTGCCCTCAACGACCAGGAAGTACAGGCCGACGAGGATCGCCACAATGAGTATCAGCACGATTACCACGACCGCGGGGCTCACCTGCTGGTCCATCATCTTCCTCCTGCTATCACCGTCGCGCGGCAAGGTGTCTACGTCCTCGTCAGCCATGAATGCAGCGAACAGATTGCGCCCGACCATGCGGGCAGTTCGGCAGTCTCCCGACTGTGACCTCCCTCAGGCGACAGAAGTCACTACCCGCCGTCGGCCAACTCACGTCGCAGTTCGTCGATGGGGAAGCGGTCACCGGGACACGCAGTTGCCGCCAACTCGCAGTGCGCGTGGATGTCCTCCGGTCGCAGACGATACTTGATCATCAGATCGCGCAGGAGCGATTTGAGCGTCGCCATCTGTGCCGTCGTGGGCCTCGCCGGTTGCTGTGCGCCGCTGGGGTTGGTGTGCGAGTCGAAGTTGCCGACCAGGCAGATGCCCAGATAGTCATTGTAGCCGTAGGTGTGCGCGCCCATCATCCATTCCGGTCGGCCGCGCTGGAGTGTCCCGTCGGGCAGAATGACGTAGTGGTAGCCGATATGATAGACCCGGCCGCGGTACTCGGCGCTGAAACCGCGCTGCTCGTGCCAGCAGGCGATGCGTTCGGCATCGACCACATGCCCCTTAACGCGCGCGCCCGTAGCAGTATGATGGATGACGATGCCCGCCGGTCCGCGGAAGAAGAGGCGGCGCGGCCAGCGCGGACCGAGGCGCATCGACAGCCCGCCCACGGCCACGATCAGCACCGCCGCCGCCAGCAGCGCCACTTCGATCCGTCCGTGCCGACGCCCCCGCAGCCCGCCGGTTGGCACGCCAGACTCGCCCATCACCTTCACCACATCGGGGCTTCGACGTAGCGGCCTCACCTCCCTGCGCGCAGGTCAGACGCCGATGTGAAGCGAATTGCCCGGGTGCAGAGGGTACTTGAGCACCGAACCGAGGCCATCATGAAGGCTGCAGTGATCGTTGCCCCCCACCAGGTCGAGATTCGTGAAGTCGAGCGTCCGACGCCCAGTGCCGGCGAGGCGCTCGTGCAGGTTGAAGCCGTCGGCGTGTGCGGCAGCGACCTGCACGCCTACGAGGGCTCGCAGCCGTTCTTCCGCTACCCACAGATCGGCGGACACGAGGTCGTGGGCCGGGTGGTCGAGATCGCGCCCGGCGAGGCGCCGCGCATCCCCGGGCGCAACCAACCGCGGCCCCCCGAAATCGGGGCACGGGTCGTTCTCGATCCGTCCATGCCCTGCGGAAGCTGCTACCCGTGCAGCCGCGGGCGCTACAACTGCTGCGAGAACATGCGCGTGCTGGGCGTACACGCGCCGGGGGCATTCGCGGATTACTACGTGGCGCCGGTCGGCTGCCTGCACGCTGTCTCCGAGGACCTGTCGGCGGACGCCGCGGTGATGGTCGAGCCGCTGTCGATTGGAATGCAGGCGGTCGGGCGCGCGCAGGTCGCGGCTGCAGACACCGTGCTCATCATCGGCGCAGGCACTATCGGCCTTTCGGTATTGCTGGTCTGTCTGGCACGCGGCGCACGGGTGGCGATGAGCGATCTGTCCGCCGGGCGGCTGGCCCTGGCGCGGGACCTGGGCGCGCACGCGACCATCGACGCGGGCGAGCGGGACGTGACGGAGGAGCTGGCCCGCTGGTGCGGCCCCGGCGGCCCGGGGGTGGTAGTCGAGGCGGTTGGCCGCCCCGCGACGGTACGGCAGGCCCTGGAGCTGGTGGCCGCGAGCGGGCGGGTGGTGATGCTGGGGCTGTGCAGTGACGAGATCTGCATCCCCGGCGCGCTGATGGTGCGCAAGGAGCTGGACTTCCGCGGATCGCGCCTGCACGGCGGGACCATCCCACAGGCGGTGGCGCTGGCCGAGAGCGGTGAGGCCGCGCCAGAGCGGCTGGTTACCCATCACATGGCGCTGACAGACGTGGCGCAGGCGTTCGAACTGATGACCGCTGAACCCGACACCACGCTGAAGGTGATCCTCACGCCGTGAACGCAGCCGCGGACACAACGCCGCTGTTGGTCATTGCCGGGCCGACGGCCACCGGTAAGACCGAGATGGCGCTGCGGGTGGCGGAACTGGTCGGCGGCGAGATCGTCTCGGCCGACTCCATGCAGATCTACCGGCGCATGGACATCGGCACCGCCAAACCCACCCGCGCCGAGCGTGCGCGCGCCCCCATCCACCTGATCGACTTCGTGCCCCCCGATGCCGGGTACACGGTGGCGGATTTCTGCGCGGACGCCGAGCCACTGATCGCTCAGATTCACGCGCGCGGGCGCCTACCCATCCTCTGCGGGGGCACAGGCCTGTACATTCGCGCGTTGATCGAGGGTTTCGACTTCCCCCCCGGCCGGCGCGACAGCGAGGTCCGCGAGCGGCTGCGCGCCGAGGCCGATCAGTTGGGCGCCGAGGTCATGCACCGTCGGCTGGCGCAGATCGATCCCGCGGCGGCCCGGCGGATCGAACCCAGCGACATCCGGCGCATCGTACGCGCGCTCGAGATCTTCGAGCTGACCGGTCGGCCCATCTCGGCGGTGCAGGCGCGCCGACGGCCCGTTGACGCTGCCGATGCCCCTGAGTATAATTGCGCGAAATATGTGCTAACGGCCCCCCGACAGCTTCTCTTTGACCGCATCGAGCGTCGCGTCGAGCGCATGATGGCTGCGGGCTGGCTCGACGAGGTGCGCAGCCTGGTGGCGGACGGCGTGACGGCGCGAGCCCAGTCGATGCAGGCCATCGGCTACCGCCACCTCCTGGAGTACCTCGGTGGGAAGCGCGACCTGGATGAGACCGTGCAGCTCATCAAACGAGACACCAGACGGTACGCCAAGCGACAGATGACGTGGCTGCGCGGCGACCACGGCTACCGGTGGCTGGCGATCGGCGGCGAACGCCAGCGGCGTGCCTGCACCGTCATCATCGTCCGGGCCGCGCAACGTCTGTCGCAAATGAGGGGATGACCATGCCGGGCGCGAAGCCGGCGGTCCAGGACGAGTACCTCAACGAGATGCGCACGTCGAAGAAGGCTGTGGAGATCGTGCTGCTGGGGGGCAGGACTATCCGGGGGACCGTAGTCGCTTTCGACGCCTTTACCGTGCGCCTCCACTGTCGGCGTGATGACATATTGATCTTCAAGAGCGCCATCGTCATGATAGGACCGGCGCGCGACGCGCCCGGGAATCACACACGCAATCGCAAGTCATAGGCAAGACAGAGGTGCACGATGCCACTGCAGTTCACCAAGATGCATGGGTTGGGTAACGACTACGTCTTCATCGACGGACACGATCAGGATCTCGAGTGCTACAACCTCGGCAGGCTTTCGGCGCTGGTCTCGCATCGGCACTTCGGCGTAGGCAGCGACGGCCTGATCCTGATCCTGCCGTCCGAGAGCGCCGACTTCCGCATGCGCATCTTCAACCCGGACGAGTCCGAGGCAAGCATGTGTGGAAACGGCATGCGCTCGATGGCCAAGTACGTCTATGAGCACGGACTCACCGACAGGACGGAGCTTGAGGTCGAGACACTCGCGGGTATCATTCGCCCCTCGCTGACGGTGCGCGACAACGAAGTCATCTGCGTGACCGTGGACATGGGCGAGCCGCGGCTGGCGCGCGGCGACATCCCCATGGATGGCGAACCGGCCGACGAGCCGGTGATCGATCAGGAGCTATGCGTGAGCACCGACTTCATCCGCGTCACCTGCGTGTCCATGGGCAATCCGCACTGCGTGCTGTTCGTAGAGTCGGTAGACACCGCGCCGGTCGCCGAGCTGGGCCCGCAGATTGAGAATCACCCCTCCTTCCCCGAGCGGACCAACGTGGAGTTCGTCGAGATCATCGACCGACATCACGTGCGCATGCGCGTGTGGGAGCGCGGCGCGGGCGAGACACTCGCCTGCGGTACCGGCGCATCGGCCACCTGCGTGGCATGTGCGCTCAACGACCTGACGGACCGCGCCATCGAGGTGCAACTTCTCGGCGGGAGCCTCGACGTCGAGTGGAAGGGCGACAACCACGTATTCATGACCGGCCCGGCAGTGGAGGTCTTCAGCGGCGAGCTGAGCGATGACTTCCTGGCCCCGGCCCTGAATTGACCCGGCCGTCCCAAGTCCCGGCCGGCGGGCGCGCCCCACGGCCACCTCACCAACCGCGGACGCAACGAGGAGACCCCAGCATGGAGCAGGCCCAGCGACTTCAGCGCATCCCGCCCTATCCCTTCCGGGAGATCGCCGCGCTCAAGGCGAAGATGATCGCCGAGGGCCACGAGCCCATTGATTTCGGCATCGGCGACCCGGACATGCCCACCCCGCAGTTCGTGATCGACGCGCTCTGCGAGGCGGCCCATGACCCCGAGACTCACCCCTATGACGAATCGGGGTTCGGCACCCCGGAGTACAAGGCGGCAATCGCCGATTTCGCCCGACGGCGCTTCGGGGTGAACGTGGACGCGGAGGGCGAGATTCAGAGCACCATCGGTGCCAAGGAGGCGTTGGTGCACATCGTCTGGGCGTACATTGACCCGGCCGACGTGGTGCTTGTTCCTGATCCGGCCTACTCAGTGTACAGGGTGCAGGCAGGCTGGTGCGGCGGCGCCGCCTTCCCCATGCCGCTGGACGCTGAGAACGGCTTCCTGCCCGACCTGAACGCCATCCCTGCGGCCGTGCGGCAGCAGGCGAAGATGCTGTTCCTGAACTACCCGAATAATCCCACCGGGGCGGTCGCGCCCCTGGAGTTCCTGCAGCAGGCCGTGGATTTCGCGGGCGAGAACGACATGGTGATCGTCCAGGACGCCGCCTACAGCGAGGTCTACTACGACGATGCCGACCGGCCGCATTCCATCCTGGAGATAGACGGCGCGAAGGACGTCGCCATCGAGATGCACTCGCTGTCGAAGACCTTCAACATGACCGGCTGGCGCGTTGGTTGGGCCATGGGCGGCGAGAAACACATAGAGGCGCTCTCACGCGCCAAGAGCAACGTGGACTCGGGCACTTTCATGGCCGTTCAGCGCGCCGCCATCGCGGGCCTCAACGGCTACGAGCAATCCGCGCCCAAGATGCAGGCCGAGTACCGCGCGCGCCGCGATGCCTTGATAGCCGGGCTGCAGAGCCTGGGCTGCCCCATCGAGCCCCCGCGCGCCACTTTCTACGTCTGGGTGCCGGTGCCGCAGGGCTTTACCAGCGAGAGCTTCGCGAAGAAGCTGCTGGCAGACTGCCGGGTGCTCGCCATCCCCGGCGTGATCTACGGCCCGTGCGGCGAGGGCTTCGTGCGCATGTCGCTGACCATCAAGGGCGCCGACAAGCTCGGGCAGATCGAGCAGGCGATAGACAACATGCGACGCGGCGGGGTCTCCTGGTAACCTCACCGCCGCGATGAGGTGAGCGCGTTTGAGGCACATGGACCGGCCGGACGAGCAGGCGGACAACGCCGGGATCGAGCGCGCGATCCTCGTCGGCATAGACGACCTCGAAGGCCGGGGCCGGCGGTCAATGCGCGAGCTGATCGAGCTTGCCAAGACCGCCGGCGCCTCGGTTCTCAGCCTGATGACCCAGAGCCGCGCCAAGCCCGACCGGAAGACGTGGATCGGCGCGGGCAAACTCGACGAGCTGGCCGGCGAAGTGACGGCGTTGGACGCCGACGTGGTGATCGTCAACGGCGAGCTGTCGCCGGTGCAGAACCGCAACCTCGTCGAAGCGCTCGACTGCAAGGTCCTCGACCGCACCGAACTGATCCTCGACATCTTCGCGCAGCACGCACGCACGCGCGAGGGCAAGCTTCAGGTCGAACTCGCGCAGGCCGGCTATGCCCTGCCCCGCCTGGCCGGCCGCGGGCGCATGATGGACCGCATCGGTGGCACGCGCGTGGGGGTCGGGATGGGCGTGCGTGGGCCGGGCGAGACCAAGATCGATGTCGAGCGTCGTACGCTGCGCCGGCGCATCCGGCGGCTGGAAGAGGAGATCGCGCAGGTGCGCGCGCGCCGCGAGACCGAACGCCGGGCGCGGCGGCAGTCGGGCCTGCCCACCGCCTCGCTGGTCGGTTACACCAACGCGGGCAAGTCCACGCTGCTCAACGCACTGGCGGGGTCGCGTGAGGTCAGCACCCACGATCGACTGTTCGAGACGCTCGACCCCACCACCCGGCGCATCAACCTCGACGAGGGCCGCGAGTGCCTGCTGACCGACACCGTCGGCTTCATCCAGGACCTCCCCCACCAGGTGGTCGCCGCCTTCCGCGCGACGCTCGAGGAGGTCACCGAGGCCGACCTGCTGCTTCACGTGATCGACGCCGCCTGCCCGGCGGCATGGGCGCAGTACGCGGCCGCCGCGGCGGTGCTCGAGGAGCTGGGCGCGGCGGAGATCCCGACCATCGCGGTGCTCAACAAGATCGACCTGATCTCGTCCGAACGCAAGCTGGAGATCCTCGAGAGCCGCATCCCCAATACGATCCGCGTCTCGGCACTGGAAGATCGGGGGCTGGACGACCTGCGCCGCCGCATGTCCGACCTGCTGTTCGCGCACTTGATCGAGGTGACGCTGCACATCCCCTACCACCGGATGGAGCTGATGCAGATGCTCAACGAGCGCGGGCACGTCTCGGCTGCGGAGTACGAGCCGCAGTACGTGGTCGCGCGCGTCGAGATCGACGAGCCGACGCTGGCCCGCGTGCGCGATCTCGTGGTCAACGGGTAGCCTGCCACGCCGCGAACTGCTCGACGACGAAAGCGCGCAACAGCTCTGCAGCGGAGGCGCCATCTCCGGGCAGGCGCGTCAGCCCACGCAGGTCCTTGCCGGCGATGAGCGTCCTGACAATGTCCGCGTTCGCCTGCTGCTCGGGGGTGAGGTCGGGCGTGAGCACCGATGGCAGCACGGGGATACAGTCCCAGGTGCCCGGCCCGAAGGCCAGCGACCAGTTGAGCGTCCACTCGCACCCTTTCACGTAGGCGGCGCGGTCGGGTGCGGTCGCCTCTGCGGGCACCGCCACGATCACCAGGTCCGGCGCTCCGGCGCGGACGTTTGTCTTCGCCCAACGCTCCATCTCCGCCACCGTCTCCGCCGGTGGCCAGGTCGTCACCTCGACCGGCGCCTGCGCACCGGACACCGCGTTCAGCGCTTCCACGATAAGCTCGTCGAAGGGCGGCATGGCGATCACGCGCACCGGCTCCCCCGCGGCCATGCGCATGAAGCTGCGCTGCATCTGCACCGGTGGCGGCGCCACATCAGCCTGCGTGATTGCGCGCCCCGAGATGGCCTGCGCAATGACCTCGGCGATCAGCTTGTGTCCGTTCATGTTCGGGTGGACGGCATCGCTCATCGCCAGGGCATACGCTTGCGGGTCGGTGTCCAGCAGGCTGCGGAAGGCGCGGTGGCAGTCGGCCACGGCCAGCTCGCGCTCCGCGGCGATCGCCTTCACGGCGGCCACGTACTGCTCCTGCAACTCGATCGGGCGCACCTCCAGATCGTTGGCCCAGGTCGGCGTGCACAGCACGACCTCCGCGCCGGCGTCAAGGCAGCGGTCCACCAGCGCCTCCATATTCGTGCGATACGCTCCGGGGTTGCGCTCACGCATGTCGTTGATGCCGAACATGATCGTGACCAGATCCGGCTCGTGCGCCAGCACGTCGGCCTCAAGGCGTGCCAGGCCCTGCGCACAGGTGTTGCCGCTGATCCCCGCGTTGACCACAGTAACCTCAACGTCCGGGTAGAGGCGTTCGAGCGCGATGCCGAGCATGTCGCAGTACGCGCGCTTCGAGCCGGTGTGGTAGTATGCGCCCGTGATGCTGTCGCCCAGGCAGACGATGCGCACCGGTCGCTCAGCCGCCTCGAGCAGCGCGATGGTGTGCGCGGGCAATGCCCCGGCACGCTGCGCTCCCCCCGACAGTATGCTCGCCGCGCTCATGATCACCACCGCAAGGCTCGTCATCGGCGCTTCCCTCCGATGTTAGCAACTCATCCCGTCCTGTGGTTCGCGCACCGACGCGAGCAGATCGCCGGCATCTGCCCACGGATGCTGGCCCGGCAGACCCACGTCCGAGTCCGCACGAAAGCAGCCGTAGTTCCACAGGTAGCCATCGGCAGGGGCGCGGAACTCGATGGTCTCGAGATCCTCCTCGCGGATCAGGTGCCCCAGGAGCCGCCCCTTCTTCACCGGGTCGGACGTCTCCAGCCCCGCCTCCACGAAGAGCCCCGCACAGGGCGCCTCCAGCCTGTGCAGCTTCGCCTCATCGGCCTCCGGGTCAAGGCCGAACTCGACGTAAGGGCCTTCCAGCGGCTCGGGGTCTCCGTCGATCATACCGAAGAGCTTCGCGCAGTTGACCGCGGCGCGCAGGCCTTCGGCCACCTCCTTCGGTCGGATGACCCACTGCGGCGCCAGCTCGATGGTGATTGCGCCGCGGGCGGGATCGTTGTTGAAGAACGCACCGATGGTGGTGCCGCCGCCGAGATTGCCGCCGGCCGGGCGCCAACTGATGAAGCGGATTGCCGCTGCGCGTGCCATCGCCACGGAGTGCTCGTTGTCGCTGCGGGCCAGTGTGGCCGTCGCGGTGAAGCGTGACCACGAGTGAAAGTCCAGGCAGCGCGAGCAATGCCGCACCACCGCCTCATGGATCGAGTGCGCCACGCGCGCGGTATCGTTGCCCTCGGGGTCACCGGGCCAGGTGCGGTTCATGTTGTGCCCCTCGTCATCACCGTAGGGCTGCTCGGGCCCCAGGCTGATGTGCGAGCGGCGATGCCGCACCGCCGGCAGGTTGGCGAAGGGCACCAGGAAGACCTCGCCCGCGCGCAGGCCTTGCTCGCAGACCTCGCGAAAGCGCCGGATCACCTCGCAGCCCTGCACCTCGTTACCGTGTTGGGCGGCGAGTACCATGAAGCTCTCGCCCGCACGCCCGGAGTCTATGTGCCAGAACGGCGTGCGCACCTGCGAGCCGTCACGCAGCGTCGCAACCGCGTAGTCGAGCTTCGCCTCAAGCGCCATGTCGGGCCTCCGTGCCGTGGCGTTCAAAGGGCGGCTCTTCACAGCCGCCGTCGCTTTTGCCCCCAGGCTCCCGGCCGGCCGGTCACCCGGTCACGATACTCGCCAGCGGGTCGCCGGCTTCCGAGTAGGGGTGCTGGTCGGCAAGGCTGACGTCGGGATCGGGCCGGTGGCTGCCGAAGCGCCACAGCCAGCCGCCGACCGGCGCCACAATCTCCTCGGTCGTAAGGTCCTCGTCGCGGACGATGTGCCCCAGGCTCTGCCCCTGCTCCACGCGGTCCTCCAGGGCGAAGTCCGGCGCCGGCACGAAGAGGCCCGAGCACGGGGCCTGCACCGGCACGGTAGCCTCGTCGGTTACGTGAATGCCGGTGTCGGGCGGCAATTCCGGCTCGCCGGGCAGCATGTGCAACATCCTGGCGACGTTGGTCACGGCGCGCAGGCCGGTCTGCACTTCGCGCTCGGTCATTACGTACTGGCCGGCGAACTCCATGACCATGCCCGCGCCGCCTTGCGCGACGACCGCGCCCCGTACCTGCCCGGGCAGTTCGACCGGCGCCGCCTCGCGCCACCAGGTGAACCGCGTGCCCGCCACCTCGCCCATGCGCCGGCTCTCACCACCGTCGTCGGTGACCAGCGCGGCGGTCGCCCAGAACTTGTTCCAGCAGTGCAGGTCAATCACATGGCTGGCGTGGCCCACGATCTCCTGGTACAACACGTGCACGAGGCGTTGGACGTCGTTGCCCGCGGGGTCGCCGGGCCACTGCCCGTTCATGTTGTGCGCCCGGTGCCGCTCGGTGCCCTTCTCCTCGGGACCGAGGAGGATGCTGTTGCGCCGATGACGGATTGCGGGGAGGTTCGCGAACGGGACCAGCCACGCCACCCCACACACCAGTTTCTGTGCGCACTCGCGCATGAATCGACGGATGACCTCCGAACCCTGCATCTCGTTGCCATGCTGGGCGGCGATCACCAGCAGATCCGGGCCATCGGCTCCGGACGGTACACGCCACCAGGGCGTGGTCAACTCGCCACCATCGCTGAGCGTCGCGACCGCGTGGTGCAGCTCGACCTCCGGCATCGTGGGGAGACCTCCGGTGCGTCAGGTGATGGTGATCGGCGGGTCGCGACGGACCACCGAACGCAGGTAGCGACGCGCCGGATGGCCCAGCGCCATGCCCACGTGCAGGACATGGTCCTCCGGCAGGTCCAGCACGGACATGAAACTCGAATCAATGAGCATCGGGATGCTGAGGAAGCCGACCACGCATGTGCCCAGGCCCAACGCCGTCGCGGCCAGCATCAGATTCGCCGCGGCGTAGGTGCAGCTCGCCTCGGCCGCGGGCGCCTCGACGGTGGAGTGGACCATCGCCAGCACCGGCGCGCCCCACAGCAGGCGATCCTCTCCGCGGTCGTGCGCGCGCACCAGCAGGTGCAGCGCCCCACCCAGGGCGTCGAGCACATGCAGCGCGGACTCACCGTGAGCAGCAGCCAGTTCCTCGCGACCGGAGTCGTTCGCCGCCCGCGCCAGCAGCTCACGGAAGAACTCGGCGTAGGCGGCGCGGATCTCCTCCAGCCGCGCAGCGTCGGTTACGAAGGTGAAGTGCCACGGCTGCGCATTGTGCCCGCTGGGCGCAAGGACCGCAGCATCCACGAGCCGCCGCAGGTCGGCCTCGGCAATCGGCTCGTCCGTGTATCGGCGGATACTACGACGCTGGCCCAGCAACGCCATCAGGTCATCGTAGCCTACGGCGGGTTCGGCGGGCAGTTCGCGCAGGCGCTCAACGGGCATCGCCGGGTGGCTCAGTGCCCCGCTGGGACACACCGCCACGCACGCGCCGCATACGATGCAGCGGCCGATGCCACACGCCTGTGGGCCGCGTCGGCGCAGCTTGAGCACTTCGAACCGGCATACCTCGACACAGGCTCCACAGGACGTGCAGCGCTCCGAATCGATCACGGGGCGAACGTCATCCACGGCGGTCACCTCTGGTGCGATGGCAATCACATGAATTCGATGGCGGCCGCCCGCTTGTCTACCGAGCGCAGGTACTGTTCCGCCGGATAGCCGATCACCAGCGCGGCGTCGATGGTGTGATCAAACGGCACGCCCAGCAGCTCCTGCAGGCGTCGGTCGCGTTCGGCGACTGCGGTCAGGAAGCCGACGACGCAGGTGCCCAGGCCCATGGCGGTCGCCATCAGCATCATGTTCCCCACCGCGTAATGCGCGCTCTCGGTGCCCGTGGGGTCCTCCTCGGGCGAGTGCACGATCACAAGCGTGGGTGCATCCCACAGCAGCCGATCGATGCCCTCATGGTGGCCGGCGATGACGTTGTTGAGCAGCGGCCGCGCCTCCTCCAGGCTCTCGATGGCCTGTGCCCCCAGGGTCAACCGCAGCATCGCGCGGCTGAGCGTCCCGTCCAGCATATTGAGAAGAGAGACGTAGATCGCCAGGATGCGCCGGCGGATCTGCGCCAGCCGCGTTGGGTCCTGGATTACGTTGAAATGCCACGACTGCTCGTTGAGCCCGCTCGGAGCCTGCACGCCGGCTTCAATGAGCGTCATGACATCCTCCTCGGACACCGGCTGGTCCGTGTAACTGCGCACGCTCCGGCGCTTGCGCAACAGATCGAAGAGCAGGCGCGGATCAACGCCCTCGTCCCACGGCAGCAGTTCCCGGAAGTGGTCGGGGTTCATTGACGGGTGGCTGATGGCCCCGGTCGGGCATACCGCAACGCAGTGTCCACACACGAAGCACGGCGTGGGGCCATCGGGCGCGGGGTGCTTCTCACCCGGCACCAGCACGTCCGTCGAGCACACGGCGACGCACCGGCCGCAGTTGGTGCACAGCTCCGGATCGATGACCGGCAGTCCCTCAGGTCTCACGCGCGCCCACCTCCCGCTCAGACTCCTACCAGCGACTCGACCATGAAGTACCACGGACCGTGATGGCGGTTCAGCGCATCGCTCACAGCCCTCGTGAAGGGCAGCACCATCGCGACCTCGCCCACCTCGCGCCGCAACCCGATACTGTCCACCATCTCGCACTCCGCTGCCGCCTCATCGAGAATCAGCAGCACCGTCTCCTCGGGTGCGGCGGCCAGCAGCGAGCGCACCTGATCGGCGTTCATTACGTCGGCGGCGAGATCGCAGGCCACCGCGACCGAACGTGTCCCTGACTGCAGCTTCAGCTCGGCACGCGCGAAGGTCGCCGTCGAAATCGGCCGCGAGCCGCTCATCTCGGCCACGATGGTGGGCGGCTCGGCGGACGGGTCGAGCTTGTGCCAGCGCCACAAGGCCTCATCCAGGGGCGCGTAGCCCTCGTAGCTCGCGAAGTAGCCGTTCAGCAGCGCGCGCAACGCGGGGCCGTGCTCAACGCCATCGACGGGCGGCGGGGCGCAGCCGCCTGCCTCGGGCCGCGGTCCCAGGAACATCGCACCCTGCGCCCGGGTGAGGTAGCCCAGGCGCTGATAGAAGCGATAGGGATGGCCCGCCGGATTGGTGTAAAGCACCGACGCCTCGATCCCGGCCCGCGCCATCGCCTCGTGCGCCCGCTCCATGAGCGCCCGCGCAAGACCCCGGCGGCGGTACTGAGGGAAAGTCGCCACGCTGTCAACAATCCCGCAGCGCAGGCGCTCGCCACCGATCTGCAGCTCCTGCACGCACACCAGCACCTGCGAGACCAGGCGGTCGCCGTCCAGCGCGGCCTGACACAACGCCGGGTCGGTACCCGGACGGCGCAGGTACCACGCAGTCCACGCCTCATCGACCTCCATCGCGCCCTCATACTCGGCGAAGGCGGCGTTGGTCAGCCGCATGACCTGCGCGGCGGTATCGGTGACCTGCGTCAAGTCGGTGAGCGCGCAGCCCATCCCCCACGCCTCCTCAGGAGCGTCGGCCCAGCTCGCGGATTGCGTCCGCGTACACCGCGATGCTCTCGACCGGCACGTTGTACGGAATGTGGTTGCCCACTGCGAAGAAGTAGCCCGGGCAGTCGCGTCCGAGGTCGGCGCAGCGCTTGACCTCAGCGCGGATGTCCTCCTCGTCGCCGAAGGTCAGGATGCGGCAGTCGATGTTGCCGATGATCACCTTGCTCTGCCCGTAACGCTCAACGACATACTCGAGGTCGGTCATCGGCTCGAAGATGAAGCCGTCGGCCCCGCAGTCGGCCAGATCGTCGATGAACTCGGTGTAATCTCCGTCCGAGCAGAACAGCAGGATGATCCCGGCCTCCTTGAGCGGTTCCCACAGCTTGCGGTAGCGGGGGAAGACGTGCTCGCGGTACCACTCGGGCCGGAAGACCGCGCCCGAGGTCCAGACGATGTCATCATGACAGATGAAGACCTTGCAGCCGCACTGCGCCTGCGCTCGGAACGACGCCATCGAGAGTTCGAAGAAGCCCTCAAGCACGCGGTCGAAGCGCTCCTCGTCGAGGGCCGCCGCGGTCAGGAACAGGTCCCAGCCGAAGGTCAGGATGCACCACGAGAAGATGGTGTTGTAGTAGCCGCCGGGCACGACCGCGGTCGGCGTCTGCTCCTGAGCGTGACGCCAGGTGCGCGCGAAGTGCTCGACCAGTTCATCGTGCGGCATGATGCCGATGGCCTCGACCGGGTCGAAACTCAGCACCTCCTCGACATCCGCGAACGGACACTCGCGGTTGTCGGTGACTTCGAAGCCGTCGCGCCACACGGCCGTCCCCATGTGCGTGAGTCGCGGCTGGTTGGGGGGCGCCATGTTCAGCCAGCGCAGGTCGTAGTCCCACTCGCGCACGAGTGCCACCATCGCCTCCGTCGCCTGCTCCGGGTCATACATGTCCAAGCCGGTCAGGCGCTTGACCCAGGCGGGGTTCGACACATACTCGGTATGCGGAATCTGGTCGGGCATCTGCAGGTTGAGCGCCTGCCAGCCTCGTTCGTAGCTCATCAATGCCTCACGTCCAGGCGACCTGTCCGGCAGGCCAGTTGTTCGCCGCGCCCTCCCCTCATCCCTGCGCCGCCGCACGCACAGGAGCCCAACGCTTTGATGGCGAACTTGCGCTTGATTCTCACAGATCCGAGCCGGAGGTCCACGATGCGCCGCAGCACAGATCCGCAGACTATCGAGCAATACGCGCAGGACGAGAGCAACACGTTTTTTGCCACGGGCGTCGAGGCGGTCGTCTTCCCGGAGACCGCCGACGACGTGGCCCAGGTGCTTCGCGAGGCGACCGCCACGGGCACGCCGGTCACCATCTCAGGCGGAGGCACCGGCCTCACGGGCGCGCGCGTGGCCACCTGCGGCGGCATCATCATGAGCATGGAGCTGCTGGCGCACGCGCCCGAGCGCGCGGGGTTCGAGCCGGTTGCGGGGGAGCACCAGGGCCTGGAGTATACAATCATGCTGGACCGCACGGCGCGGCGGGCATGGTGCCCGCCCGCCATCACCCTGGCGGCGCTCGATGCCCTGCTCGCGCCCGAGCTGCTCTTCCCGCCCGCGCCCACGGAGATGTCCGCCCAGCTCGGCGGCGCGGTCGCCGAGAACGCCTCCGGCGCGCGCACCTTCCGCTACGGCGCCACGCGCGAGTGGATCGAGGCGCTTGAGATCGTCCTCCCCTCCGGTGAGCAGGTGCACGTGCGCCGGGGCGAGCTGAACGCGCATGGCCGCACGCTGCGCTTCACCTCGCTCGACGGGACTCAGTATGAGGTCACCGCCCCCTCCTACGAGATGCCCGCGACCAAGAACGCGGCCGGACTCTACGCCGCCGAGGGCATGGACCTCGTGGACCTGTTCGTGGGGTCGGAGGGCATCCTGGGAGTCATCACCGGCGTGCTGGTGCGCCTCACGCCGCGCCCGGAGCTGGTTTCGGACACGGCCTTTTTCGCCGGCGAGGAGGCGGCCATCGCACATGCCGACGCCCTGCGCGATGCCGCCGGCCAGGGCGCGCCCGTCGTCTCCATCGAGTTCTACGATCCGGGCGCCCTGCGCTTCATGGCCGACCAGCCGCAGGTGCGACCCGAGCACCAGGCGGCCATCTTCACCGAGATCGCGGTCGATGACCCGAACGCCATCGACCTGCTCGCGGAGATCATCGAGGCCGGCGATCCGCTCGATGACTGGTTCGCCGACTCGGCGCGTGACCGCGAGGCGCAGCGCACCTTTCGCCACGCGCTGCCCGAGAACGTGAATACCTGGCTGCGCGCGCACGGGACCAGCAAGCTGTGCACCGACTACGCAGTCCCGGCCGAGGCCTTTCCGGCGATGATGGACGCCTATCATGAGGCCCTGGGCCGCTTCCTCGAGGTCACGGGGCGCCCGGATGAATCGGCGGTGCTCTTCGGTCACATCGGCAACTACCACCTGCACGTGGACTTCCTGCCCGCCGACGCCGCCGAGCAGCAGGCCGCGATGGAGCAGTACATCTTCCTGGCACGCACCGCCATCGGCCTCGGCGGGACCATCACCGCCGAGCATGGTGTCGGCAAGAAGACCTTGCCCATCGACGGGCGCGCCGTGCCCTACCTTGAGTTGATGTACGGGCGGGAAGGCCTGGCGGAGATCGCCGCCGCCAAGCGCGCGCTCGATCCGGCGCGGATCCTGAACCCGGGCAATATGATCCCCCGCGACTATCTGTGAACCGGGAGAGGACTCGCGCGCATGACGGCGAATGCGGTATGCCCGCACACCTACCATGGATCGAGCGATCCCGGAACGGATGACGGCCGGTGCCCGCTGTTGAGCCGCACGTGACCCTCGTACAACACACCGAGCGCCCCGATGAGGTCATCGCGGCGGCGGCACGGTTGTGCTATGCGGCCGACACCGAGCGGCTGCTCGAGCATTGCGCCGACGACGCGCACGCGCTGGTCGCGCGGCTCTCGCGCATGGGCCATCACAGCCCGCTGGAACACGCTTCGTTCACCTTCTACCTTGAGGGCGTCTCTCGGGCGCTGACCCATCAGCTTGTGCGCCATCGCATCGCCAGCTATTCGCAGCGCTCGCAGCGCTATGTGGCGCACGACTCGTTCGACTACGTGGTGCCCCCTGAGCTTGCGGGGCGCACTGTCGTAGTGGGCGGACGCGAGGTCGATGCGGTCGGGTACTTCGACGAAACCATGGAGCTGATTGCCGCGCGCTACGCCGCGCTCAATGATGCACTCGGGCGCACCGGCGAGGGCAGCAACCAGGATGCGCGCTACGTGCTGCCCAACGCGTGCGAGACGAAGATCTTCGTCACCATGAACGCCCGCGAGCTGCTGCACTTCTTCGCCGAGCGGCTGTGCCGGCGCGCGCAGTGGGAGATTCGCCGCGTCGCCGAGATGATGCTCGCGCGGGTGCGGCCGATCGCGCCCGCGGCCTTCCAGGATGCCGGCCCCAAGTGCGTCCGCCTCGGGCGCTGCCCGGAGGGCAGGCTGACGTGCGGACAGTATGCCGAGATGGTCCGGATCTATCGCGACGCAGGCAGGGAGACATCAGCGTGAAGACAATTGCACAATTGCTGGCGGAGCACAAGGTCGTGATCGCCGATGGTACGTGCGGCTCCGCAGGTGTTACCGTCGCTGAGGGAGCAAAGGGCGCCGAGGGCTGATTCAGTCGCGCTCCAACACGAAGGCGAGAGGCTGAATGCGCAATGGCCGCCATCGCACGACTGCTCGACACGCTGACCGTCGAGGAAGTGGCGATGCCCGTAGTGGGCACCACCTGCCCAGACTGCCCGGCTGATGAGGCAGAGCGATGGCTGTGGGCGAAGGTCTCCGACC